>JANQIT010000042.1 GCA_028282025.1 Hwanghaeella sp. | reverse complement strand
TGATCCTCACCATCGTCGTGCGGTACTCCTTGAACACGACGCTCGCGACCTCGTCCGCCCGCGGCATGCTGATCGGCGCGGCGATCTGTTCCTCCATGGGAACGGCCATGGCGATGGCTTCGATGTCTGCGATTTTCATGAGGATCATCTCCTTCTTGTCTGCCGATAGTCGGCGTTTCGTGCGTCGACGACACGACGAACATACGCGCCCGGCCGGGCGCCGGGGGTGGCGAACAGTTGCGATTAGAACGTTACGCTAGTGTAGCGGAAACCTTCGGGCGGATCGAAATCCGCCACGCGCCCGTGGATGGCCTAAGGATCCTGCGGCGACGGTCCCAGCTGATCCATCTTGCCGCTGGTGCGCCGAACCTGCCCGACGGCGGAATCGAAAAAGGTGTCGAGACGGGCCCGCATGTCCGGCGACAGCCGCAGCAACTTGGACCGCGCGTCGTCGGGGTTGTCCTCTTCGATCAAGATACCCTTCCGAATCGCGGTATCGATGTATTTCCCCGCCGTATGTGGGCTTTTTATACCCGTCATAAAGCGTAAAGCGTCCGTCTTACGGACTGGAAGGTCCTTATCCCAAATATTGGTAAGAAGATCCCAATAAGCAGCCGAGTAAAATTCTTCATCGCCAGCAAATACCGTTAGCCATTCACTGCCAAGGCGATGTGTCATTCTCAGGTATTCTTTGCGCTGATTGAGGTTGTATTTCATCTATACTCCGCCTCTCCCCAAGACCTCGGGGCACGCACATCGGGCAGCATTCTTCGCCGCTTTGCATTCAAATTTACATTTAGATGCAACGGTTTGGTGCGAATTTCCACGAGGCCCATTCTAACGCCCCGGGTTATACACTCTATTCCTTTGATTTTCAATCATTAATTTTCCTGATCACAACGCCGTTACAGGTTTAATTTTAGTTTTGACATTACATTTAACACCATTTATGCATATAACTATGATGCTATTCCATGGTAGATGCCTTCGCTGGCGCCCGCCGTGCAGCGTCAAAGAGAGACCCAACCGCTCACCCAATTCGGTGGCACCTTAGGGAGAGGAAAAATGCGAGGACAACCCAACCGGACGAAGACGTTTCTGAAGGTCACCGGCCTGATCATCGGCCTTACGGTCGGGATCACCGTCGCCACCGCCCCCGCAGCAGCCGGCGGACGGATCATCTACGACAATGAACGTCACGGCAGCCACAAGGGCCACGGCAAGAAGCACGCCTATAAGAAGGGCTTCGAGCCTGGCTATCACAAGGGCCACAAGCATGGGCACAAGCACGCCCACCGGAATCATGGAAAGAAGCATGCGTATAAGCGCGGCTACAAGAACGGCTATGACAAGGGCTACAAGCACGGCCATAAGCACGCCTACAAGCACAAGCGACATCATGGCCACTGGCACGGCTACAAGCACGGCAAGCCGATCTACAACTTCGTCTTCGGCTTCCCCGGCTACGGCTCCTGGGCGCCGCACGGCTACAAGCACAAGAAGCGCGTGCGTCATTACCGCCAAAACCGCTGTCATCCGGTGAGCCGGATCGGCTACGACCGGTATGGCCGTAAAGTAAAATTTGGCGGAACCATGTGTTACGACCGGTATGGCCACAGCTATATCGTCAGAGGAAGCCACCACATTATTCATTACTACTAGAATAATAACAGTAATTCCGGACTTGTTACTTGTAAAACCAAGTAGACGCGGATCGGTTTAGGTCGCTTCGGCACCACGCGTCTAAGACGACCGAAAGGAGTTGGACAATGAATATCAAGAAACTCGCACTTGTTGCGATCGTTGCCGTCTCGCTTGGCGCCTGCCAGCACTATGGCCAAAAACAAGCGGGCGGCACCCTGATCGGCGCCGGGCTCGGCGGACTGCTCGGATCGCAGTTCGGTTCGGGCAGCGGCAAACTCGCCGCCACCGCGCTCGGCGTCTTCGCCGGCGGGCTGCTCGGTAACGAGATCGGCAGTTCGCTGGACCGGGCCGACCGGGCCTATCTGCAGAACGCCACCTACAAGGCGTCTTCTGCCCCGATCGGCGAGACGATCACCTGGAGCAACCCGCAATCCGGCAACTACGGCACCGTGACGCCGACCCGCGAGGGCGTGCACTCCGAAACAGGCGCGTATTGCCGCGAGTATCAACAGGAGATCACCGTCGGTGGACGCAAGCAGGAAGGCTATGGCCAGGCCTGCCGCCAGCCGGACGGAAGCTGGAAAATCATTTAACGGACCGATCCCCTTCGGTCCGGACGACTGGCGGGGCTTCGGCCCCGCCTTTTTTATGCGTCCCGCTGTCGCCGTGTCAGGGCTGCGATATACTCCCGCGAAACACGGAGTACACGATGCCCAACCTCGGCCCGAACGAATCCCTCATCGGGAAACCCAATTCACGCCAATCCCTCACCACCCCGGCGCTGATCGTCGATCTCGACGCGATGGAACGGAACATCGCCGCCATGGCGGACCATTGCAAAAAACACGGCATCTCGCTGCGGCCGCATGCAAAGTCCCATAAATCCGCGCTTATCGCGAAGCTGCAGATCGCGGCGGGTGCCGTCGGGGTCTGCGCCGCCACGCTGAGCGAGGC
>JANQIT010000301.1 GCA_028282025.1 Hwanghaeella sp. | reverse complement strand
ACAATCCCTCGCGGGCCCGGTCGCCGGTCGGCCGCGTGGCCGCGCCGTCCGGGGCCTGCAGCCGGATGCCTTTAAACCGGCCGGCGACGATCCGCATGGGCCGGTTTCTTGCCGCGCGCGGTTTTGGCGGCGTCTTTCTTCGCGAATGCCTTCTTTGCGGAGGCGCCTTTGCGCTTGTAGTTCGGCTTGACGGGCTTCGGTTTGGCCTTCGCGCCCTTGTGGCTTTCGCCCAGCAGCTTCTTGACGACGCCCGCCTGGATTTCCTCTATCGCGCCGCGCGGCAGATCGCCCAGGGCGACGGGCCCATAGCCGGTGCGGATCAGCCGGTTCACGCTATAGCCCAGATGTTCCATGACCCGGCGGACTTCGCGGTTTTTTCCTTCCCGCAGACCGACGGAGATCCAGGCGTTGGTGGATTGCTGGCGTTCAAGCTGGGCCTCTATCCCGACATAGCGTATGCCGTCCACCGTCACGCCCTTGGCCAGGGATTCCAGGCGCGCGACATCGACCCTGCCGCGTACGCGTACACGATAGCGGCGCACCAGGCCGGTGTCGGGATGTTCCAGCTTGCGGGCCAGACCGCCATCGTTGGTGAACAGCAGCAACCCTTCCGAATTCAGGTCCAGTCGCCCGACGCTGATAAGCCGCGGCAGATCCTTGGGCAGCACGTCATAGACCGTGGGGCGGCCTTGGGGATCGTTGGATGTCGTGATCAGCCCGACCTGTTTGTGAAACCGCCACAGGCGCGGGCGGTCGGCGGCGGGAAGCTCCTTGCCGTCGACAGACACCGTGTTTTCCGCCGTGACGGTGATGGCCGGGGTGTCGATGGCCGTTCCGTCGACGGAGACGCGGCCTTCGGCGATCCAACGCTCCGCCTCCCGCCGGGAACACAGGCCGGCCCGCGCCATCACCTTGGCGATGCGTTCGGCGTCCGGTTTCGCTGAATTGCTGTCGGCGTCGGTCATGGGGGTATCCGTGTTGCGGTCCTTGCGGTGGGACGAGGTGCAATCTACGCTCCGCCCGCCATGCAGGAAAGCCGAAACCCATATATGAACCGCGCCCTGGCGCAAGCGGAAGCCGCGGCCGGGCGGGGGGAATCGCCCATCGGGGCGGTGTTGGTGGACGGGGCCAGCGGCGCGGTGCTGGCCGAGGCCGGCAACCGGGTCGAGGAATTGAGCGATCCGACCGCGCATGCGGAAATGCTGGTCATCCGGGCGGCGGCGGAAAAGCAAGGTTCGCCCCGGCTTGGCGGCGCGCATCTCTATGTCACACTGGAGCCTTGTGCGATGTGCGCCTCGGCAATCTCGCACGCCAGAATCGACCGCGTGATCTTCGGAGCTTACGACCCCAAGGGCGGCGGCGTCGATCATGGGGCCCGGGTTTTCGACCGCCCGACCTGTCATCACCGTCCCGACGTGGTCGGCGGGGTCATGGAAGGCGCGTGCGCGGCCCTGTTGCGGAATTTCTTCAAGGCGCGGCGGTAGAGCGTGCCACCTTTACTTGGAATCGACTGTGCCGGAAGGAAAAATCGGGCGGGTTAGCGACGCCCATCCTCAGGACCTTTCGAAACTGCTGTTATTTGACCGCCAGCGTCGCGAACCAGCCTTCGACCCCGGCCTCCTTCAGGTAGTCGATCTTCTTTACCTCTTCGCAATCGACCAGCCCGGCTTCTTCCAGGGCCTTGAATTTGCCTTCGTAATTCCGTTCCTTGAAGACCAGCGCGTTGATGGTGAAGGAGACGACGCCGCCAGGTTCCACGATACGGACCAATTCATCCAACCCGTCCGGTCCGACATGACCCATGGCGAAGACGCCGACACAGACGGCGGAAGCATAGCTGTTGTCCGGCACTTCCAGGCCGACGGTCATGTCCCCTTCCATCAGGCTGCGGTAGATGCCTTTGGCTGCGGCCTGTTCCAGCATGGCGGGGGAGATGTCCAGACCGTCGATTGTCTCGAACCCATGGTGTTTCAGTTCCACGCCGGCCAGACCGGTGCCGCAGCCGACATCCATTACGGGGCGGTCCCGCACGGTGAAGCGCTGGGCGAAGATTTCAACGGCGATTTGCGGGGCGACATAACCGTATTCGCCGCCGACATCGGCTTCGTAGGTTTCAGCCCAGCCTGCATAGACCTCGTGGACGTCGTCCTTGGTCCGGACGCCGTAGGCTTTCTTGATCCAGCCGGTTTTTTCCTTTATGGCCGCACCCTCCTTGTTTGGCCCAAAGCGTAGCGCCGAAGAGGAAGGATGGCGAGCGGTAAGCGCCGCTCAGGCGCTGCCGCGGCGTTCCCGGCGGCGGGGGCGTTGATCGGCGGCGCTGGTGCGCCCCGCCGCGCGGCGGCGTTCCTTCAACTCTTGCAGGATTTCATAACGTTCTTCGTTGCTGGCCCGCGGCCAAGCGCCGATTTCATCGACTGTGCGCAGACAGCCCATACATTGGCCCGTGGCAGGATTGATCGTGCAGATCGCCACGCAGGGCGAGGGGATTTCCGGCAGCGGGCTTTTCGGCTTGTCTGTCATTCGGGTGAAATCCTTCGCAGACGCGGATTCCGGCAGAAATCCGCAAGCCTGGAGAAGATGGCGCGCCCCGCGCCGCGCTTCAAGAGAGGGAACGCGGATCGGTGCGTAAATATGCGGTGCGTGCTTTTATTATTTCGATGTTTCTAGAAATATAGTTGACTCCAATTGACGGGCTCCCTATCCTTGCATCATGAGCGAATTGGAAACCATTGCGGACCGGCTGAGCGCCCTGGGCAACCCGACCCGGCTGCAGATCTATCGCCTGCTGGTGCGCGCCGGAGGCGAGGGGATGAGCGTGGGACGCATCCAGGAAATCCTGACGGTGCCGGGCTCCACCCTCAGTCATCATCTGAAACTGTTGGATACGGTCGGGCTGATCGCGCGGGAGAAGCAGGGCGCCACCCTGATCTGCCGGGCGCGGTACGACATTATGGATACGGTGATCGGGTTCCTGGCGGACGAATGTTGCGCGGACGCCGATCAAAGCAACACCGCGGGCTGGACGGAATGGAAGAAGATGCCGCGCCCGGCCAACGCTTCCCCGAAAACCGTCCGGGACCCCTTGGAGAAGTAAGTCATGAGCGACAGCACCAGAAACGATTCCGGTCAAAATTTCGATAGTTCTAGAACTATCGTTAACTACCTGTCGGAACTCACCTCGAAACTGAAGCTCGACCGGGTTATTCTGGCCATCCTGGCGGTGGGCGCGGTCTGGCTCGTTGCGGATCGGCCGGCGGCGTTGAACGGGTTCGGCTTTCTGGGTGAAAATCTGGTCCAACTGCTTCCGTTCCTGGCGGTATCGGTCCTGCTGGCGGCTTATTTGAAGGCCAGCGGCGCGGACCGGCTGATCGCGCGCGCCTTCAGCGGCAACATGGTGCAAGCCGTCTTCATGGCGGCGGCCTTCGGCGCGATGTCGCCTTTCTGCTCCTGCGGGGTCATTCCCCTGATCGCCGCCCTGTTGGCCTCCGGCGTGCCGCTGGCCCCCGTTATGGCGTTCTGGCTCGCCTCGCCGATCATGGATCCGGAAATGTTCGTTCTGACCGCCGCCGTCATCGGCACGGAATTCGCGGCGGTGAAGACCGTGGCGGCCTTCGGGATGGGACTTCTGGGCGGTGTCACGGTCATGGCTTTGGATCGCGGCGGCGCGCTGAAGGACCCCCTGGCCGGCGTCGTATCGACCTGTGGCGCGGGTGCGGTCACCAGTGGGGAAAAGCCCCAGTGGAAATTCTGGACGGAAGAAAAGCGCCGGTCCGCCTTTGCCGGAGAGAGCAAGAGCGCCTCTTTCTTCCTGGGGAAATGGATGGCGCTGGCCTTTCTGCTGGAAGCGGTGATGCTGGCCTATGTTCCGATGCAGCAGGTCGGCATCTGGCTCGGCGAGGCGGGGACCCTGGCGATCCCGGCCGCCGCCGTCATCGGCGTCCCGGCCTATATGAACGGCTATGCGGCGATCCCGCTGACCAGCGGGTTGATGGAAATGGGGCTGACGCCCGCCGCGGCCCTGACCTTTATGGTCGCGGGCGGGGTGACCAGCATTCCGGCGGCAATCGCCGTGAAGGCCCTGGTGAAGCTTCCCGTCTTCGCGCTTTATATCGTCATCGCCTTGGCCGGTTCGGTCTCCGCCGGGCTGCTGTACGGATTGGCGGGCTGAGATGTCCGGCCGTCTCGAAACTGAAATCCGCCGGTTGCACGCATTTCTGGACGCGTGGCTTTCGGGCCGTATGCCGGCGGATGAGAGGGTGTTCCAAACGGATTTCGCGGACCGTCTGTCCGAACGGTTCCTGATGATCCAACCCGGCGGAAGCCGGTCCGGCAAGACAGAGACGATTGTGGCGATCCGCAACGGCTACGGCAAAAGCCCGAAGTTCCGCATCGCCATTCACAAGGTGCAGGACGTCGCCCCGGCGGGCCAGCCGGAAATCCTGGTCGCCTTCTACGAAGAGCATCAAACCGGTGCGCTCAACTCCGGCTGGGACAATATCCGGCTCTCGACGGTTCTGTTCGAAGAAGACCGGGATGGCCGTCTGCTGTGGCGGCATCTTCAGGAAACCTGGGCGTCCGGCTCTCAGCCGTAGCAAGCCTGGGGCGCGCCCCGCGATCTATGCCTTTTGCAAGGCCCGCCAGACCCGCTCCGGCGTGGCCGGCATTTGCAGATCTCCGCTGCCGATGGCGTCGCAGACGGCAAGAATGAAAGGCGCCAATCCGCCGTTGGTGCCCAACTCGCCGACCCCTTTCATGCCCAGGTGGTTCGCCTCGGTCGAGACGCTGCCGTCGGCCAGGGTGAAGAACGGCAGGTCGTCCGCCCGGGGCAACCCGTAATCCATGAACGACCCGGACAGCAATTGTCCGCCGTCCGGGTCGTAGACGCAGTTCTCCGTCCAGGCCTGTCCGATACCCTGGGCGATGCCGCCATGGATCTGGCCCTGGGCGATCATCGGGTTGAGCTGTATGCCGATATCGTCGGCGGATGTGTATTTTTCGATGGTGACGCGCCCGGTCTCCGGGTCCACTTCCACTTCGCAGACCTGGGCGCTGTGCGGAACGGTCTGATGGTCTCCCTGGAAATCCGCCCCGCCGGCGCAGCCGGGCAGGTCCCGTTCCGCGAGGCTCTTTGCGAGTTCGAACAGGCCGATGCGCCGGTCGGTGCCGACCACCGTAAAGCCGCCCTTCCCATACGCGATGTCCGCTGCCGCGGCTTCCAGGACCTCGGCCGCCTGTTCCTTGCCCGTGTCGATCAGGGCCGCGGTTGCCCGGTCGATGGTGGTCGCGGCGATGGGGAGGGAGGAGGAACCGCCCGTCCCGCCGCCTTTCCCGATCCTGTCGCTGTCGCCTTCCAGAACCTTCACACGGTCGATGGGAATCTCCAGACGGGCGGAGACAAGTTGCGCGAAGGCGGTTTCGTGCCCTTGGCCCGATGCCTGAACGCCGGTTTTCACCAGAACCGCGCCGTCCGCCGTGACCAGCACTTCGCTGGCTTCGTTGGGCGTGCCGCCGGTAACGTGCAGGCCCGGGCAAATCGCGATGCCGCGCTTCTTGCCGGCGGCTTCGCTCATCGCCCGGCGGGTTTCGAAGCCGGTCCAGTCCGCCTCCCGCAGGGCCAGATCGAAGGTGTGTTCGAAATTGCCGCTGTCATAGGTGCAGCCGTTCGCCGCCGGGTAGGGCATGGCGGATTCAGGCACCAGATTGCGCCGCCGGAGGTCGACCCGATCCATGCCGAGGTCCCGCGCCGCCTTTTCCATCAGGCGTTCCACCAGATAGATCACTTCCGGTTTGCCCGCGCCGCGATAGGCGTCGGTCGGTGCGGTGTTGGTATAGACGCCTTCGACGCGCAGGCTGAGCGCCGGGATCGCATAGCTGTGCCCGGCGACCTTGGCGAAGCCCTTGCCGCTGATCGAGGGGCCCAGCGCCGACGCATAGGCACCGAGCGAGCCGCGGCTTTCGATCCGAAGCGCCAGGATCTTTCCGTCCGCGTCGAGCGCCAGGTCGGCGCGGCTGACCTGATCGCGGCCATGGGCGTCGCTGAGGAACGCTTCACCGCGGCTGGAGACCCAGCGGACCGGGCGGCCAACCAGCCTGGCGGCGTGCAGCACCAGGGTCTGTTCGGGATAATTCATCAGTTTGGTGGCGAAACTGCCGCCGACATCCTCGGTAAGGACGTGAAGGGCGCTTTCCGCGACGTCGAGGGACTGGGCGATAACCCGGCGCAGGAAATGGACGCCCTGGCTCTGGGTGTAGAGCGTGAAACGGTCCGCCGCCGCGTCGTAGCGCCCGACATAGGAGCGCGTTTCGATCGGACTGACGATCACCCGGCTGTTGACCACGCCCTCAATGGAAACCGTATGGGCTGCGTCGGCCATGGCGGCGGCGACCGCGGCTTCGTCGCCCGTATGCCAGTCGAAGGCGACGTGGGGGGTGGTCGCCGTATCGCCTTCGACCGGCAGGTCTTCATAGTCGATATCGACCAGTTCGGCGGCGTCGCGCGCGGTGTCCTCGCTCTCGGCGACGACCATGGCCACCGCTTCGCCGACAAAGCGCACGGTTTCGGCCGGCAGGGCGTATCTGTCCGGGTTCCGGAAGGGGGCGCCGTCGCTGGAATCCTGCGGGGTTGCGACCGGCAGCGGCTTCAGACCGGCGGCCAGCAGATCCTTGCCGGTCAGCACGGCGAGGACGCCCGGCATGGCGGCGGCCTCCGCCGTGTCGATGGAGAGTATCCTGGCATGGGCAAACGGACTGCGGACCATCGCCGCATGCGCCGCGCCGTCCTGGGAAATGTCCTCCACATACCTGCCTTGCCCGGTGAGGAACCGGAAATCCTCGACCCGAGGCGCTGAAACGCCAATCCCCGTCATTGTCCTGTCCCCCATGTCGCAGGCCGTGAAGCGCGGTCCCGTATACACAGCCGCCCGAAGATATTGAACAAACGTTCCAATAAGGCCATGTTCTGAAGGCAGCGAAAGGACCACTTCCATGGCGCGTACCAAAGCCTTCGACACCGATCAAGCCCTCAAGCAGGCGCTGCATCTATTCTGGAAGCAGGGTTACGAGCATACCTCAATGCAGGATCTGGTTGAGGCGATGGGGATAAACCGCGGCAGTCTTTACGACACTTTCGGCGGCAAGCACGCGCTGTACGTCATGGCGGTTGAAAAATACCTGTCCGACTATTCGATGCGCGATGTGCGCCAGGCCATGGCCGGGGGAGAGGTCGATCCGAAGACGGTGATCGCCGCCCTTCTGCGGCGCATGGCGAGGGAGGCGGCGGGCAAAGAGCGGGCGCGCGGCTGTTTCCTGACAAACACGATCGTCGAAATCGGGCGCGGCGACGGCGTTATCGCGGCGCGGACGCGCAGCGCCATCGAAGACATGGAAAAGATTCTCACCGATCTTGTCGCGGAAGGTCAGAAACGCGGCCAGTTCACGACCGGGCGCGACGCGGGGGCGCTGGCCCTGTTTCTGGTCAACACCATGCAGGGTCTGCGCGTGCTCTCCAAGATCTATGAGGACGGCGACCGTCTGGACGACGTGGTCGACGGGGCGCTCGCCGTCCTGGCCGCATAGCCGCCTCTGGCTTCGGAAGGGGGCGGTATCGCCGTTGGCTGACCCAGTGGGGCCGTCTCGTGGATGGGCCGCGATAGCGCGTATTTTAGTTAATCCAATCCAAAAGGTTCTTTTAAAACCAGACTGTTATTCTGGCCTTCGGTCAGGGGGTGATCTAGGGCTTGGTCCAAGATGACCTGGACTGAGTCTCGGATGACGGTTGGACGAAACACATTTTGGCGTCTGGTGCGGCGGTTTCTGCAAAACCGCCGCGGCGGCGTGATGAATATATTCGCCTTCGCGCTGCTGCCGGTCATGGCGGCCACCGGCGCGGCCGTTGACGGCACACGCATGTTCCTGGTGCGCGATTCCGTGCAGCGCGCGGTGGATGCGGCGGGGCTTGCCGCCGGCCATACGCTGGAAGTGGACGCCATGGCCACCGACGCGCGCAGTTTCTTCGACGCCAACTTCACGAATGTCGACGATGTCGCGACCCTGCAGGATTTCACCATGACGACGAATGCCGACAGTTCGGTGATCGACGTGTCGGCGACGGTATCGGTCGACACAACCTTCATGCGGCTTTTCGGGTTCGATCAAGTAACCTTTACCCAGCGCGCCCAGATCACCCGGGAAACCCGTGGGATGGAGCTTGTGCTGGTGATGGACAATACCGGGTCGATGCGCAGCGGCGGCAAGATCGGCGCGGCGCGTGATGCGGCCCGCATCCTGATCGAGTCGGTCTATGGGGATGAGGATGTCAATCCTAATCTATGGGTTTCGCTGGTTCCCTATACGGCGGCGGTGAATGTCGGATCGAACCACACCGAGTGGCTGACCCTGGATGGCCAGAACCGCATCGCCGCGGGCGGCGACTACAGCCCGACAAGCTGGATCGGGTGCGTTCAGGCGCGCGCCGGCGGCTTGGACGAGACCGATGACACGCCCGACTTCGCACCCTTCACTCCGTATTTTTACGCCGACAATGTGGACAATGACTGGATTCTGACCGACGGCGGCGGCGCGGTCACCGGCTTCGATCTCGATGAGAGCAACGGCGCTCAGAACAACGGGCGCGGACCGAACCTGGGATGCGGTCCGCCGATCACGCCGCTGATCGCCCCAAAGGCGACGATCCTGGCCGCCATCGACATCATGCAACCCTGGCACCGGGGCGGTACGACCGGCAATCTGGGGCTCGTCTGGGGGTGGCGTGCGCTGTCGCCTGCCTGGCGCACCTTCTGGGAAGGCACCGGGTCGCCGACCCTGCCGCTCGATTACGACGAGCCCTTTATGGACAAGGTCGTCGTGATCATGACCGACGGCCAGAATCAGTTCTTCGATTTCAGGGGGCATGCCCCGGACAACGGGTTCGGACCGGACGGGTCGGACCATACGGCCTATGGCCGGTTGGGTGAATTCGGATTCTCCTCGCTGAACGCCGCCCGGGTTGAGATCGACGCCCGCTTCGCGCGGACCTGCGAGGCGATGAAAGCGCAGGGGATCATCATCTATGCGATCACCTTCGGATCGACGCCCAGCGCCTCCACCCAGAACCTGTTCCGGACCTGTGCATCCAACGAAAGCTTCTTCTTCCATGCCCCCAGCAACGATCAACTGCGCGAGGATTTCGCCACCATCGGACGGCAATTGTCGAACTTGAGGATTTCGCAGTGATGCGCCGCCTTCGCCGCTTTCTTCGGAACCGCCGGGGCAGCTCGCTCGTGGAATTCGCGATCATGGCCCCGCTGACCATCACCATGCTGATCGGTATCGTGGAACTGGGGATGGTCTTTCTGGTCAGCAGTTCGCTGGAAAACGCCGTGCTGGCCAGTTCGCGTTTCGGGATTACCGGCAGCACTGCCGACGGCACCACCCGCGAGGATGTCATCCGCGACGTTATCGAACAGAATACCTATGGGCTTGTGCCCCTGGACGAGGTGACCATCGATACCATCGTCTACGACAACTTTTCGGATATCGGTGAGCCGGAGCCCTTCGCCGACACGAATGCCAACGGCGTGTTTGATACCGGCGAACCCTTCACGGATGTGAACGGCAACGGCCAGTACGATACGGATGTCGGTCTGGCCGGTCTGGGCGGGCCCGGCGACATTGTCCTGTATAGAATCCGCTACCAAATCCAAAGCCTGACCCAACTGTTCGATCCGTTCTTTACCGTGATCGACCATTCCGCGACCGTGGCCGTGCGGAATGAGCCTTTTTGAACGCGCCATGCTGCGGTTTCTTGGAAAGATAAGAACCTTATGGCGGGACCGGCGCGGCATCTCCAGCGTCGAGTTCGCCTTGACGGCGCCGATCCTGGTTTTTCTCTTTACCGCCCTGGCGGAAACCGGCGCTTTTTTGCTGCTGCACGTCAAGCTTCAGCACGCCACCGTTTCCGTCGCTGACCTCATCACCCGCGACGAGCGGGTCAACGAGGCCACGGTCGCCGATCTGTTCGAGGCGGTGCCGGAGATCATGAGTCCGTTTTCCCTGGGCGCGGACGGTGTCGTCGTGGTCAGCGCCGTCGGCAGGCTGGGGACGCAGGATGCCCAGGTGCTGTGGCAGCGGCGGGGCGCCGGCCCGTTGATCCGCGCCAGCGAGATCGGGGTTGCCGGCGACACCGTCACACCGCCCAACGGGATACCCCTGCGCGCGGACGAGACCGTGGTGGTGGCCGAACTCTTCTTCAACTACGAGCCCCTGATCTTCCCTTTCTTCGAGCCTCGGGAAATCGGCAAGCGCGCCTTCTACCGCCCGCGCCTGGGCGCGCTACAGCAGATCGACCCAAATCCACCTTCCTGAGGCGGTTTGCGGCGCAGCCGGACGCGCCCGTGGTCTTCATTCTGGGGGAGGCGTCGGTTCAGGCCCATCGATTATCCCTTTCACATCCGGAACTTTCGCGCGGCTGACCGGGATCTGGTTACCGGCCTTGTCCACCAGCCTCGGGTTTCCGTTATCGTAGTAGAACCCCTGGATCCGATCCTGCGCGATCCAGTGCGACCTGTGAACCCGCAGGCCCGTATCGGCCGGAAGCAGGCTTTCCGCCTCGGTCAGGGACAGGCGCAACCGCGTTTCGCCTTTGTCCGTTGTCACCAGGATATTCTGATTTTCGGCAACGATGGTGTGTATATCCCCGTGCTTGTCCTGCGGCAGCATGCTGCACAAACCGCAATCCTTGGGCGCGCTGGGCACCCAGAGGGGGAAGTAGGCCGGTTTCGTGGAGAATTTCGATAGCAGCGCTTCCTTGAATATTAACATGGTCAGGGTGACCGCCAGGAACACATTGAGCATGATCAGCAGGAAGTAAATCAGAAGCCAGTACAGGCTGGGCGTCGGGTGCAGAAAACCGACCAACCCCGCCGCGACGATCAGCGAAACCGGGATATAGAAGATCAATTCGATCCACAGCCAGGGCATGTTCCACCGCAAACCCCAATGCAGGGCCCGGGGCAGAAAGAAATAGGTGGCGACACAGAAAACCAGGGTGGCCAGGACATTGGTGGCCAGCCGCGCCGGAAATTCCAAATGAAACAGATATTGACCCGGCGTCAGCAAGGCGAAAGCGACCAGCAACGCCACCGTAACCCCGATGCAAAGGCGGCTGCATAACAGGGATCGAAGTTCGTGCGCGATAACGGACAAGGGCGCAATATCATGCCGCTGTTGAAAGTACTTTCCTGAAAGACGCATCCTAAGCCACTCTTACAACGCTGACGTACCGTGCCGACGCAAATGCACGTACAGGAAAGTACAGCGACGGCAATGCGTGTGCTCGCACCGCATTTGCGCTG
Source organism: Hwanghaeella sp. (assembly GCA_028282025.1). Classification (GTDB taxonomy): domain Bacteria; phylum Pseudomonadota; class Alphaproteobacteria; order UBA8366; family Aestuariispiraceae; genus Hwanghaeella. The sequence continues at coordinate 7,520 of JANQIT010000301.1, read as the reverse complement.
TTTTCCCCACTTTTGACCGGGACAAAGGCTAGCCCATGGGGCGCAGGGCGGCAATCGCACGTACACGCGTACAATCCTGGGAATGGTGCGACCCACATCGAATATGAGTGAATGACATTTCTCGCCACTTCCCATGAATCTCCATGTCATGGCAGGAAAGGCGTCTGCGATAGGCGCTTGGGCCGTATGCGCAGTTCGTGCTGTCAATCGAAAGGATGAGCGCAGGGTGTAGGATGACCGGATTTGAACTGGGGGCAGGCGACAGGAAGTTTGGGAATAGTATTCAAGTATAGAGAACCGAATTATGAGATTTAAGACGGTACTGATCGCGGGTGTCAGCGCGCTTGCGCTCACCTACTCATTTTCCGCCCTGGCAGTTTCAACGCACTTCAAGCCGGTTGCCCTTTCCGGCGCTGCTTTGCCCGGCGTTCCCGACCCCGGTTTTAGCAATCCGACCTTCCACTCTTTTGCATCCGCCTCCCAGGGGGGCGGAGTCACGGCGTTCCAGGCTCTTTCGGTGGACGACTCCAACACGAGATTTATCGATGGCGTTTTCCGAACCAACGGGTCGGGTCTGGAAAGGCTGGCATCGGTAAACGAACTTGGTCCAGGGGAACTGACGGACAGGTTCTTGACGTTCGATTTTTTCGATGGGGTTGCGCAAGGCCGCACCCGTACTGCTTTCTTCGCAACCCTGAACGATTTCGAACAGTCTAGCGAATCCGGACCTGGCGGTATTTTCGCTGACAGCGGCGCCGGCCTGCAATTGATTGCGCTCGAAGAAGATCTGCCGTCGTTATCGGGTGACACGGTCGCGTTTTCCGGCCGCTCCGGGGTTTTTCGGGATAATGGCGGCGACTTGGAAACCGTTGCCGGAGTGGGCGATAACGCGCCTGGAACCGATGGGACGGCTTTCACAAGGTTCGGTTCGGTTGCGCAAGGGGGGCGCACAACCGCCTTCCTTGCGGAGACTGACCCCGAACCAGGAACCACCAACGACCGGGGCGTCTTCCGGGAAAGCGGTTCAGGTGTTGAACTTGTCGCATTCGAAGGCGATACCGCGCCGGACGCCGGAGGCGCGATTTTCGCGGAATTCAACAACCTGTCGCAGAGCGGCTCTACAACCGCGTTCTTGGCGCAAACCAGCGCGGAACCGGGCACCTCCAACGACCAGGGTATTTTTCGGGACTCTGGTTCCGGGTTGGAGTTGGTCGCTTTCGAAGGGGATACCGCTCCCGGAACCGATGGAGAAACATTTCGCGCCTTTCTCGATGGGCCTGCTCAAGGGGGCGATACGACAGGCTTTATCGGGGTCACCACCTCGCAGGCGGGCGTCCCCAACCAGTCAGGCGTTTTTCAGGACGATGGGACCGGGTTGGATCTGGTCGCACTCGCCGGGGATGCGGCGCCGGGAACGTCCGAGGTATTCACCGCTTTTCAGAATGTTGCCGTGAACAACCTTGGCCGGGTGGTGTTCGAAGGACTTTTCGGAAACGGTCTGGACGGTCTTTTTACGATAAACAACGATGGCGATCTGATCTCTATCCTGGTGGCGGGGCAGACGCTGACGGTTGCGGAGAATGACACCAGGACCGTCAGTTCCCTCGACTTCAACCCGTTGGCCGGCCTGGATGGGGATACATTGGCCTTCATCGCGGGATTTACGGACGGGTCCAGCGGCGTCTTCAAGGTTCACGATATTTCGGCCATCCCGGTACCGGCCAGCTTGCCGTTGCTTCTTTCCGCGCTGGGCTTTTTCGGCCTGGTTAAGATCCGCCATCGCCAACCCTCCTAGTGTTTGTGCAGTTGTGCAGTCCCGGCGGCATGGGGCGGCGGAATAGGGTAGGGCCGCATCATGTCCGGGAATCGGTAAAGACATGTTCGAAAATTCAGATAAAGCAGAGATGTTTCCAATGACGTTAAAAGCAATGTTGATTGCCGGTGCGAGCGCCCTTGCTCTGGCTTATGCCGGGCCCGCCCAGGCGGCCACAGTGAACTATCAGACGATTGTCCATTCGGGGGATGAACCGCCCCCAGGCATTTTCGGGGCCTTTGTGGAATTCGGTGCTCCCTCGCAGCGGGGCGGATCGACCGTATTCGACTGGGCTGCTTCCCAAGATCCCGGAGTTCTGAGCGCCGGCGGCGTTTTTCGGTCCCGTGGATTGGGGGTGGAGACGGTTATTTTGGCGGGCGACCTTTCTAACCAGATAAACGGCAATAGCGTCAATGGGTTCCTTAGGCCGGAACAAATCAACGACAGTGTCGTGCTGGAAGGAACCCTGACCCGCTCAGGCGGGAATGAGGATGACATCATCTACCGGATTCGGGGAAACGCGTTTGTAGCGGTGGCGGTTGCCGGCGATGCAGCTCCAGGCACCGAAGGAACGACATTCACGAAATTCGGAAACGGTTTTTCGATAGGGGGCGAGACCATAGCATTTACCGCCACCACGACTGCCGAACCTGCCAGACTTAATGATACTGGTACGATTTTCTTTCCGACTAACGATTTCGGTATTTTCCGCAATAGCGGATCGGGGGTGGAACTGGTTGCGTTCCAAGGTGACGCCGCCCCCGGGACGGGTGGAGAGGTTTTCAGGGATTTCGGCGCCCCGACGGTAGGGGACACGGGAACGACCGCTTTCCGGACTCTAACCGGCGAGCCCATACCCACCGACCTAAACGCCGCAATTTTCCGGGACGATGGTACCGGGTTGGACCTGGTTGTTCGGGAAGGCGATGCGGCTCCCGGGACTGATGGGGCTTCGTTTCTAGAATTCCAGGATCCTGTACAGAACGGCGGTACGACCGTTTTCCGCGCGCAGACGACGGAAGAGACCGGGACGACCAATGACCGGGGTATTTTCCGCGACGACGGCGCCGGGGTCGAACTGGTCGCGTTTGAGGGCGATGTCGCCCCCGGGACAAGTGGGGAAACGTTCCGGTCATTCTCCGACCCTGTACAGAGTGGGGATACGACCGCCTTTATCGGCACAACAGGGGAATCGAACCGGCGCGGCGTTTTCCGGGACAGCGGGAACGGGTTGGAACTGGTCGCTTCCACGGGCGATACGGCGCCGGGAACGTCCGGCGTGTTTTCCAACATTGGAGGTTTTCGCGTCAGCAACACAGGCCGGACCGTATTCGAAGGCGTTTTAGAGAGCCGCCGGCGCGGTCTGTTCACCACGGATGATGACGGCGGATTGATCCCACTTCTGGTGGCGGGCCAATTGCTCACTATCGGACAGGGGGATGCCCGGACCGTCGACCACTTTCTTTTCGACTTTTCGCGCGGGGTGGACGGCGACACATTCGCCTTCGTTGCGGGATTTACCGATGGGTCCAGTGGCGTTTTCACGGCTGAGCTGACGCCGGGTAACGCGAACGATGTCTCAGCCGTTCCGGTTCCGGCCGCCCTTCCGCTTCTGGCGACCGCACTTGTCGGGCTGGGCCTTGTCTCCCGGCGCCGCAAACGGCAAGGGTGAGGGGACAGAGATGCCATATTGCTTTCGCCCGGGTGAAATACGGGCGGTGCTGGTCACCCTTATCCTCCCTGCCGTTATCTTCTCTGCAAACGGCCCCGCCTTGGGTCAGGATAGCGGCGCGGCGAGCCCGGCGGAGGAACGGCAGGACCCGAAGACCGACGGGAACCCGTTTTTCAGAACCGCTATTCCTGAGAATGTGCCCGCCAGTTTCTCCTGTTATCAGGGGGGTAACGAGATTCTCACCCTGGACCGGATCTCCAGCTTTCTGCCGAACAAGGTAGATGGGGTTCTGACCTATTCCCTGATCACGCGGGACGGGCGTAATCACCTTCTCTACCTAGGCAGCGGCACCACCTGCCGGTTGACGGTGACCCCGCCGGAAAACTGACGCGGCGACGCCGCTTGCCCCGGCGGGACGTTCTATTCGCTTTTCGTCCAGGGTAAGGCGGATTGCCCGAACAGTTTGTACAGGGCCGTGACGTCGTCGTCCCCATGACCGCGCGCGGTCATCATGCGGTGCAGTTGTGCGGTCAGGGCGGTCATGGGGATGGGGGCGTCATTTTCCTTGGCCGTCTCCAGGACGGCGTCCAGGTCCTTCATGATGGTCTTGATCGCGCCGGTCGGGGGGAACTCGCCGTCCAGCATGACCGGGAAAAACTCCTGCAGCAGGCGGCTGTCCGCGCGGCCGCCCGCCAGGGCTTCCGGGATGCGGGCGGCGTCAATGCCGCTATTCAGGGAAAAGCGGGCCATCTCAGCCAGGACCGCCAGCAGATTGCCGACAAAGGCCTGATTCACCAGTTTGGTGGCCTGACCAGCCCCGCTGGCGCCCATCAGGGTGAAGCGCGCGGCGAGATGATCGTCGACAATCGGGCGGACGCGGTGGAAATCCGCCTCCTCGCCGCCGGCCATGATCACAAGGGTCCCGGCCTCCGCGGCGGGCGGGCCGCCGGAGACGGGGGCGTCGATCATCCCGGTCCCGCTGTCGGCGCGCAGCAGGCTGGCGAAACCGCGCGCGGCCTCCGGCCGGATCGAGGAGAAATCGACAAGGGTCTTGCCCGGCCCCAGCCCGTCGACCATCCGGCCCGCGCCGAACAGCAAATCCTCCATCGCCATGGTGTCGTAGACGCAGGTCATCACGATGTCGGAAGCCGACGCCAGGGCCGCCGGGCTTTCGCAGATCTGCGCGCCGGCGGTCCGGAACGCCGGCAACCGCTCGGTGTTCCGGGCCCACACAGCCACCGGAATACCGCGGGAGAGCAATCGGTGCGCCATCGGTCCGCCCATGAAGCCAAGGCCGACAAAGCCAATCCGCGGCGTGTTCCCCATCGTCTTTTCCTTTCCCGATGCCGGTCTCCGAGTGCATGTAGAATGGGCGTCGGCCAACGGCTTTGTCTATCTTTTGATAGCGCCCTGGATTTTCCGCTGGCTGCCGTCTCGCATTCCTTCGGACGCGTCAGTGGGGGTGCTCCCAGACGGCGACCACGCCCGCCGTTCTGGCGCGGACCTCGGGTGTTGCAAGACAGGATTCAACCGCTTCGAAGCCGATGCTCCCGGGATGGGGGGGCACCCAATAGGGTGGGCTGTGGTTGGCGGGGCAGAACAGGATGGCTTCGTCCGCGTCCATGGCGCTGAGGTCGAGGATCGCGCTGGATCGGGTCATCAGAAAGAGGGGGCCCATACCCCGACGATGGCGGCGCAGATAGGAGATCAAGGCGCATTGCGTGTCGTGATCCAGACCCTGCTCGACCATGTCCACCACCATGGGGCCCCCGGCTCCGGAAACCAGATCGTTCAACAGGGCGGTCAGCGCGGCGGAGGGCGTGGCGCCGTCCCCCATCAGCCATTCGAGAGCCTCTTCGACCCGGGCGCAGGATGGCGCTTCGCTGCGCCGGTCAAGCCGGGTCAGATCGATGTAGGCCGCGCTGGGAAGGGCCGAGGCGATAGCCTGAGCGAGCCGTGTCTTACCGCTTCCCAATGGACCGACGATGAAGGCGATGCGCCGGTCCGCGGCGATCTCGAACCTTTCCCCATTCCACGGCCAGGGCAGGGTAAGCGTGGCTGTTTCGGGTTGGTTTTGCGCCAGGAAGCGTGTGACGGCCCTGACCTGCGGCGATGCTTGCGCCAGCATCTCGGCCCGAAGGCGGCGCAGGGCTTCGATATTCCTGTCGAGTTGCCGCCGGCGGTCCTCCAGGTCGATTTGATGAGAGGCCAGGGCGGCGTCGAGGCGCGCCACGTCCCCGTCCAGCACCGCGGCGACCTGCTTCAAGCTGAGGTCCAGGCGGCGCAACGCCGCGATCTGGGAGGCGCGCTCCATCTCCGTCTTTCCATAAGTGCGCCAGCCGGCGGCGGTTCGGACTGGGTTCAGAAGTCCCCGTTGTTCGTACAGGCGCAAAGCCTTCGCCGACACGCCGAGCTTTCGCGCCGCGTCGGACGGGTTCAGGAAGCCTTCGTCATTCTCTTTATCGTTCGTCATGCTCACCTCCGTTAAGTTCCTGCTCGCCTGTATCGGGGTGGCCCCAGGGGGCGGGTCAATGACGATTTTGGATGGTTTCGGTCGATTTTGCAGCCATCCCTGAAAGACAGACCGCAATAAAGAAAGGGCGGCGCCGAAGCACCGCCCTTCCTGAAGCATTCGTATGCCGAAGCGGCTTACATCATGCCGCCCATGCCGCCCATGTCGGGCATCGCCGGCGCGGCCGACTTCGGCTCGGGCTTTTCGGCGACCATGGCTTCGGTCGTGATCAGCAGACCCGCGACGGAGGCCGCATCCTGCAGAGCCGAACGGACCACCTTGGCCGGGTCGATGATGCCGGCCTTCACCAGATCGGTATATTCGCCGTTCTGCGCGTCGTAGCCGAGGTTGGCGTCCTTGCTTTCCAGCAGCTTGCCGGCGACCACGGCGCCGTCTTCACCGGCGTTTTCGGCGATCTGACGAACCGGTGCCTGCAACGCACGGCGGATGATGTCGATGCCGACATCCTGGTCGTGGTTGGCGCCGGAGACTTTGGCCAGGGCCTTCGTCGCGGCGAGCAGCGCGGAACCGCCGCCGGCGACAATGCCTTCCTGAACGGCGGCGCGCGTCGCATGCATCGCATCGTCGACACGGTCCTTACGTTCTTTCACTTCGACTTCCGTCGCACCGCCGACGCGGATGACGGCGACGCCGCCGGCCAGCTTCGCCAGGCGCTCCTGCAGTTTCTCCCGGTCGTAGTCGGAGGAGGTTTCCTCGACCTGACGGCGGATCTGCTCGCAACGGGCTTCGATGTCTTTCTTCTTGCCGGAACCATCGACGACGGTGGTTTCGTCTTTGGTGATATCGACTTTCTTGGCCGTGCCCAGCATGTCGATGGTGACGCTTTCCAGCTTGATGCCGAGGTCTTCGCTGATGACCTGACCGTTGGTCAGGATCGCGATGTCTTCCAGCATGGCCTTCCGGCGGTCGCCGAAGCCCGGGGCCTTGACGGCCGCCAGTTTCAGGCCGCCGCGCAGCTTGTTGACCACCAGGGTGGCCAGCGCTTCGCCTTCGACATCTTCCGCGATGATCAGCAGCGGACGGCTGGACTGCACGATCTGTTCAAGGATCGGCAGCATGGCCTGCAGGTTGCTGAGCTTTTTCTCGTGAATCAGGATGTAGGGGTTTTCCAGCTCGGCCCGCATCTTGTCGCTGTTGGTGACGAAGTACGGCGACAGGTAACCGCGGTCGAACTGCATGCCTTCCACGACGTCCAGTTCGGTGTGAAGCGATTTGGCTTCTTCCACCGTGATGACGCCTTCGTTGCCGACCTTCTGCATCGCTTCGGCGATCATTCCGCCGACTTCGGCGTCGCCGTTGGCGGAGATGGTGCCGACCTGGGCGACTTCTTCGGAGGTCTTGATCTTCTTCGCGCGCTTTTCGATGTCGGCGACGACCGCTTCAACGGCGGTATCGATGCCGCGCTTCAGATCCATCGGGTTCATGCCGGCGGCAACCGCCTTGGAACCTTCGCGGACGATGGCCTGGGCCAGAACCGTCGCGGTGGTGGTGCCGTCGCCGGC
>JANQIT010000033.1 GCA_028282025.1 Hwanghaeella sp. | reverse complement strand
CGTCCTTCAGGACTTCGTAGGCTTCGTGGACTTCCTTGAACCGCGTTTCGGCCTCCGGACCGCCCTGATTGCGGTCCGGGTGATACTTCATGGCCATTTTGCGGTAGGCGCTTTTCAGCGCCCCTGCATCGGCGCCTTTATCGACGCCCAGCGTTTCATAATAGTCCCGTTTCGACATTGCACACTTCCGGACGGGCTTCTCTATAAACTTGCGCGGATAGGAAAAGGGCCTTAGGCCTTGTCTTTCTTGTCGTCGTCGACTTCCTCGAACTCGGCGTCCACGACATTGTCGTCCGCCTGGGCGGCGGAGTCGGCCTGGGCGTCGGCCGCGTCGCCCGCATCCGCCGTCGTCCCTTCTTCCTGGGCCGCCTTGTACATGGCTTCGCCCAGTTTCAGGGAGGCTTCGGTCAGCGCCTGCGTCTTGGCCTGGATTTCAGAGGCATCGTCCCCTTCCAGTGCGGTCTTCAGTTCCGCGACGGCGGTTTCGATGGCTTCCTTGTCGGCGGCCTCGATTTTGTCGCCATGTTCGGAAAGCGTGCTTTCGGTCTGATGGATCAGGCCGTCGGCGGCGTTTTTCGCCTCGACCACTTCGCGGCGCTTCTTGTCGTCTTCCGCATTGGCTTCAGCGTCGGAAACCATCTTATCGATCTCGTCGTCGCTGAGCCCGCCGGAGGCCTGGATGCGGATCTGCTGTTCCTTGCCGGTCGCCTTGTCCTTGGCGCTGACATTGACGATGCCGTTGGCGTCGATGTCGAAGGTAACCTCGATCTGCGGCACGCCGCGCGGTGCGGGGGGAATGCCGACCAGGTCGAACTGACCCAGGATCTTGTTGTCGGCGGCCATTTCGCGCTCGCCCTGGAAGACCCGGATGGTCACCGCCGACTGGTTGTCCTCCGCGGTCGAGAAGACCTGGGACTTCTTGGTCGGGATGGTGGTGTTCCGGTCGATCAGGCGGGTGAAGACGCCACCCAGCGTTTCGATCCCCAGCGACAGCGGGGTCACGTCCAGCAGCAGCACGTCCTTGACGTCGCCCTGCAGCACGCCGGCCTGAATGGCCGCGCCGATGGCGACCACCTCGTCCGGGTTCACGCCGCGGTGCGGTTCGCGCCCGAAGAATTCCTTCACCGTGTCGATCACCTTGGGCATGCGGGTCATGCCGCCGACCAGGATCACTTCGTCGATTTCGCTGGCCTTCAGCCCGGCATCCTTCAACGCCGAGCCGCAGGGGCCCATGGTGCTCTTGATCAGGTCGCCGACCAGCGCTTCCAGTTTGGAACGGCTGAGCTTGATGTTCAGGTGTTTCGGACCCGATGCATCGGCGGTGATGAAGGGCAGGTTGACGTCGGTCTGCGAGGTCGAGGACAGCTCGATCTTCGCCTTTTCCGCCGCTTCTTTCAGGCGTTGCAGGGCGAGACGGTCTTCGCGCAGGTCGATGCCCTGCTCCTTTTTGAACTCATCGGCGAGATAGTCGATGATCCGCTGGTCGAAATCTTCCCCGCCCAGGAAGGTGTCGCCGTTGGTCGATTTCACTTCGAAGACGCCGTCGCCGATTTCAAGCACGGAAACGTCGAAGGTGCCGCCGCCCAGGTCGTAGACCGCGATCGTGCCGGCGCCCTTTTTCTCCAGCCCATAGGCGAGTGCGGCGGCGGTCGGTTCGTTGATGATGCGCAGCACTTCAAGGCCGGCGATCTTGCCCGCATCCTTGGTGGCCTGGCGCTGACTGTCGTTGAAATAGGCCGGGACGGTGATCACGGCCTGGGAAACGGTATCGCCCAGATAGGATTCCGCGGTTTCCTTCATCTTCTGCAGGATGTTGGCGGAGATCTGCGCCGGCGCGTATTTGTCGCCATGCGCTTCGACCCAAGCGTCGCCATTCTCGCCTTCAACGATCTTGAAGGGGGCGTTCTTGCGGTCCTTTTCCACCTCGGCGTCGCCGAACCGGCGGCCGATCAGGCGCTTGATGGCGAACAGCGTGTTTTCCGGGTTGGTGACGGCCTGGCGTTTGGCCGGATGACCGACAAGACGCTCGCCGTCTTCTGCGAAAGCGACCATCGAAGGGGTGGTCCGCATGCCTTCGGCATTTTCGATGACGCGGGCGTTGGACCCTTCCATAACGGCGACGCACGAGTTCGTGGTCCCGAGGTCGATACCGATAACTTTAGCCATGTGTATTCACTCTCCTGTCGCAAGCAGGTCCCGCCAGCCCGGCAAGGCGGCACTTGGCCGGAACCCCCTCAAGGGTGTGGTTAATAGGAAAATTCGTGAGGTGATATAGGGATGACGCGCCCGTGATGCAACGCTTCTGCACGGCGGAGGACGCATTTTGAATATCGTTCCGGTTGCGAATTGGCCGGGATCAATTTGGGGGTGGCGCCGGCCGGCTTGATTTTTGACGATTGCCTGTTGTTCCAAGGCACGACCACGCGGAAAACAAGGTGGTCAGGCCTCCTAGCCAGCCATACTATCCATCAAGCAGCTTTTGGTGGCGGGTCGATGCGTTTCTTGGGTTTTCTGTGTATCTTGGTCTCCTTGGCGTCGTGCCAAACGGCGACGATGTCGGCCTCGACCGCGCAATTGTACCTGCTCTGCACGCAGAACAAGGGCCCTGTAGACACCCGGCTTTCCGCCTGCACACGCCTGATTGCGGATTTAGCCCTGTCAAACGAGCAGCTATCGTTCGCATATACCGCCCGGGCCATCGTTTGGCGGAAATTGGATGAAAACGATAAATCAGTTGCCGACTTGGAACACGCCATTGCTGTGGCTCCAAGCAACTGGACCGCGCAGGCTGTATTGAATATTTACCGCGGAACAGACGAGGACCGAACGAACGCTAGAACAGCTCTAACGCACGCAATAAATGACGAGACAGAAGACTACTCTGCGTACCTTTACTTAGCCGGTATAGAGGCTGGGGAGCGAAACTATCACGAAGCCATTCGATTGCTCAATCGTGCGGAGAAGCTAGAGCCCGATGCTGCTGCTATACATGCTGCAAGAGCGATGGCCTTTGCGATCACGAAGAACGAACGGGCCGCCGTAAGGGATTTGGATCGCGCTTTCGAACTTCGGCCTGACACTGCGCGGGAACGACATGCGCGCGGCATGATGTGGAACAGCCTTGGCCAACCGGAGAAGGCGATACCTTTGTTTAATGATGCAATTGCGGCTGCCCCTGACAATGCAGAATTGTATCTGGGGCGCGCCGTTTCCTACGTATTGAGAAAGCAGAACCTTCTTGCTGAAAGGGATGCCCGAAAGGCGATGGAGCTTGATCGGGAAAACGCGAAAGCCCTCCGTCTTCTCCAAGTGCTGAAGGTGGGAGAAAATGATGGTGAGACCACAATCCTGATCCCAGGGATCCTTCTAGACCCAAATTGACCTACGTACTCACCATGACTGATGGGTTCCGGATACTGCCCGGCTATTTCGACCGGGCTGCGCAGGAAGCGTTGCTGGATGCGGTGCGCGACGTCATGCGCGCGGCCCCATTCTTTCAGCCGACCATGCCGAAAACGGGGACGCCGATGTCGGTGAAGATGACCAATGCGGGGCCCTTGGGCTGGGTGACGGACAAGGAAGGCGGTTACCGCTATCAGGCGGCGCACCCGGTGACGGGGAAGCCCTGGCCGCCGATCCCGGAAGCGGTTCTGGCGCTGTGGGAGCGCGAGGCGCGTTATCCACACCCGCCTGAAGCCTGCCTCGTCAACTGGTATCACGCCGAGACATCGAAAATGGGTCTGCACCGGGATCAGGATGAGGATGCTTCCGATGCGCCGGTGGTTTCCATCTCTCTTGGCGCGGCCTGTTTATATCGGTTGGGCGGGCCCAAGCGCGGTGACAAGACCAGAAGCGTCAAACTCAGCTCCGGCGATGTGGTGATCCTGGGCGGCGCCGCCCGGGACTTCTTTCATGGGGTCGACCGTGTATTGCCGGAAACCTCCACCCTGCTGCCCTCTCCCCAGCGCCTCAATCTGACGCTGCGGCGGGTGACGCGGCCCGGATAAACGGCGCTAGAAACCCTGAAATAGGAAATCCAAGGCATCGACGATATCCTGACGGTGCGATTGTTCAATGTTGGCGACAAGAAAGTCGCGGTTCTGCCCGACAGGACCGCCTTGTGAAGCAGCCCGCTAGCTGCGCCGGCGGCCAATCCGGGAGGTTCCGAACAGGCCGGCGATGGCCGTCAGCAGCAGAAGGGCCGGGGCCGGAATCGGTACGGCGCTGACGGGGTTCTCCGTCCCGAAACTCAGGTTCCGCACCGAGAAGAACTGGAAACGGTTGGTTTCGACCGTCGAAAAGGCGAGTTCCCTGAAACTGTTATCCGCCAGCACGCCGACGAAACCGCGGAAACCATTGGCGATCTGATCGATATCGACGGTCTGCCGCGCATCATTGCCTTCGAACCTGCCGAACAGACGCAGGCCGCCGTTCGCGATGGTGCCCGGATTGGGGTTGAAGCCCAGGTCGAAATCCGCGCCGAACGCAAAGATCGAGGCGGGGAACACCCATTGCACATGCTGGTTCGATGTATCGAGGCGTCCGTCCAGGAGATTCCGGCTGTCGATCTGGTTCTGATAGACGCCGTCGGACGCCCCCGCCGCGACCGCGATCCGGTTGGAGTTCGCCAGCGGCCCGCTGCCGGCATTGTTCACAATCGAGGAGGCGACGCCGCTGTCGAAGGTAATCGTTTCCGCCGAGTCGCGGCTTGTCGCAAAGGCGTCGGTCGTCACAGACAGGCTGCGCGCCGCCAATGCGGCGTCGAACAACGCCCGGTCCGTGAAGACCTGAAAACTGGCGGCGTGGGCGACGCCCGCCGACAGGAAAATGCACAAAAGACCCGCGAAACCGGCGCGTAGCATGTCGGAATATTCCTTTTGGAACTTGTGACCCCGCACCCTAGCCCCGTCCGTTAACCATTCAAGGAGCCCAAATTCAACGCGGAGCCATATTGTTAACAGGGACCTGAAGAAGGTGTGGATTTTCTAATAGTCACCGCCGTTCCGGCATGACTTTATTGTGAGATAGCGAGGTTAAGAGCTTTTCCGTCCGCTCCGCCGGGGCCGGGCCGGCAGCGCCGGGCGGACATGCGGCGTCGCGCAGGGAAAAGAGTCGAACACCCCGGTTTGGGAGAGTCCGGGACGGTCGCTATTTGGGCGGCCTGACGGCGGGAGTCCAGACATGGCGGAAACGGACATCGAATTCGATCGGCGCTTATGTACGGTGATTGCGGAAGCAGACACGGTTTTCTTCGACGACCCCTATTATTGGCGGCCGCTCGGCGGAGGATGCGCGCCCTCAGACGATTCTCTTGCCTGTGTATATAACGGGGACGCCTGGTTTGAGTTCGCGCCCGCAAGCGACCCTGAAGAGCCGCAGCAGTTCCGCGTCGTCCGCTTTGCATTTTCCGAAAACGGCCCAAGCGCCATCGGATTCGTAGCTTGGCTGCATTCCCATCTGCGCACGATGGGAAAGACCGGGGCCATCGTGATCTGCGGCAAGGACAGCCGGCAGTCGCGGGCGCTGTTCGACATCTGCCAGGGGGCGATGGATTACTGGGCCTGTCCGGTCGGGCCGGCGGGCGACCGCTTTCTAGAGGTCATCCGCACGCTGATTGCGCGCGGCCGCGCCCTTCGCGGCACCGTCCAGGAAAGCTGAGGCGGTTAAGAGAGAATATCCAGCAGTTCGTCCTGCTGTTCGTCGACCGAGCGGATGACGGCGGCGTTGGCGCTGAAGGCGGCTTCGGCGGCGATCTGGCTGACCAGTTCCTCGCCCAGATCTACGTTCGGCGCATCGACCAGACCCCGGTCGTTGGCCAGGGGCGAGCCCGGTGCGAAAACGGTCTGGGTCGCGGGATCGCGGGTCACGGCGACCGTGCCGACCCCGCCGCCGGGCGTCGTTACCTGTTGAATGTCCTGCGGCTGGAAGGCCTGTTCGGACGGATCGGTTGCACCCACGCGCCCGACCGTGCCGGCATTCGCGACATTGTTCGCGCTGTTCTGAAACGCACGCGAGGCCGCGGCAAGGCCGCTGGCGGCGGTTCTAAGGGCTTCGTCCGACATGAATCCATCCTCTCTGGGAAGAAACCATAGGGCGGAAAGACCGGACCGCCAGTGACGGACGTCACGCGCCCGCCGGGCTTGTCCGGTCGCCGTGCGGCCGTCCGCGCTATTTCTCCGCCCCGAAAAGGGACCGGCAGGCAGGCGGTGCGAGGACGGCGTTCCTCTGGTTCTCGGACAGGGCGTCGAGACCTTCCTCGACAACAGCGCGCGGGAATGAGGAATGTTCATCCCTGAGGAGCGCGAACTGTCGTCCGGCCTCCCGCTCCAGCCAAACGAGATAGCCGCAGGTTGAGACATTTCCCTCCGTCTCGGAGAGATAGTCGACGGCGACGGCAACCCCGGTGCCGCCGGCGCCCTGCCCCGGATACCAGGTCACGCCGACCAACTGCCGGGTTTTCACCCGGTCGCCCGGAGCGGCTGAGGCCGCGCGCGTCGTCTTGTACTGGCTGAGCGTGAGCTGCGCCTTCAGCGCCGGGTCGAGAAAGTCGTAGGCGGCGCTGAAATCCCCGCGGTCGAGTGCCGTGAAATATCCGGTAACATAGCTGAGAAGCGTATTTTTCTGCGCTTCCGATGGGGACCATGTCTGCGCCTGCGGGATCCCGGCCATGGCGAACAAGGCGCACACGGTCAGAGCCGCCAGGAGCGCCGGCCTCATCGGAGAAACCCGTCTTTTGAGACGCGCGGTGCGATACGCAGATATCCGGGATCGGCCTGTTGCGCGGCGGCGTGCGCGGAACCGCACACCGTCAACTGCTCAGACCCTTCTCGTGAAAAACGAAGCCCAATATGTTCATCAGCAGTTGCGCCGCCAGGAAGGAGGTTGTGCCGGCCGGGTCGTAATCCGGGGCCACCTCCACCAGATCCATGCCGACGATATCGCCCTTCTTGGTCAGGCCCTGCAGGATCTCCAGCACCTCATAATACAAAAACCCGCCGTGGCTGGGCGTGCCGGTGCCCGGCGCGATGGAAGGGTCGAACCCGTCGATATCGATGGTCAGGTAATAGCGCACACCGTCCGGGACCCGCGCCAGCACGCCATCCGTTCCCAGCCGGCGCACGTCGCGTACCGACAGGATGTCCGATCCCGCGGCGCGGGCCGCTTCATAGTCGTCCCGGTTGGAGGAGGAGACGTTGCGGATGCCAAGCTGGGTGAAGCCCGTGACGTGGCTCATCTCGGATGCCCGGCGCAGCGGGTTGCCGTGGCCGTAGCGCACGCCGTGCCGTTCATCGACGAAATCCAGATGCGCGTCGACATGGACGATATGCACCGGGTCCTGATCGTCGAAGGCGCGGATGCACGGGATATGCACTGAATGGTCCCCGCCGAGGACCACCGGCAGCGCCTTGGCGGCCAGGATCTTGCGCACCCCGAATTCGATATTGTCGTGGCTCTGAATCGTGTCGGTGTGGATGATGTCGGCGTCGCCGATATCCACCAGCGCGACCTTGTCCGTCGGCAGATAGGTGACGTCATCCTCGAAATCGTAGGCGCCGCCATGGCCGAAGGAGAAAAGGGTCGAGGCTTCGCGGATGCCGCGCGGGCCGAAACGCGCACCGGCCCGGTACTGGGTGCCCATGTCGAAGGGCGCGCCCAGCACCGCGATGTCCGCGTCGATGGCGTCCCAGTCCAGACAGGCCGGCTGTTTCCCGAAGGTGCAGTGCCCGACGAAGGGAAGGTTCAGCCGGCCTGAATCGTATGCATTCTTGGACAAGTTACCCGGCCTCCCCATCAGCCGCCTGCACGGCCGAAGGGATGCCGCGCGTGAAAATCGCTAAGCCGCGACTTTCGCCCTGGTTTCGCCGATCATCAAGGCCGCATGTCCGGCTTCCCGGCCTTTTTCGACAAAATGCGCCCGGAAGATTTCTTTATGATGGTCGGTCTCCTGGTACTGATGCGGCGTCAGCGAGACGGAAAGCACCGGAACGCCGGCCTCCAGCCCGGCCTGCATCAGGCCCTGAACGACGGCCTGGGCGACGAAATCGTGCCGGTAGATGCCGCCGTCCACGACCAGAGCCGCCGCGACGACCGCCCCGTAACGGCCGGTTTTGGCCAGGTCGCGGGCAAGCAGGGGCAATTCGAACGCGCCCGGTGCGTCATAGACATCGACTTGGGCTTTGGGAACGACTTCGCAGAATCCATCCAACGCGCGGTTGACGATATCGGCGTGCCAGTTGGCTTTAACGAAAGCATAGCGGGTGTGTGTCATCGTGATCTCCTTTCCGTAACAGACACGTCACCCAAGGCGATCACGAACAGCACGCGCGCTGAGAAGCACGGTGCGGCACGTTCTCTCTCATCCGGACTGTAACCGTCGGCTCAGGCCTTTCACCTGATCTGCTGGACCCTCCCTTGCGGGAAGCGCTCGCGGGCTCGCAACCGAGGTTGCATACCGCCGGTGGGGACTTCCACCCCGCCCTGAGAACGGAGCGACTATCCTATGGGGGACAGGGTTCGGCAAGACAAAGGCCGATGAAGGCGCCGCCAGGGCGGGCTAGGCCGTCGTGTCCAGCGGCTCGTGTCCTTCGGGCGGGGTCTTGCCCGCCGGGTCGCCCTTGGCGACTACCACCATGGCCGGGCGCAGCAGGCGGTCATGCATCATGTAACCGGCCTGCAGAACCTGAACGACGGTGCCCGCCGGGTGGCCGGTGTCGGTCGCTTCCGACATCGCCTGATGCTGCTCGTAGGAGAATTTCTCGCCAAGCGGATCGATGCGTTTGATCTGGAAACGCTCCAAGGCTTCCAGGAACTGCTTTTCCGTCATTTCCACGCCGACGACCAGGTTCTTCATGGCCGGGTTGGCGTCGCGCTCTTCTTCCGACACGGCCTGGACCGCGCGGCCCAGATTGTCGATCGCGCCCAGCAATTCCTTGGCCAGTCCGCTGGGGCCGTATTTGGCGGCATCCTGCCGGTCCTTGTCGGCCCGCCGGCGCACATTCTCCACCTCGGCCAGCGCCCGCATCAGGCGGTCCTTCAGTTCGGCGTTCTCCGCCTGCAGGGCTTCCAGGGGATCCGGCTCCGCCTCGGCGCCGTCCGCGGCCTGGGCGTCTTCCGGCTGGTCCACCGCCGCCTCGTCTTTGGGCAGCTCTTCGTCCTTCTTGGGCTCGGCGTTCATTCCGTCGTTCCGTCAGTCTTAACTTGGGTTATCCGATGATGCGGCCGATCACCTTGGCGGTGTAGTCGACCATCGGGACGATGCGTGCGTAGTTCATCCGGGTCGGTCCGACAACCCCGATGGCCCCCACGATCTGTTCTTCGCGGTTCTTATATGGGGAAATGATCACCGAGCATCCAGACAGTGCGAACAATTCGTTCTGTGCGCCGATGAAAACCTGAACCCCTTCCGCCGTTTTCGCGGCGTCCAGCAGGTTCAGCAGCGTTTCCTTGCGCTCCAGGGCGGCGAAGAGGGCGCGGATCTGCTCAAGATCCCCCATGCCGTGCACGTCTTCCAGCAGGTTCGACTGGCCGCTGACAATCAGAACCCCCTCGCCGTCGCTGGACGAGGCCCAGGTCGCCAGCCCCTGTTCGACCACCTTCTTGGTCAGATCGTCGATTTCCGCGCGGTTGGCGGCGATCTCCGTATCGATGACCTTCTGCGCCTCTTCCAGGGTGCGGCCGACGATCCGCGCCGACAGGTAATTCCCGGCCTCCACCAGGGAGGAGCCCGGCACCCCCATCGGCAGTTCGACCAGCCGGTTTTCCACCATGCCCGTCTCGCTGACCATCACCACCAGCGCCCGCCCTGGGCCCAGCGGCACGAATTCGATATGGCGCAGTTTGTCGTTACCCTGGGGGGCCGCGACCAGGCCCGCCATCCGGCTGAGGCCCGACATCATGCCGGACGCCTCTTCCAGCACCTGTGTCACGGACCGGCCGGACCCTTCGATCTGCGCTTCGATGTTGGTGCGTTCTTCGTCGCTGAGATTGCCCACCTGCAGCAGCCCGTCGACGAACAGGCGCAGGCCGATTTCGGTCGGCAGGCGGCCGGCCGACGTATGCGGCGCATAGAGCAGGCCGGCTTCTTCCAGGTCGGCCATGACATTGCGGATGGTCGCCGGCGAGACATTGGCCTGCATACGGCGGCTCAACGTCCGCGAGCCGACCGGCGCGCCGGTCTCCACGTAACTTTCGACAATCAACCGAAGAACTTCGCGCGACCGCGCGTTCAACGCTTCCAGCATGGCAAACTTCCCAATGAGACGAAAACTTAGGAAGCCGCCTTGGCCGCGTCAATGAAGAGAGCTGTCCACCCTTGCGGCCGCTGCTTGGTCGGGCCGCATCTTCTACCGAATGCTCCGGTTTCCGCATGAAATCGACGTTACAAAAACACTCTTCTAATCGAGTTCGTACTTGTTCTTGTAGTCTTCGGCGAGCGCCGGATCTTGGTTTTCTTTCCTCAGCACAGACCGTCCAACCGTAAGCCATTCGATATCCGTTCCCATGAAACAGCGGAACGCGTCTTCCGGGGTACAGACGATTGGCTCACCCCTGACGTTGAACGACGTGTTTACGACTACCGGACAGCCGGTCAGGTTTTTGAATTCGGAAATCAGTTTGTGATACCGCGGATTGGTGTCTGTATGCACTGTCTGGATGCGTGCGGAGTAGTCAATGTGGGTTATGGCTGGAATCTCGGATCGCTTGACGTTTAGTTTCTCGATCCCAAACAGCTTTTCTTCGTCGTCGGTCATTTCGCGCCGTCGATCGGCTTTAACCAAATCCACCAGCAGCATATAGGGGCTGTCTGCGTCTAGGTCGAACCAATCCGAGATATCTTCCCGCAGCACGGAAGGAGCGAAAGGTCTGAAACTCTCTCTGAATTTAACTTTCAGGTTTAGTGTCTTCTGCATGCTTTCAGACCTGGGGTCGCCCAAAATTGAACGGTTTCCCAAGGCCCGAGGACCAAACTCCATGCGTTCGTTGAACCAACCGACAGCTTTGCCGTCGGCCAGGGCCTGTGCCGTGGATTTGATCGCATCGTCATCGGAAAGCGTCTCGAAAACTGCGCCAGCCTCAGAGAGTCTTTTCTCAATTTCATCTTGATCGAAACTCGGCCCGAGATAGCTGCCGCGCATTGCATCACGCGCCGATACGTCGCGCGTTCTGGCATTACCAAGTTCCTTGTGCCAGGCGGCATAGGCCGCGCCGACCGATCCTCCGGCGTCTCCCGCCGCAGGCTGAATCCAGATGTTCTTGAACTGACCGTCCCTAAGGACCTTTCCGTTGGCAACGCAGTTTAGCGCAACGCCCCCCGCCATGCAGAGGTTCGTGATACCGAACTCCTGTGCAAGGCTGCGGGTCATCCTAAGCACCACTTCTTCGGTTACCGCCTGGATCGACGCTGCCAGATCCATATGAACCTGTTCAAGCAGGTCTTTGTCGGGCTGACGCACGGGGATACCGAAAAGGTCGGCAAACCGGTCATTCGTCATTGTCAGGCCGGTTGCATAGTTGAAGTAGGATTGATCAAGCCGATAGGACCCGTCCTCCTTGAGGTCGAGGAGCTTCTCCAGGATCAGATCCTTGAATCTCGGTTCTCCATAAGGCGCAAGACCCATGACCTTGTATTCGCCACTATTGACCTTGAACCCGGTATAGTAAGTAAACGCTGAGTAGAGGAGCCCGAGCGAATGCGGGAAATGCAGCTCTCTGATGATCTCTAAGTCGTCATCCCTCCCGATGGCAACCGTAGACGTCGCCCACTCACCGACCCCGTCGAGGGTCAGTACTATCGCTTCATCGAACGGAGAGGGATAGTACGCGCTTGCCGCATGACTGAAATGGTGTTCCGAAAACAGCACTTTCTCTTTCGGATTGAACCCGGGAGAAAGTTCTTTCAACTCCTTCGAAATCAGGTCCTTTTGAAACAGCTTCTCTCGAAGCCAGACCGGAATCGCCGTCTGGAAAGATCTGAATCCCAGCGGGGCATTCGCGACGTAGGTTTCCAACAGGCGTTCGAATTTGAGAAAAGGTTTGTCGTAGAAAGCGACATAGTCGATGTCGGACAGATTGAGCCGTCCTTCAGACAAGACGTAGTCGATCGAGTTCCGGGGAAACCGTGCGTCGTGTTTTTTACGGGTAAAGCGTTCTTCCTGCGCTGCCGCCACCAAGCGCCCATCCACAAGAAGCGCCGCTGCGCTGTCGTGATAATAAGCCGATAGACCGAGTATAGCCGACATGTCAGAAGATCGTGTAGATGAAGGGTGCCACTGCCGATCCCTTGGTCAAGACGATCAGTCCGCCAAGAAGCACCATCGTTATCAGAATTGGCAACAACCAGAATTTTTTGCGGACCCGTATAAAATCCCAAAGCTCAGCCAAGAAAGACATTATCTTTATCCTCAATAAACATCTGAAATTCGCGTCTTGCCCACAATATTCTACAGACAATTCCGAATGGATGCGATGCCCCGGATGCTTCCAGAACAAAAGATACGGCGATACACGTTCCTGCTCCGTCTCGGCGATAACCGACCTTTAGAACTGCTTTCGCATTGATGATTGCGGTGCATTCTCTTTATCCACAGGAATCCAGTATGTCTGTGCATTCGGATCGAGTTTCTTCTTGAGAAGATCCCCGCCCATCAGCCGGATGATCAGTCCCGTGGGAACGACGGTAACGAAAAACAACAGGCCGATAACGATTGGGGAGATTATCCTGTTCAACAGCAAACCGAACTTGAACCATACAACGTTCAGCGGCCGCAGCGTGGATGGGCGTATCAGGCCTAAGGCCAGAAAGACCGAAGCGATTGCCAATGACCACCAGAAAGGATTGCCATCGCCCAGCATCGGAAAAAAAGCGATGATCGTGAACACGATTGCGAACACAATCCCAAACGAGCGTTCCGAGCCCATTCGCGTTTCAGTATGGCTACTCATCTCCGACATGACGTCTTAAAATCCATCTATTCGGTGATTCTACCCCAGCGCGACGAGCATATACGCAGATAGAAAAATACGAATCAATTGTTTTTGTTCAAGTTTTGCAAAGCGCTTCAGGTACAAGTCGATGTCTGTAAAGGCCCTATTAAGCGGGACATCCTGATTACGGGTCTAGGACGGCAGCGTTAGTATCCGCGCCGGACCAACCAGCCTGCATTCCTTATGCTATCTTCGACGAAATCCGCCAGACGTTTGTATCCTGATGGGTTGAAATGTCCGCTGCAGGATGCGGGTTGGGTTACGGACGCGCAGATATCCTCGACACTCTTGAAGACCCCGGTCGCGTCCAGCGTCAAAAGGTCGGGATCGGCATCTTGCAAGATCCATTGCAGATCGTGGTTGCCGTACTTTTCGATTTGAAAGAGCAAATCAGGATCGGGAATCAGCATTATGGCGCATTCGAACCCGTTGCTGCGGCACTGTTCCGCGAACCGGTCGGTCAGATACTTCAAAGTCTTCACTTTCCGTGTGTCTGTTCCGTCCCGTGTATCGTGGTAAGCAGGGAAGTTAATGAAGCTCATGCCCTTGCTTGTATCGAAGGTGCGAATACTCAGGGCTTTCTGAAAGACTATCTTGCCGAGGGTCAAGGAGTACGGAAACCCTGCGGTGACCTTTCGGCCAAACCTCAGCGGATCCGGCAGATAATCTTCGCCTTCAAGATAGGTGCCTGGGTCTGCGCCTATTCGACGAAACCGTTCATAATCGCCGTCGAACACCGGCAGAAGTTCGAAGTCCCCATCGCGCAGAGCAAACATGGGTTTGAATGACATTGGATGTCCGCCGACCAGATATCGCCAACGATTGACAATGCGGTTGAGGTTAACAGGGTAAACCGACAGGATTATGGACTTTGCGGTGTCTATGCCGTCGCGTTGGTTTTTTTCGAACCGCAGCAAGGCTTGGTCTGTCCCATAGCCGCCCACGCCATAGTTGGCGACACGGCAGCCCAGGGAACCGGCCAAGACATTTCCCCACGCATCTTCATCAGCCACTTCATCCGAGAATGTGAAGGAATCGCCATACAGGCTCAGGCATGCATTTTCATCGACTAGGGCTTCGTTATTTGGTGCGTTCCTGGCGAGGTGAACATCCGCATTGGCCTGCAGCCACTGTTCGCCGGGCCATCCAAGGTCGGGGTTCATCTCCCGAGTGACCTCGGCAAACTCCTGCTCCGAGATTTCGGGTTCCGAATAGATACTGCCTTGAAGTTGAGGGGCCAGGCTTACGGCTGCGAAAGAAAACACTTCGAGAAGAGCGAGACCGAACAAGACGGTAAGTGTCCATCCGACGAACATTGTCTTGCGAGTCATGGACAAAAACGCTCTCCGATATGGTGGTCACGCCGATTCCATTGATCAGCATTGTTCAATACCCAGGTTAAATCCGCCAGTGGAGACAGACAATACACAGGCTGGCTTTTTGCCTGGACCTGGACGCCCGCGATGGATAGCGTCCGCGCGACTTTTCCCCTGGCCTGAAAGGACCTCCCATGAGACCGAGCGGACGCAGCCCGGACCAGTTGCGCGACATCAGCATCGAAACGGACATTTCCCGCTATGCGGAGGGCTCCTGCCTGATTTCCTTCGGGCATACGAAGGTCATGTGCATGGCCAGCGTGGAAGACGGCGTGCCGCCCTTCCTGAAGGGCTCAGGCAGCGGCTGGGTGACGGCGGAATACGGCATGCTGCCGCGCTCCACCCACGACCGGATGGACCGAAAACGGTCCGCCGGCAGCGGGCGCACGCAGGAGATTTCCCGTCTGATCGGCCGGTCCCTGCGCGCGATTACCAAGCTGGACGGGTTCGGCGAACGTCAGGTGAAAGTCGATTGCGACGTGCTCCAGGCCGACGGCGGCACACGGACGGCGGCCATCACCGGCGGCTATGTGGCGCTCTATATGGCGTTTCAGCATATCCATCGGATCGGCGCGATTGCCGAAATCCCGCTGACCGACAGTGTGGCGGCGATCTCCTGCGGGTTGTGGAAAGGCGCGCCGGTCCTCGATCTGGATTATGACGAGGATTCCTCCGCCCAGGCCGACGCCAACTTCGTGCTGACCGGCAAGGCTGGGGTGGTGGAGATTCAGGGAACGGCCGAAGACAAACCCTTCAGCCGGGATGAGTTCAACAGCCTCATGGATCTGGCGGAAAAAGGCGTTGCGGAACTGACGGGCCATCAGAACCGCGCGCTTGGGCTGGCATAGATTTACCGCTTGCATAGGTTGAAACCGGCATAGGCTTCGGCCGGAATTGGAGAGAATACGCATGCCAAGACACTTCGCCGAAAAACGACTGGTAATCGCCAGCCACAATCCCGGAAAGATCCGGGAGATCGGCGATCTCGTCCGGCCCTTCGACGTGGAAGTCGTTTCCGCCGGCGATCTGAACCTGCCGGAACCGGAAGAAACCGAGACCACCTTTGTCGGTAACGCGGTGCTGAAGGCGCAAGCCGCGGTCGAAGGGTCCGGCCTGCCGGCGCTGGCGGACGATTCCGGTTTGGCGGTGACCGCCCTCGGCGGCGATCCCGGCATTTATTCGGCCCGCTGGGCGGGGCCCGCGAAGGATTTCGCCGTCGCCATGAAAAAAGTCCAGGATGCGCTGGGCGACGCGGAAGACCGGTCCGCCAAATTCGTTTGCGCCCTGGCGCTGGCCTGGCCGGATGGGCATGTGGAGAGTTTTGAGGGCGAGGTGCACGGCGCCCTCTCCTGGCCGCCGCGCGGTGCCAAGGGCTTCGGGTACGACCCGATCTTCATTCCCGACGGTTTCCAGATTACCTTCGGGGAAATGGAGCCCGAGAAGAAACACGGAATGAGCCACCGCGCCCTGGCGTTCCGGCAAATGGTCGATGCCTGCTTCGCCTGACGCGCCGGTCGGCCTGTATGTCCACTGGCCGTTCTGTAAATCGAAATGCCCCTATTGCGACTTCAACAGCCATGTCCGGCAAGGCGTCGATCACACCGCCTGGCGCAACGCGCTGCTGCGGGAGTTGGAACACACGGCGGAACAGGCGGGACCCCGGCGTCTGCACAGCATCTTCTTCGGCGGCGGCACGCCGTCGCTGATGGAGCCGGAAACCGCGGCCGCCGTGATTGAGGCCGCCAGGGCCCATTGGCCGGCGGAAGCGGATCTTGAGATCACGCTGGAAGCGAATCCCACCTCGGTCGAGGCGGGAAAATTCGCCGCCTTTGCCGAGGCCGGCGTCAACCGTGTCTCCCTGGGCGTGCAGTCGCTGCGTCCGGGGGCTTTAAGTTTCCTGGGCCGGCAGCACGATGCGGGACAAGCGCTTGCCGCCGTGGAGTTGGCGGCCCGGCATTTTCCGCGCTTTTCCTTCGATCTGATCTATGCCCGCCCCGGCCAGACCGTGGCCGAATGGCGCGCGGAACTGACCGAGGCCCTGCCCTATACGAACGGGCACATGTCGCTTTATCAACTGACCATCGAACCCGGAACCGCTTTTCACACCGACCATCGCCTCGGCCGGTTCGACATGCCGGACGAGGATCTGGCCGCCGCGTTTTTTCAGGAGACTCAGGCGCTGCTGGAGGCTCACGGCATGCCGGCCTATGAGGTCAGCAACCACGCCCGGCCCGGCGAGGAATCCCGCCACAACCTGATCTATTGGCGCTATCTGGATTATGCGGGGATTGGGCCGGGCGCGCATGGCAGGATGACTCTCGGCGGGCGGAAGCACGCCCAGCGCCGATACCGTCTGCCGGAGAAGTGGCTGGAGGCGGTCCAAAAAAATGGACATGCGATGGAAGAGGAGGTGCCGCTGGATCCCGAAACCCAGCGCGACGAACGGGTGATGATGGGCCTGCGGCTTGGCGAAGGGGTCTTGGCGGAAGGTCTGAAGGAAGATCGGATCGACCGGCTGAGGGATGAAGGGTATCTGGTCCGCCGGGGCAACCGGATCGTCGCGACAGGGGAAGGCCGCTTGCGCCTGAACAGCATCATAGACTTCCTGCTGTCCTGATCGGATACTGATCCCGGCATGTATGGGAGGGAATGATGACCGCCGAAAAAATACAGGATCTACAGCGCCCCATCGGGGACGCGGAATGGCAGGTGCGCACGGAACTTGCCGCGCTTTACCGGTTATGTGTGCATTTCGGCTGGACCGACCTGACGGCGACGCATATCTCCGCGCGCATTCCAGGGGACGACAACGCCTATCTGCTGAACTGCTACGATCTGCTGTTCGACGAGATCAGCGCATCCACCCTGATGCGGGTCGGTTTCGACGGGACGCATTCCGAACCGGACCGCACGCTCAACGAAGCCGGCCATCTGATTCATTCGGCGGTGCTTCAGGCCCGCCCGGATATCAGCTTCGTCATGCATACCCATACACGGGCGGGAATTGCTGTTTCCGCCATGCCGGGTGGCTTGCGCCCGCTTTCCCAGCATTCCGGATTTGTCTTGGGAACGCTCTGCACCCATCCCTATCAGGATATCACAGAGGCGGAGGACGAGTGCGAAGCGCTCGCCGCCGATCTGGGCGACTGCTACGCCATGCTGATGGAAAATCATGGTTTACTCACCGTGGGGCGGACTGCGGCGGAAGTCTTCATCTATCACTACTTTTTGGAAATGTCCTGCAAGATCCAGGTCGATATTCTGGGCGGCACGCAAAGCCCGATTGAGATTCCGCCTGCTGCGATGAAGGATCTTGAAGACTACAGCAAGCCCGAGCGCGGCCCGCACGGCGACCGCGAATGGAAGGCGCTTATCCGCATGCTGGACCGCAAAGATCCCAGTTATCGGGAATAGGGGATTGTTGGAAACCCGCCTTTCCTGATCGAGCCCGGCTTTGCAACAATTTGGCCGTCGCCCGGTTTCGGGATCGCGTTGGTTGGTATCCGGCGGCTGGTTGCTGTTGACCCGGTCCGGGTCTGCCCGCGACGGAGGATTTGGTCCCATGACACGCTTTTTCGGATTTTTGCTCGTGCTCTCCGTTGCCGTATCGCCGGCGCTGGCCGCCGATCTGAAGAGGTTTTCCGGCACACCGGTCGAAGCGTCGGCCGAGGGTTATTCGCTAACCGTCAATGGCAGGGACTATACAATTGCCGATCTGGAAAACGACTTCTTTCTTTATGAAACGACGATGGAAACAAGTTGGGGGCCGTCGGGGGTGTTCGCCGGTCCGAAATTTGTCGATGTCCTGACGCATGCCAAGTCCTGTGCCTGTGGGCCGCTTGTCGCCAAGGCCGCCGCCGACAACTACGCCGTCGAGATTCCCCCTTGGCCGGACGGCGCTGCGGATGCACTGATCGCCACGCGGCTGAACGGCAAACCGCTGCCGCTCGATGAATTCGGTCCGTTCTGGCTGATCTGGCCATCGATGAACGACGCGGTGAAAGCCGGCGATGAAGATCACGCGGCCTATTGGATCTGGAGCCTTGTGGAGATCTCGGAATTGCGGTGAGGGGATGCGGGGGTCGCCGGCGTCGGCCAAGGCGAACGGTGTCCCACCCTTTCCCACCCTTTCAGGCGGCTTCGTCGCGCCACACGCCTTGGGGAAGCAGAAGCAACCGGTCCAGCATCCACTGCCCGGCGACACCGAGTGCCCGATGTTCGGTCCACACGACATCGATACCTTCCAGAATATCACTTTGCTGAAACGCGTAGGTCATCGGAACGAGATCCCCGGATTCAATGCGCTGCCGGGCGATTGTGTATGGAATTTCGGCCCAACCGAAACCGGCGGAAATCAAATCGATGATCAGCAACAAGCTTTCCGCATACCACGCCGAGGTGCTTTTCCGCTGGGCCAGGGGGGCGTTGACCGGCCTCGACCCTGTTTGCAGAACCAATTCCCTGTGTTCCCGTAAGTCGGCATGAGAAACCTGTGATTTGCCGGACAGCGGATGAGTGCGCCCGCAAACCGGAACGAATTTCGAATGCCCCACACCCCGGAACTGAAATCCCTGAGGGTAGCTTTCTTGTTCGATCATCAGGCCGATATCGGCGGCGTCCCCCCTCAGCAATGCTGCGATTTCCGCGCCGCCCGGGCTCAGCAGCTTCAGCGAGACGTGCGGAAATGTATCGCTGAACCTGTGCAAAAGATCGAACAGCGGAAAGGTGCTGATGCCGTGCTCGACCGCCATGACAAGGGTCTCTTCGACGCCTGCCGACATCGATGTCGCTTTGGCGGCAAACTCCTGATTGCTCAACAAGATCGCTCTTGCGTTGGGCAAAAGGGCGGCCCCGGCGCGACTCAGAACAGGATTACGCGCGCGACGGTCGAACAGTTCCACTCCACAGTCGATTTCCAGATTGGCTATGGCGGCGGAGACCGCCGACTGGGCCTTGCCCATCCGCCGGGCGGCCGCCGAGAACGATCCGAGTTCTGCCGCAAGCACGAATGCACGATAGTTTTCGAGATTTTTCATGCCCTAATATATCAGAAAAAGCGATAGATACTAACTTTCTATAATTCGGAAAGCAGATATAACGCCATTGGTTCAGACAGAGAAACACCCGAAATGGCACAGCAAGTCGCGATTCGTTCCGGCCGGGACCGGCTTCGGTACACGCTTTCGTTCGAAGCAATTCTGATGATGGTCTTGGTGCCGGTGGGCGCTGCGTTCTACGACCGGCCTTTGCTGGATATAGGCCTGCTCGGGCTGGTTCTGTCCGGCAAGGCCCTGATCATCAGCTATGTGTACAACGTGATCTTCGATCGCGTGGACGCCAGGGCCGGCCGCATATCGTCGAACCGATCGACGCTTGGGCGCATTCTGCACGCCCTGGGCTTCGAACTGTCGTTGCTGACGACGTCGCTTCCCATCTACATGGTCTGGCTCGATATCGGCCTGGTCGAGGCTTTCATGGCCGATATGGCGGTGACGACGTTTGTTGTGGCGTACACCTATGTCTTCACGCTGATCTATGACCGTGTGTTTCCGGTGGGTGGCCATGCGCCGCCAGCGGGCCGCATGGTTCCCGAGTGAACAGCGCGGTCACGATGGTCAGCCGCATGACGCCAAGTAGGCCTCAAACGTCTTGGACAGATCCTCGTAGCGGTCCTGCTTGAACGTCTTTTCCGGCTCGAAGCGCCAAAGCCCGATCATCAGATCGCAGGCCACGGGTTTGCCGTCTGCGCCCGGCTGCCGGCCAAGCGGCAGGAACAGGGTGTAGGCCCCCCGCGGCATGCCCTCCATAGAAGCATAGTGAATGCGCAGAACCTTCGGTTCGAGGGATTGGCCGGTGGACAGAAACAGATGGTGGATCAGGTCGAACTGCGTCTGTTGAATGCGGAAGGCATCGCTTGACCTGGCGCCTGGCTGCAACCGGGGCGCCACCGCCTTCATTTCGGAACTGATCAGGTCGTACCGAAAGTCCGTACAGCCGTTCATCAGCGTCCCAAGGCTGACATGAGGCAGAAGTTGGGAGCCGAGCGCGAGCGGATTGACATCTTCGCGGCGCCGTTCCCCCGGCAGGGATTCCCAGTACCGGAACAAACAGGCCATATCCTCAAGATGCCTATTCGGTATGTCGGCGCTACTCGATAGGCTTTCCAGCACGTCGCAACTATCTCCACGCATGTGGTCGAAACCGTAGTAAGGCGGACAAGCGTCCCCTATTTGTTGCGCCCCTCCTCGAAGGAAAAGCAACAAAGTCATAAACACCATCCAAACGGTATACGTTCAAGACGCCATTCCCCGATGACACAACGATAAAACGGCGAGACGGCGTCATACGGAAAATCGGCCGGCCGCCGGTCGGCCGGTCTTGCCTTCCGGGGGCGGATGGAGTGGAACACCCTGACGCCATCCATTCGGAGAAGACGGCCGAGCCGACTTTTTTGTGGGTCAAAAGCTCCGTAGCATCTATCAACTTGAGCCCGGCCCTCCGTTTAATCACAGTATCCGACGATCCATCGGTTTCGAAGAAAGACAACCCAAGGGGACGACACGTGCAGCCGACCCAAGCTCCATTTCCGGCCACTCGCTTACGCCGCACCCGCCAATCGCCTTCGGTCCGGGCGCTGGTGGCGGAGAATGCGCTCAGCGCGAGCGATCTGATCTGGCCCATTTTCGTATGCGCCGGCGAAGGTGCGGAGGAACCCGTGCCGTCCATGCCGGGTGTCGTGCGCAGGTCCATCGACAAGGTGGTCGAGGCCGCCCGTGAAGCCGTTGCCTTGGGAATTCCGGCGATCTGCCTTTTCCCTTACACCTCTTCCGAAGACCGCACCGCCGATTGCGCAGAGGCCTGGAACCCGGAAAATCTCTCGAACCGGGCGACCCGGGCGGTCAAGGCCGCTGTGCCGGAGATTTCGGTCATGACCGACGTGGCGCTCGATCCCTATTCCGATACGGGGCATGACGGGTATCTGGTAGACGGGAAGATCCTCAACGACGAGACGGTCGATGCTTTGGTCAAGCAGGCCTTGAGTCAGGCCGAAGCAGGTGTCGACATTATCGGACCGTCGGACATGATGGACGGTAGGATCGGCGCCATACGCACGGCGCTGGAATCGGCCGGCCATCGCGATGTCATGCTGATGTCCTATGCCGCGAAGTACGCCAGCGCGTTTTATGGACCCTTCCGCGACGCCATCGGGGCGACGACGGCGCTTAAGGGCGACAAGAAGACCTACCAGATGAATCCTGCAAACAGCGACGAGGCCTTGCGTCTGGTCCAGCGGGATCTGTCCGAAGGGGCCGATATGGTGATGGTGAAACCCGGCATGCCCTATCTGGACATCTGCCGCCGTGTGAAGGACTGCTTCGGCGCGCCGACCTTCGCCTATCAGGTCTCCGGCGAATACGCGATGATCATGGCCGCCGTGCAGAACGGGTGGCTGGATCGCGACCGGGCGATGATGGAGAGTCTGATGTCCTTCAAACGCGCCGGATGCGATGGCGTCCTGACCTATTTCGCACCCGCAGCCGCGCGCTTGCTGCGCGATGCCGATGCAGGCCCGGCGGCGTCCAGGTAAGAGCGGCGGGCTCTATTTCCCCTGCTCTTCCACAGGGGGGAACCAGGTCAGCGACGAATGGTGCAGGGAGATCAGCACGCGGCCGTTCAGCTTGTGATAGGCGAACGTATAGTCGGCGCGGGTCGCGTTCCCATCCCCGTCGATGAAGGTGTAGTGCCCCATATCCTTGTAACCGAGTCCGCCGGCTTTGAGGATCGGTCCGGCGGCGCTCTGAAATTCAACGCGCCTCCAACCTCGGCTGAGAAAGCCATGGTCATGGGGATAGTCCGGATCGCCGCCGACGAAGTACGACCGCGCCCCGGCGCGATCCAGCCGAATGACGTCCGCCAAGGTCGGCTTGAAAAGAAGCGGCTCGTCCGGCGATCCGAAATCGTAGAGATCGAGAAGGTTCTCGACATCCCGCTCGGTAACGTACTTCGCCCAAGCACGCTGCGCGGCGATGACCTCAGCCTTGGAGATAGGCTCGAAATTCTGATCGGAAATTGCCAGGCCCCCTCGAATGTGTTCGCATCCGCCATCGATGAAGGCTACAGCACTGACGGCGGAAATCCCCTTGGAACGATCCGCCATTATTCTCAGTATTCTCTAATTTATTTCAAGACCGCGGCGCGGCCCGGTCCGGCTGGGGTCCATGCACCGCAATCCGCGCGGACGGTTGCTTAGTTTACCACCGGCTGGAAGGTTGTCAGCGCCGGCTTGATCGTATCGACCCCCGCGCCGGTAATTTCCTGGATCGCATAGGAGCGCTGGGCGACCCCTTGCGGCAGCAGCCGGAACAGGCCGTCGACCCCCAGGAAGCCCTGTGGATTGGTCAGCGCCCGGGCGTCGTATTGCGGGTCGTTCCCGTCGCCCGCCAGCACGGCCGCCAGCGCCATTGCATCGTAACCGAGCGAGGCGAGCCGCAGGGGACCGCGTCCATAGAACGCCTGATACCGGTCCCGGAAACGGTCCAAGAGCGCGCCGGACGGGGCGGGATACCAACTGCCGATCAGCGAGGGTTCGGTGTAAAGCCGGGGGAATTCGTCCCACAACTGCATGCCCAGAACACGGACCGCCGGTTGATCCACATCGTAATAGGCAAGCTGGGCCGCCAGCGTGCGCAGCGAAACATTGCTGGTGGCGGCCACCAAGATCGCATCGAACGGCGGGTCGCCCAGCGTATCCAGTTCCTCCAGCCGGCGCAGCGCCCGCTTGGATGCTTCGTCCGTCTTGTCGGCAAGCTGCCGCTGTTCCCGGATCAGCGCCTGGCGGCGGGCGTCGTAGTTCGAAATGTCGATGATCATCTCGCCGTAGTCGGTTGCTTGCGGATCGAAGAAGCGGACATGGGTCATGCGCGCGCGATATTGCGCCACGGTCGCCTGGACCGTGTCGATCACCAACTGGCCGTAAGCGCCGGCCGGGGCCAGAACCGCGAACCGCTCCCGCCCTTCCTGGGCGGCGGTGTCGACGATGCTGCGCACCTGTTCCGCCGGCGAGAAGCCCAGCACATAGACCCCGGCCCCCGCGACGGACGGATTGTTGGAGAAGCTCAACATGTTCACCCCGGCCCGGCGCGCCACCGGGGCCGCCGCGTCCACGGAAGGTGAGAGCAGCGGACCCAGCACGATATCGGCGCCGGCGGCAATCGCCTTGGCGGCGGCTTCGCGCGCGCCGTCCGGCGTGCCCTTGGTGTCGAACGGGATCAGGGAGGCCGCCGGATTGCGCATGTCGAACAGCGACATCTGCGCACCCTCGTAAAGCGCCTGTCCCGCGCCCGCGTGGCGGCCGCTCAACGGGGCGAGAAACGCGATCTGCGCGCCCGGCTTGTCCGCGCCGCCGGCAATATCGTCCAACAGGAACGGGTCTTCGTTAAGCACGGCGGAGGGGATGACGATCCGGGTTTCCGCGACCTCTTCCGCGCTCTCCTCTTCTTGCGCCTCCGGCTCCAGCGGTTTCGGCGGTTCGGTCGCTACCGGATCGGGTTTCGGACCGCCCAGTCCGGGCAGGGTCGTCTGGCACGCCGCCAGCGCGGGGATCAGGGCCAAAAGCACAATCCACGCCCAAGACCGGCGGGACCCCGTGTAACGGGCGGCGAATATTGATATCAAGGTCTGCTCCTATCGACGGCGGACGGCCCGAATCGTGACCAAAGACCACCCCACCCCGGACAAAAAATCAAGCGGCGGCGCCGCGCCCGAACCACTTTCGCCGGGCCTCTATATCGTGGCGACGCCAATCGGCAATCTGCGCGACATCACGCTGCGCGCCCTGGACGTTTTGCGCGGCGCATCCCTTGTCGCCTGCGAGGATACAAGAACAACGCGCACCCTACTGTCGCATTATGGCATCAATACGGCGATGACCGCCTATCACGATCACAGCGACGACAAGCGGCGCGATGCGCTGCTCGACAAAGTCGCGGACGGCGCGGCGGTCGCCCTTGTCTCGGATGCCGGCACCCCGTTGATTTCCGACCCGGGTTACAAGCTGGTGCGGGAAGCCCGCGCCCGCGGCCTGCGGGTGGAGCCGATACCGGGCCCCTCCTCCGTGTTGGCTGCGTTGTCCGCCGCCGGCGCACCCACGGATCGGTTCCTGTTCGCCGGATTTCCACCGCCCAAGAGCAAGGCACGGCGCGAGGCTTTGGCGGAACTGTCCGAAGCACGGGCCACCCTGGTCTTTCTGGAAAGCCCGAAACGCCTGGCCGCCAGCTTGGCCGACATGGCCGCCGTGTTCGGTGGACGCCGCGCGGTTGTGGCGCGGGAGTTGACCAAACTGTATGAGGAATTCCGCGACGGGCCGTTGCCGGATCTGGCCGCCCACTATGAAGAGGTGGGCGCACCGAAAGGGGAGTTGGTCGTTGTCGTCGACCCGCCTGCGGCCCGCACCGCCGCCGCGCCGGAAGAGGTGGACGCGCTGCTGCGGGACATGTTGAACGGCGGCGCATCCGTCCGCGATGCCGCCGACACAGTCAGCACGGCGACCGGACTGCCCCGCCGGAAGGTCTATCAGGCGGCTCTGGCGCTGGCGAAAGCGAAGGGTGGATCCTGAACATGGCGGCCGCCGGCAAACGGGACGCGGAACGCCGCGGACACGGGGCCGAAAGGTTGGCGGCCCTGTTGTTGCTGGCGAAGGGCTATCGCCCGCTGGCGCGGCGGCTTAAGACCCCGGTGGGAGAGATCGATCTGTTGGCCCGGCGCGGCGGCGTGCTGGCGGCGGTGGAGGTGAAGGCGCGCCGGACGCTCGATCAGGCCGCCGAGGCGATTCCGGAGCGGCAATGGCGGCGTATCGCCCGCGCCCTGGAATGGTATCTGGCCGGCAGGCCGGAGCTTGCGGAACTGACCGTCCGGTTCGACGCCGTGCTGCTGGCCGGCTGGCGGATACGGCATGTTCAGGATGCCTGGCGTCCCTAGCGGATCGAGGGTCTCGGAACCGAAAGCTTTCGTCCGAACCGGACGAGAGATCAGTAGAACAGCAGCCGCCGCACCGAACCGGCGAAGTTACCGGCTATTTCGACTTCGCTTGGTTTGTCCAACTCCAGCGCGGGCCAGATGAAGCTGGGTTTGGCCAGATCTTCGATAATCCGGTAATGGCCGAGAAGGCCGCCGTCGCCCGCGTCGCGGATCTGCACTTCCGCGGTCAGGCCGCGATAGCCGCCGACGATCCATTTGTCGCCCGGCTCGACATGCTCGAAATCGGTCAGGAACACGGCGATTTCGATCTTGCGCCCGGCCCCGCCGCGGAGCGCCGCGTTCAGCGCATCGATCAGGGATCGTTCCAGCGCCGGGTCCGGATCCGGCCCGGAGCCGTTCTCATCCCGCCAGGTCTCCACACTGATGGCGGTGACCTGGACGGCGTCCTTCGACCCTTCCGGCATGCCGGTGAAGGTATCGACCGTACCGGTGCAGGCGACCGCCAGCAAACAGGCCGCCGCGGTCAGCAAGGTGCGGAAGATGGTCTGTGGCGCGCCGGACAAGGACGATCCCTCCCAAAAACCCGAATGGAAAGGCCGTTATCGCAGAAATTCGCGGGCTGGGGAAGGTCGGGAAGTCAGGCCGCCGCCTTCGTCAGATCCAGCGAGACGCGTTCGATCGACGGGTCGTCCGGATCGCGGCTGACGGCGAAACCCAGATCCCGGCACATGGCGATCATCGCCTGATTGTCGCTGAGCACCTCGCCATAGAGCCGCTGGATCCCGCGGTCCGCGCCATAGTCGATCACCGCCTGCATCAGGGCGTAGCCCAGGCCCGCCCCCTTCCAGTCGCTGCGGACCAGGACCGAATATTCCGCTTCCGTATTGTCTGCGTCCGCCGAGAGATGCACGACCCCGATCAATTCGCCCCGGTCCGCCGGGTTCAGCGCTACAAAGGCCATCTCCCGCGCATAGTCGATCTGGGTCAGGCGGGCGGCCAACTGTGCCGGGATCTTCTTCATGGCGTGGAAGAAGCGCAGCCGCAGGTCGTCCTGATTGGTGGCGGAGAACATCTGTTGCAGGGCCGGGCCGTCCTCCGGTTTGATCGGCCGGACGGGGACGTCCGCGCCGTCCCGCAGCGCCAACGCGCCTTCCAGATGCTGCGGATAGGGGCGGATTGCCAACCTGTCCTCGCCGGCGGCGTCCGTCGCCTGCACCCGGATGCGCGCGTCCAGCGCCACCACGCCCTTGGCGTCCGCGATCAGCGGGTTGATGTCCAGTTCGACGATTTGCGGATGATCGATGGCGATCCGCCCGACGGTGATCAGAACGTGCTGCAGGGCTTCCATATCGACCGGCATTTCGTCGCGGTAGCCGCGCAACAGGTGGCTGACCCTGGTCTCCCGGATCATCTCGGAGGCCAGGATCGGGTTCAGCGGCGGCAGGCCCATGGCGGTGTCGCCGATCACCTCAACCGCCTTACCGCCCTGGCCGAACAGCACGACCGGGCCGAACTGCGGGTCTTCGCTCAAGCCGACGATCAACTCATAGGACCCCGGGCGCAGGATCATCTCCTGCACCGACACGCCGTCGATGGCCGCGTCGGGAAAGTCCTGCCGCATGCGTTCCAGCATGCTTTCGGCCGCCGCCCGCGTCTGTTCCGGGGTTTCCAGGTTCAGGACCACGCCGCCGACATCGCTTTTATGGGTGATATCCTTGGACAGGATCTTCACCGCTACCCGGTCGCCGAAACTGAACTGCCGGGCGGCGTCCTCGGCCTCGGCGGCGGTGGCCGCGGCGACGGTCCGGGCGATGGGGATCGAATAGGCTTCCAGGACCGATTTCGCCTCCACCTCGGTCAGCCAGGGCCGGCCTTCGTCGAGCGCCTTTTTCAAGGTTTTGCCCACCCGGTCGCGGGCGTCTTCCGGTTCGGGGGCGATGGCGGGCGGGGTCTGCATCAGCATCTGCTGGTTCCGCCCATAGCGCACCGCGTGCATATAGGCGCGCACCGCCCCCTCGGCGGTATCGTAGGTGGGCACCCCGGCATCGCGGAAATGCTGCCGGGCCGCACGGGCGCCGCCGTCGCCCAGCCAACTGGTGAAGACCGGCTTGCCGCCCTGTGTCAGCTTGGCCGTGATCGCCTGTGCGGCCTCGCTGGAATCGGCGATGGCGGTCGGGCAGTTCA
>JANQIT010000298.1 GCA_028282025.1 Hwanghaeella sp. | reverse complement strand
ATTGGCAAATACCGGCCTTTGAGTCACTGACCTTCACGCCTCGGAGGACCGATTGCTGCGTGGTTGTTCCCGTCATCAATGAGGGAGAGAAATTTCTCCGCCAGGTGGCCGCTATGGCCGCCGCGAACTACGGCGCGGATATCATTGTTGCGGACGGCGGCAGCGCCGATGGGTCGACATCTCCCCACAACCTCCGAGATAGCGTTTCCGCGCTACTGACGAAGACGGGCGCCGGCGGATTGAGCGCCCAATTGCGGATGGCGTTCGCCTTTTCGTTGTCCCGGGGATATTCCAGCATCATCACGATCGACGGCAACGGCAAAGACGGGACGGACGCGATCCCCGAATTTGTCCGATTGCTCGCGGATGGCGCCGATTTCATCCAAGGGTCGCGCTACATTTCCGGCGGCAGGGCGGAAAACACGCCATTAGACCGCGAGTTTGCCGTCAGGGCGTTCCATGCGCCCCTCCTCAGCCTTGCCGCGGGCTTCCGATACAGCGATACGACCAACGGTTTTCGCGGTTTTTCGGCAGCCTTACTGCAGGACAGCCGTGTCGCTCCATTTCGAGACATCTTCGACACCTACAACCTTCATTTTTACCTCAGCGTCCGAGCGGCCCGTCTCGGATACCGGGTCGTTGAAACACCGGTCCGGCGCAGCTATCCGGCGAAGGGGCGGATTCCGACCAAAATTGGGGGTCTTTCAGGGCGTCTACACATTCTTAAGCAACTGATAGTTACAGTTACCGGCGGCTATAACCCTGCGGAAGGAATCCGCCGATGAAGCCAATAGATTCCATAGATTCTATCGACGCGCTCGTCATCGGCGGCGGGTTCTACGGCTGCACGATCGCACGCTGGCTCAAGCGGGAAACGACAGCGCGCCGCGTATTGATAGCCGAACAGGAAAGCGACCTGCTGAAACGGTCATCCTGGGCCAACCAAGCCCGCATCCACAACGGCTATCACTACCCGAGGAGTTTCGTCACCGCCTGGCGCAGCCGCGTTAACTACGACAGGTTCCTGCGCGAATACGCCGATTGCATAGACGGCGAATTTGAAAAGCTATACTGCGTCGCGCGGCGGAACACCCACCTATCGGCCAACCAGTTCCAAAAATTCTGCAGTGACATTAAGGCTCCGTGCCGGGTGGCCCCGGGTCGGCTGCTGCGTCTATTCGACCCGGAGATGATCGACGGCGTATTTCTGGTCCGCGAGGCGGCGTTCGACGCGAGATTGTTGCGCGAGCGGATGTGGGGTGAATTGCGGGACGCGGGCGTCGAGATAAAGACCGATGTGCGGGTGACCAACATCGCGGCGATGACGGACGGCGCGGAAATCGACTTGATGGACTCGGGCAGGACAATAAGGATTCGCGCGAACCGGGTCTATAACTGCACCTATGCGGGATTGCGTCAGTTCGATCTTCCGAAATCGGACATCGATACCGGGTTCAAATTCGAGATCGCGGAGCTGGCCCTCATCGAACCGCCTAACGAACTTGAGGGTCTCGGCGTCACAGTCATCGACGGACCCTTCTTTTCCGTCATGCCTTTTCCGGCCGAAGGTCTGCATTCCCTCAGCCACGTCCGCTACACACCTCATGTGAGCTGGACAGCCCACGAGTGGCCAGCCGCAAATCCGTATGCCGTCTTGAAGGATTACGAAAAGCGATCCCGGGCACCCTACATGATTCGCGACGCCGCAAGATACATGCCCTGCGTCGGCAACTGCACCTACCACCGTTCGCTTTTCGAAATTAAGACGGTGCTGCGGCAGAGCGAGACCAACGACAGCCGACCGATCATGTTCGAACGTCATCGCGGCACATCGGGCGTCTATTCGGTCCTCGGCGGCAAGATGGACAATATCTTCGATATCCTCGAGACGTTGCAGAAGGAAGAACCGGCCTATGTTTGACCTGCTGCTAACGGTGGTGGTGACCGTCCGCAACGAGGAGAAGCGAATTGCCGAGCGTCTGCGATCGCTCGGCGAAACGGTTGCTGGCCTTCTACCGGACTACGAGATCGTCGTAGTCG
>JANQIT010000289.1 GCA_028282025.1 Hwanghaeella sp. | reverse complement strand
CACAGAGCGGGTACTGGAAGGCGAACCTACGACTGATCGTCGTGTGCCTCGCGATCTGGGCCCTGGTGTCCTTCGGCTTCGGCGTCCTGCTGCGGCCGCTTATCTCCGGCATCTCGGTCGGCGGCACCGACTTGGGGTTCTGGTTTGCCCAGCAAGGATCGATCCTGGTCTTCCTGGCCCTGATCTTTTTCTACGCGTGGCGCATGAACAAGCTCGACCGCGAACACGGCGTCGAAGAGCAATAAGGACTTAAGATCATGAGTCAATTTGTCATCAACTTGCTGTTTGTGGGTGCCTCGTTCGCGCTCTATATCGGCATCGCGATCTGGGCCCGCGCCGGGTCCACGTCGGAATTCTATGCTGCGGGACGGGGCGTCAGTCCGGTCACCAATGGGATGGCTACGGCGGCCGACTGGATGTCGGCGGCCTCTTTCATTTCGATGGCCGGCCTGATCGCCTTCGTAGGCTACGATAACTCAACCTTCCTGATGGGATGGACGGGCGGTTATGTGCTGCTGGCCCTGCTTCTCGCCCCCTACTTGCGGAAATTCGGCAAGTTCACCGTGTCGGAATTCATCGGGGACCGGTTCTACTCCAGCACCGCGCGTCTTGTCGCGGTGGTCTGCCTGATCGTTGCCTCGGTAACCTACGTGATCGGTCAGATGACCGGCGTAGGCGTGGCGTTTGGCCGGTTTCTGGAAGTCTCCAACACGACCGGTCTGCTGATCGGCGCGGGCGTGGTCTTCGCCTATGCGGTGTTCGGCGGCATGAAGGGCGTGACCTATACACAGGTCGCGCAATACTGCGTGCTGATCCTGGCCTACACGATTCCGGCGATCTTCATCTCGCTGCAGCTCACCGGAAACCCAATTCCGGGACTGGGCTTGTTCGGGACGCACGAAGCCAGCGGCGAGCCGCTGTTGCTGAAGCTGGACCAGATCGTGACCGAATTGGGCTTCAAGGAATATACCGCGCACCATGGCGACACCTTCAACATGGTGCTGTTCACGCTCAGCCTGATGATCGGTACGGCGGGTCTGCCTCACGTCATCATGCGCTTCTTCACGGTGCCCAGAGTATCCGATGCGCGCTGGTCAGCGGGCTGGACCCTGGTCTTCATTGCTCTCCTCTATCTGACGGCGCCCGCTGTCGGTGCGATGGCGCGCCTGAACATCACCGAGATGTTCTGGCCGAACGGCACCGCGGGCGAAGCCGTGGCGGTCGAAACGATCGAGAACGATCCGGAATACAATTGGATGCTGACCTGGCAGAAAACCGGCCTGCTCGATTGGGAAGACAAGAACGGCGACGGCCGGATTCAGTACTACAACGACAAGAGCGACACCCTGGCGGACCGCGCGGCGGCGAACGGCTGGCAGGGAAATGAGTTGACCAAGTTCAACCGGGATATCCTGGTCCTTGCCAACCCCGAAATCGCCAACCTGCCGAGTTGGGTTATCGGTCTTGTCGCAGCGGGCGGACTGGCGGCGGCGCTGTCGACGGCGGCCGGGCTGTTGCTGGCCATCTCGTCGGCTGTGAGTCACGACCTGATCAAGGGACAGCTTAATCCGCAAATCTCGGAGAAAGGGGAACTGCTCTCTGCAAGGATCGCCATGGCGGTGGCGATTGCGGTGGCCACCTATCTGGGCCTGAACCCCCCGGGATTTGCGGCGCAGACCGTGGCCCTGGCGTTCGGTCTGGCGGCGGCCTCGATCTTCCCGGCGCTGATGATGGGAATCTTCTCCAAGAAGATCAACAATCACGGCGCGGTCGCGGGAATGCTCGCCGGT
>JANQIT010000228.1 GCA_028282025.1 Hwanghaeella sp. | reverse complement strand
GTTCGTTCATGGGATGAGTTCTTCGCCGGTTACTTCGAGGATCCGGTGGAAATCCTTAGCCGCACCTTCGAAGAGACCGACGGGTACGACGAAATGGTGATCTTGAAGGACATCCCCTTCAACAGTCATTGCGAACATCACATCCGTCCCATCATCGGCCAGGCGCACATCGCCTATCTTCCGAACAAACGCGTCGTCGGCATTTCGAAGCTCGCACGCATTCTGGAGGTCTATGCAAAACGCCTTCAGATCCAGGAAAAGATGACGGCGCAAATCGCCAACGCAATCAATGACGTTCTGGAACCGCGCGGCGTCGGCGTGGTGATCGAAGCGGCGCACGAATGCATGACCACGCGCGGCGTCAACAAGCAAGGCGTGACCATGGTCACCAGCACGCTTCTGGGCAGTTTCAAGAGCGATCCGCGCACCCGCAGTGAGTTCATGCGCCTGATCGGGCGGGACTAATCTCTTAGGTTTCGAATTACCGAACCGCCGTCCGTCAGGGCGGCGGGCCGGGCTTCGTCAGCCCGTCAAACCCCTATTAGATGTTGCATACCCCCTAAACGCTATTTTGCCGAGATAACGTAGCCCAGGCGGCTGACCGGGTACGCTTTCTGCTTGTTAAATATAAAGTTCGTCTTGTATTTCAGGCGGGATAAAACTGGGACCGCAGAATGAACAACCGGGACTGTGGAGGCAGCAGTACCGTACTCGGCCGTGAGCTTTTTCAGGACGAGTCTCTTTGGCTGCTTTATCTGTATTGGCGTCAACTGCCACGGACCTGCGCCTACCCGTCGCGTAGATCCATCGATCCGACGGAAATCCCATCCTCGGTCCTGTCTTATGTCTTTATGATTGATGTCGAGTGGCAGGACGAAGAGCCCTCTTTCATATACCGGTTGGTGGGGACCGGGATCATCAACCACTACAGCATCAATTTTGCCGGCCAGACCCCGCGCACCGCCTTCCCGCACTGGTTTCAGGACCTCGAAGCCGCGTATGGCGAAACCGCTAAATCCGGCGCCCCAGCCATTGCACGCTACCGCGCACCCCTGGAAGACAAAGGGTATAAGCTTGTGGAACGTCTGCTGTGCCCTTGCAGCGAACAGGGTGAGCGGGTCGACCTTCTCTTCGGGGCCCTGTCCTTCAGTTCCGTGACGGAAGCCAGCGGCTATTCCTGAACCGGCGTCAGCACCAATGTACCGACCTGCCGGCCGGATTGGACATCATAGAACCGAATCTGTTCCCGCCCGCCCTGCCGCCGCGTGTGCAGCAACAGCCGCCCACCTTCCACCAGGGTCTCCAATAGGATCTCGCCCTCTTCCAGACCGGCGGAAAGATCCCCAAAGCCAGCCGTTCCGCCAACACGTGCGGGTACGGCTGCCGGGGCGGGCACCAAGGGGGCAACTTCAGCCTCCCCGCCCTTGCCAAGTTGCGTGGCAAAGCCATAGATCAGGAGTCCGAAGCCTGCGAGGATGAGGACGCCCATCGCGATGACGGCTGTTTTTAGGATTTGCATGATTTCACGCTTCTCACAGTGGCGGGCCGGCCGGGGATGACGGAATTCGCGGATACCGCCGGCGGCGCGGTCGGTACGCATAGCGTCATCGTTCGCCCGGAACAAGCCGGCCGCAGACTGGATGTTATCCTCAGCGAGCTTATGCCCGACCTGTCACGCAGCCGGATAAAAGCCCTGATCCGGGACGGATGCGTGCAGACGGAGGATGTGCCCCTGCTCGCCCCGGCGGCCAAACCCGCCCCCGGAACGGTCTTGGAGGTGGAACTGCCGCCACCGCAGGACGCCGCACTGACCCCCGAGGCCATCCCCCTTTCCATCGCCTACGAAGACGACCATTTGCTTGTCGTGGACAAGCCGGCCGGACTGGTCGTGCATCCCGGCGCCGGAAACCCCGGCAGTACGCTGGTAAACGCCCTGTTGGCGCATTGCGGTCCAAGCCTGTCCGGCATCGGCGGCGTCCGCCGGCCCGGTATCGTCCATCGCATCGACAAGGACACCAGCGGCCTTCTGGTCGTTGCAAAAGAGCAAGCCACCCACGCCGCCCTGGTCGAGATGTTCGCCGCGCACGCGGTCCACCGGCGCTATCTTGCGGTCACGACCGGCGTCCCGGCCCCACCGGCCGGAACCGTTTCCACAATGATCGGACGCGCGCCGAACGACCGGAAGCGTATGGCGGTCCTGTCCGAAGGCAGGGGCAAGCCGGCCGTCACACATTATCGGACACAGCGCGCATGGGGTTCGGCGGCGGCGCTGATCGAATGCCGTCTGGAAACCGGCCGCACGCATCAGATCCGTGTCCACATGGCCCATATCCGCGCCCCTCTGGTGGGTGACCGGACCTATCTGCGCTGGACAGGCGAACGGAAAAACAAGCTGCCGACCGCCATTCGCGAAAGCGTGATCGCTTTTCCCCGGCAAGCATTGCACGCCGCCGAGCTTGGCTTCGACCACCCGGTCGGCGGGACGGAAATGCGCTTCAAATCGGCGGTTCCAGCGGACTTCCAGGGCCTGCTGGACAGTCTGGACGAGGCGAGTCGCGCCTGATTCGCTTTCTATATGGATTCCAATCGGTTAGCGCTAAACCCACATTCCCGTTAGGGTATCATTGATAACCGACAAGGCCGGTCCTATATCGAATTAGTTGCCTAAATCAGGGACGTTAACGCCATATTCATGCCTCATTTGGCCATTATATCGGCGGGTGGGCGCTTATGACGTAAACGGTTGGCCGGCATGTCCGGGAACCGCGCAAAGGAAGGGTTCGGTATGAGTAATCTCGGAAAGATGCCAGTCATCAGTTCGGAGGGCAACCTCCAGCGTTATTTGGATGAAATCCGCAAGTTTCCGATGCTGGAACCCAATCAGGAATTCATGCTGGCAAAAAGCTGGCGGGAGCATGGCGACCGCGACGCGGCCCATCAACTGGTCACCAGCCACCTGCGCCTGGTGGCGAAGATCGCCATGGGTTACCGCGGGTACGGCCTGCCGGTCGCCGAACTGATTTCCGAGGGAAATGTCGGCATGATGCAGGCGGTCAAGCGCTTCGATCCGGATCGCGGCTTCCGTCTCGCGACCTATGCGATGTGGTGGATCCGCGCCTCGATCCAGGAGTACATCCTGCACTCGTGGTCGTTGGTGAAAATGGGAACCACAGCGGCGCAGAAGAAGCTGTTCTTCAACCTGCGCAAAATGAAAGCGAAGCTGCAGGCGTTTGAAGAAGGCGATCTGGCGCCGGAGCATGTGAAGCACATCGCCACCGAACTGGACGTTCCGGAGCAGGACGTGGTGCAGATGAACCGGCGGCTCGCCGGGGGCGACAATTCGCTGAACGCACCCCTGCGGGTCGACGGCGACGGGGAATGGCAGGACTGGCTGGAAGACGAGTCCGACAGTCAGGAACAGGTCCTGGCCGAGTCGGAAGAACTCGGCCTGCGCCGGGAGATGCTGGCCGCCGCCATGACCACACTGAACGACCGTGAACAGAAGATCCTGACAGAGCGCCGGTTGACCGAAGATCCGAAGACCCTTGAGGATCTCAGCAAGGAATTCGGTGTCAGCCGAGAGCGTGTGCGGCAGATTGAAGTCCGGGCGTTCGAGAAACTTCAAAAGGCGATGCGCAACGCCGCCATCGAAAAAAAGCTGACCCTGCCCGCCGCTTAGAATCCGAAAATGCTGGGCGGTCGCGCGCGAGGCGTGGATAGCACGCGCGCGCCTGCCTTTTGAGCCCTTTGGGTTCGCATTCCGAAGGTCTGCGAAACGGCCCCGTACGGGTTAAGAGACAGCGCGTTGCCCGATGTCCGACATGCTGGGAACATCGTCGTCCTTTACCGATGCAGGTTCGGGAAGAAGTTCGGGTTCGTGTTCGGGTTCGGGTTCAGCCGGCTCCGCGTCGATTTCCTGAGAGTCGCCGGCGGGGGCTTCCTTGGGCGCCGCAGGCGCGTTCCGGGACACGCCGTGCCCCCATTCCTTCACCAGTTTTTCCTGCTCTCCCAGCAGCGTTCTCAGCTTCAAATCGTTGCTGATTTTCAAATAGGTGCCGGAGATCGGCGGCATGATGAAATAGAGGACCCAGCCCAAGGCCGCGGTCCCGAACATGATCAGCCAATTGAACGGCTCGTAGAGCATTTCCAAAGCCGCCTGCCAGGTGTGATCGCCGGCCCACATATCCAGACACACGATGAAGACGCCGGACAGATTGAGATAACCCACCGTCCGCGCCGCATACCGCTCTTTCCTGTTATCGACGATAAAGGCGACCAGGGTCGGAAGCATGCCGCCCAGCGCCACCATCACCGTCGGATGCAGGATAAACAGCAGCGGCGGTCCGAAGATAAAGGACAGAACCTTGGCGCGCCGACGCAGTACGTTTGCCGTCGGCCCATCCTTCAGAGCAGCCAGCTTCTTGGGTTTAGCCGCCACACACGCCCCCGGTCATCATGCCAGCCTCACAATGGCGGCGATTGCACAGATAAGAGCAGCCAGCATGCCCGCCAGCCCAGACGAGAACTGTCCGCCGACTTCCGCGGCGATCTTGCCCTGGTTCTTGATGTGGTTTCGCACTTTGATCGTCTCAACCGCGGAGCGCGTGAAATCGTTGGTCGCGCGCAGATACCCTTTTTCGTCCTGATCGATCTCAACCGGATTCGTAACGATGGTTACCAGATGCTGCAGGCGCCCCTCACGCTCGGCCTTCTGCATCA
Organism: Hwanghaeella sp.; assembly: GCA_028282025.1. Taxonomy (GTDB): domain Bacteria; phylum Pseudomonadota; class Alphaproteobacteria; order UBA8366; family Aestuariispiraceae; genus Hwanghaeella. The sequence goes on along the minus strand of JANQIT010000228.1, from coordinate 5,412 downwards.
TTTGGCGGACGCGCTTTCGCGTCGAATGGGAATGGAAACGCCGAACCGCAGGATCGAGCAGTTTGGCCGCAGCCTTGCACAAGCTTGGAAAGGCCTTCCCGCGCGCCAGCGAGTCCTGAAGCATCGCCAGCATTCTGACCTGGGCCGTCGCCGCAAGTCCCGCATCGTCGGTTTCGATATCCGCCAGATCGCCGCTGACGGACCGCCGGTAATGCGCCCCGATATAAGCGGCGATATCGCGGTCGATCAAACGCTTCAAATCGCCTTCGCGGGCAGCCGTTGCACGTTCCATGGCCGGTAGAAGATGATCGAGCGTCGCTACGTAATCCCGCTCGAAGAGCGGCGACTTGCACGGCGTGTCGGGATTCAGTTCATAGAGAACCCGCTCCAGCCCATAACCGATACCGGGCCGCATAAGCGTCGCCCGCATCCGGTCGAGCCGCGCGACCCCGTGAGACATCTCCGGGCGGACCGTCACCTGCTGTTCCATCCAGAAGCTCGGCAAGCTCATCTGGATGGCGTCGGCGATCAGCTTCTTCGCGGCCTCGTCTTCGTTATACATGGCGCCGAATGTTCCCATTCCGCCAATGGTGGAAGCCAGACCGCGCAACCGGATCGGCCCCTCCGGGTCTAGCGCGATGATCGCACGCGCCAAGGCGCGGTCGGGTTCGTCCTGTCCGCCGAGCAGTTTCGCCTGGCTCATGGCTTCGGTCCGGCTCTCGTCGCCAAGACTCCGGCGCAGCCAGCCGTCCAGCGCCCCTTCCATGACGAGAGCCCCGGATTCTTCCCAGTTGCGGGCCATGCCGTTCGCCAGTTCCCGAGCCGTGACATAGCCCTTGCCGCCAACCTGCATGGGCCGCGTCGCCTTTACCGGCAAGGGCGGCTGTTTCGGCGACAAGCGCCTTCCATTCAGCCACAAGGCCAGATCTTCAATCGACCAGCGGTCCGAGATGTCGTCGGACAGCAAGCCGCGCAGCACCTCCATGATTGTCAGCGAAACGCGGTAGTTCTGAGTAACCGTGGTGTAGGAACCGATAGCCAGTTTCTGAGCGACGACTTCCTCGTCGGTCATCGCGCTGCAGGGATATTTTCCGATCAGCAGCGATAAAATGCACACGCCCAATGAATAGAGATCGTTCGCCGCCAAGCCTTCCCCACGGCCGCCCGGCGCACTGAGGCAGGATTCCAGCGATTCCAGGACCGCCGGCTGCGTCACCGCGGGCTGGGCGCTGAAACACTCGCCGATCACCAGAGTCTTCTCGTCGTCCCCGCCGAAATAGATATTGTCGGGCCGCAGCGCGCGGTGGGTTTCGCCCACATTGTGCATCTCGCGCAGGATTTCCACGGCCGGCAGAATGAAATTCCGGGTGACATAATCTTCGGAAAACGGCGCGCGCTCGTCCTTTGGGCCGCTGAAGACCTTCTTCCCCCCGGGGCGCGGTAGAATCAGAACCGGGCAGCGGCGTCCCTCCAGGGGCCAATCGACCACATCCCAGTCGATCACATTCACCATCGCGGTATGGTCGAGGCGATGCAGGGTCGGAACCATCTCCAGGCGCGGCGGTACTTTCGGATCGCATACCAGCGCATACATCGCCCTGTTGCTGTCGCGGACAGGAACCGCCCGGTAGGCGACGGCGGGCGCATTGTCGTATTCGGGAAGCGGTTGATCGAGCTTGATATCGTAGCGGTCCTTGACGGACACGACGCCGCTCGCCGCCGGCGTCTCGGCCGCGGTTTCCGCCACCTCGGTCCCGCTCGATATCTTAAGTGCCATGCCAATGCCGCCGAACGTGCCAGAGTCCCGGATCGGAGAAACGGGACTTTAGGATGCGCTGCCGGTCTTTCAGACGGCGACGCATCCGCCAAAACTACCGGCTAGCACGATTCACGCCAAGTCGCGCACACCAAGTCGCGGCGGAAAGACGCAGGTCCCCGGGGTCTTTCGATTATCCTTCGAACGGGTCGCGAACCAGGATGGTGTCGTCCCGCTCCGGGCTGGTGGACAACAGGGCGACGGGAGTTTCGATCAATTCCTCGACCCGGCGGATATACTTGATCGCCGTCGCCGGAAGATCGGCCCAACTGCGCGCGCCATAGGTGCTTTCCGACCATCCCTGCAGAGTTTCGTATATCGGCTTGGCGCGCGCCTGCAGGCCGGTCGCGGCCGGCAGGTGATCGTAGCGGCGGCCGTCGATCTCATAGGCCACGCAGATCTTCAACTCGTCGAACCCGTCCAGCACATCGAGTTTCGTGAAGGCGATGCCATCCATACCGGCGACCTTGACGGACTGGCGAACGAGCACGGCGTCGAACCAGCCGCAGCGGCGCTTCCGGCTGGTCACCGTCCCGAACTCGCGCCCCCGTTCGCCCAAGCGTTCCCCAATCTCGTCGGTCAGTTCGGACGGGAAAGGGCCGGCCCCGACGCGCGTCGTGTACGCCTTGGTGATGCCCAGGACATAACCCAGGGTCCGCGGTCCGACTCCGACGCCGGATCCCGCCTGCCCGGGTACCGTGTTCGACGAGGTCACGAACGGATAGGTGCCATGGTCGACATCGAGCATAATGCCCTGCGCGCCTTCGAACAGTACCCGCTTGTTCTTGTGTTTCGCCTCGTCCAGCGCTTTCCACACGACCGCCGCGAAAGGGGCGATCTTTGCGGCGATATCGTCCAGTTCCTGCATCAGGGCCGCGCGGTCGAAGGTCGGTTCCCCAAGGCCGCTGAGCAGCGCGTTGTGGTGCGCCAGCAAGGCATCGACGCGTTCCTCAAGCGTGCTGGGATCCATCAGATCGCAAACGCGGATCGCGCGGCGGGCGACCTTGTCCTCATAGGCCGGCCCGATGCCACGGCCCGTGGTACCGATCTTACGCGCGCCGCTGGCGGTTTCCCGCGCCTTATCGACCGCCCGGTGCACCGGCAGGATCAGGGCCGCATTTTCCGCCACCATCAGGTTCTGCGGACCGATCTCGACGCCCTGCGCGCTGATCCGCTCTATCTCCTCGATCAAGGCCCAGGGATCGACGACGACCCCGTTTCCGATGATCGATGTCTTGCCCTTGCGGACGATGCCGGACGGCAGCAGGCTCAGTTTATAGGTCTCGCCGTCGATCACCAACGTATGGCCGGCATTGTGCCCGCCCTGGAACCGGCACACGACATCGGCGCGGTCCGACAGCCAGTCGACGATCTTACCTTTGCCTTCGTCACCCCACTGGGACCCAATCACAACGACGTTCGACACGGGCTACTCCTTATTCAACTGTGCGCCGGGCGTGCTTCACGCGGCGGCTTCGACGACCTTGCCGTCCTGATAGACATGCGTGCACCCCAAGCGCTTCGCCTCAGCATCCGGTGCGGCCCCGGCATCCAGCGTTGCGACGGCGACCCATCCCTCTTCCCGCAGCCGCGCCGCCTCCGCCGAGGGCGTGCGCCACGGCAGCAGAACACGCGCGTCGCGCACCGGCACGGGCATGGCGCGCAGAATACTGTCCAGATACAGGGTGAAGCCGGTGCCAGCTTCGTCCCGGCCAGCGAGACGGTAGCGCCCGCCACGGCCCAATTCGCCGCGCACCCCACGGGCGAAGAACGTGAAGCTAACGCCCTGCTGATATTCGAAACCCTTTCTCTCGACCGGATCGACGGTCACCGTCAGATCCGGCATCGCGCGGGAAAGGCAGTCCAGAACCGCCGTCAACCGCGCCGCCGCGTCCGCAATCGGCCGGACATGGGCAAACCCGTTCAACATTTCAATCGCCCGGACAGCGGGACCGCTGGCGGCCAGCAACGCCTTCAGCACAGGGGCCCCTTCGCCCCCCAGCGCATCGACCGCGTCCGCATCCTTGACGTCCAGAGCCTTCAAGGCCGCAGAAAGATCGACGTCCAACGCGTCGCACACCGCCGGCACCAAAGTCGGCACACAGATATCCACGCTTAACGCCTTGACGCCGATATGCCGCAATGCGCCCGCCGCGACCTCTATGGCTTCAGCGTCCGCATCCGGGCTGTCCACCCCGATCAGCTCGCAGCCCGCCTGTTTGAATTCCCGTTCCGGCCGAAGTTGTGTGCCGGACACCCGCAGGACGGAACCGCCATACGCCAGGCGTAAAGGGCGCGGCTGTTTGTGAAGACGCGTCGCCGCGATCCGGGCGATCTGCGGCGTCATATCCGCCCGCACGCCCATCATGCGCTGGCTTACCGGATCCATCAGACGGAATGTATGCGGCCCCATGGCCGAACCGACGCCATCCAGAAGGTTGTCCTCGAACTCCACCAGCGGTGGTTCGATCCGGTCGTAGCCGTAGCCGTGAAAATGCGCCAGCAGATCTTCGAGCACCCGCGCTTCATGCGCGGCTTCGGGAGCGAGAACGTCGCGCAGCCCGTTGGGCAGCAAGGACCGTTGTGCGCCGTCGCTCATCTTACTTTCGCCTGACCTGACCTGCTTGGAACAATGCTGACGATCCCTTGGGGACCGCGCAGGGTGGTACTAGGTTTGTCAGGTCCGGGCAAGCCTGAGGCCCGGACAAGCGGCCCCGCCGGGGCCCGGTCAGGCGACGGCGCGCTCTACCTGCCGCGACAATTGCAGCGCCTGGGCCCGGGCCCGCGCCGCCTCGCCGCGCACCGTATCGCCGCAGCCGTCGAAGGCCCTGGCCGCCATCGACCAGTTCTGCACGCTGGTCGGCTTCAACTCGGTCCGTTCCGACAGCAGCGCCCGGGCCAGTTTGCCGCGGCCGCTGCGCAGCGCCGCTTCGATCAGCGTCAGGTGGATGATATCGCGCTGGGCGTGGCTGCCGCCGAGCTTGGCGGTCTGGTGGCGGATCGGGTGCAGCAGATCCACCGCACGGCCGTAATCGCCCGACGCGAAGGCGGCGATGGCATGGCAGAAAGGCAGCCCCACCTCGCGCGTCATCGCGACATTGGCGTCATCCTCTGTCCGCACATAACGCTCGTTCGCTTCCAGCACCTTGCGGATCAGGTCCTGCCGCCCATCCGCGGCGTAGGTCATCATCGCGTGCACATCGTTAAAGGCGTACAGCGTATCTTCGGCGGCGGGCGCCCATTTGTCCGCCAGCCTTTTCCAGCGCGCCCCGACATCGACCCCGAACAGCTTCAGCCGCCACAACAGGGCGGCGGCGTCCAATTCCTCATACTTGTCGCCGCTGAGACCGTCGCTTTGCAGATGATTGTCGAAGATCTCGAAGACCTGTTCGTACTGCTGCAGGTCCAGATGGAACAGCGACAGGTGCCACCACAGGTGGTTGGCGAAATTGCCGTGTTCCCAATCCTCTCGGCGGCTGGTCAGCCACCAGATCCCACCTTCCTGACGGCCCATCATCTCCAGCACATGGGCGACCGCATGAATGGCGTAAGAATCGGTCGGATCGATGGCGACGGCCCGGCGTCCGGCTTCTTCC
>JANQIT010000213.1 GCA_028282025.1 Hwanghaeella sp. | reverse complement strand
GGTCCGGACCGGATGTCCCGGCCACGCGCCGAGATGATACCCGCCGTCACCGTACCGCCGAGACCCAGCGGATTGCCGATCGCCAGAACCCAATCGCCGACGCGCGCCGAATCGGACGATCCGAACGGCACATAAGGCAGGTCCTCACTCGTCTTGACCTTCAGCAACGCGAGGTCGGTCTTGGGATCGCGGCCGATCAGCTCGGCTTCGTACTTTCGCTCATCCTGCAACACGGCGGTGATCTGGTCCGCGCCTTCGATGACGTGATTGTTGGTTACGATGTAACCCGTCTTGTCGATGATGAAACCGGATCCCAACGAGGTGCCACGCCGTTGCGGCGCGTCGCGACGCTTGCGTTGGAATTGATCGAAAAACTCCCGGAAGGGCGAGCCCGGCGGAAAGTCGAACTGCGGCAAATCCTCGGTGCTGCGCCCAGCAACTTTTTGTGTCGTCGAGATATTGACGACGGCCGGCAACAATCTCTCCGCGAGATCCGCAAAACTATCCGGGGCGCCACGGGCGTCGGCGGGATTCGGCATCCAGACCGCAACCACGGCCAAAGCAATCAAAACCAGCCAGTTTCGGCCAAACGGCATAGTGCGTTGGATTGAAATCATGTTGGCATCACGCATCGATTTGTTGATCAATAACTTACGCGGTTACACAGTCCTGGCGAAGCCCTATCCAGGCCGCCCGAGGGCTCTAACGACCGATTTGGCATCGCGCGCAACCAAAATCAACGGTCGCCCGACAATATATCTCAGGACGGCCAAAACTGCGTTAACAAAATGGCGACCAAATCGTTATCACCACCGGGAAAAGCGTCAACTCCGGATCATCCAAACAATCGCAAATCCTACGAGTGCTGCGATCAAGCCGCCTTTCCTCAGCATGTTAGGCGACAATTGAAGCGCCTGCTCCATCATGCGCTGCATTCCCGCCGGAAATAGGGCGTATAGAATCCCTTCCAGCACGAGAACGAGGCCGACGGCCGTCAGAAAATCGAGCATCGAACGCCCACACGCGGCTTGGGCCTATCGCTTTTGGCCTTCGCTTCGACCACCGCTTCCAAAGAAGCGGAAGAACTCGCTGTCGGGGCTCAAGACCATCGTCGTGTCGCTATCCACGAGATTTTTCTGGTACTCCGCCAGCGATTTGTAGAAATCGAAGAAGGCCGGATCCTGGCCATAGGCCTCACCGAGAATCCGGTTCCGGCCACCCTCGCCTTCACCACGAAGGATTTGGGCTTGCCGTTCCGCGTCCGCGATCAGGACCGTGCGTTCCAGGTCGGCTTGCGCGCGAATCTTTTGCGCTTCCTCGCCGCCTTCCGCACGCAGCTCACGCGCTTCCCGCTCACGTTCGGTCCGCATTCTGCTGAACACCGATTGCCGTGTCTGCGTCGGCAACTCGGTGCGACCGATGCGAACATCGACGATCTTGATCCCGAAGGATTCCGCCGGCCCGGCAACCACGGCCTGGATTTGCGTCATGATATCGTCGCGCTTCTCCGACAAGACGTCCCGCAACGGCACGGTGGCGATCACGCGGCGCAGGCTGGAGTTGATGATCTTGCCGAACCGGTCGCGAAGCGTCGCTTCGGTGCGGACCCGTCGGAAAAACTGCAACGGGTCGATGATCTGATAGCGGGCATACGCATCGATGATGATCCGCTTCTTGTCGGTCAGCAGAACCTCGAAGGACGGCGGGTCCAGGTCCAGAACCCGGTTGTCGTAGAAAATGGTCTCTTGGATGACGGGAATCTTCACCGCGAGTCCCGGTTCCTTGATGACCCTTTTCGCCTCACCGAACTGCAGGACGATTGCCTGTTTCGTCTGATGCACGGTGAACAGCGCGTTGGCGCCGACGACGACCAGCACGACAACCACGATACCGAGAACGAGTAGCTTGTTTTTCATGGACTAATCCTCCTCGCCTAGCGTTGCACGGGCTGGGTTGCCGCAGAAGTATCCGCGGGTTGAGGCGACGTCGATGTCGTATCGGTCTGCGACCGGACGCGCTTCTGAATTTCCGGCAGCGGCAGATACGGAACGACGCCTTGGCTCGACTCGCCGTTCTGGTCGACGATCACTTTCTGCGCCGAACCGAACACTTGGCCGCGCGTTTCGAGATACATGCGCCGACGGGTCACTTCGGGAGCGGTCTTGTAGGCCTCGTAAACCGACATGAAACGTTTGGCTTCACCTTCCGCTTCCTTGAGCAGCTTCTCGCGATAAGCCTCGGCATCCCGGACCATCTGTTCCGCCTGACCGCGCGCCTGCGGCACGATGGAGTTGGCGTAGGCTTCCGCCTGGTTCTTCAAACGGGATTTGTCCTGACGGGCGCGCTGCACGTCGTTGAAGGCGTCGATGACGTCCGGGGGCGGATCCGATTTCTGCAATTGGACCGCTTCGACCAGGATTCCGGCGCCATACTGATCAAGGATATTCTGCAACAGCTCGTTGGCCCGCGCTTCGATTTGCTCACGTCCAACGGTAACGGTCTGGTCGAAATCCGTTTGACCGACCACCTCGCGCATGACGCTTTCCGCGGCGATCTTAACCGTTCCCTCCGGGTTCCGGATATTGAACAGGAATTCACCCGCGTTCTTGATCTTCCACAGGACGGTGAACTGAAGATCGACGATATTCTCGTCGCTTGTCAGCATGACGCTCTCTTCGGTTACGTCCCGTTCGGAGCCGCCGCGCCGTGACCCTTCGCTGCCCGCACGATATCCCACCTGCACGCGGTTAGACCGGGTAACCTTCGGCGTGAAGACATCGCCGATCGGTCCGGGCCAGTTCCAATGCAGGCCTTCGGTTGTCGTATTGCCGTTCCATTTACCGAAAACGAGCTCGACACCCTGTTCGTCCGGCTGCACACGGTAGAAGCCCGTTGCGAACCATAACCCCACGACCACCACGATGATCAGGGGTAGGAGTTTCCCGACGGACCCGCCGCCCGGGAATATCGTCTTGAGCCGGTCCTGACTGCGGCGCAGCATCTCTTCGAGGTCCGGTGGTGGCGTACCGCCGCCGCCGCCTCCGCCGCCACGTCCACCCCACGGCCCTTGACCGCCGCCACCGCTGCCGCCGCCGCCCCATGGGCCGCCACCGCCGCCTTGATTCTGCCATGGCATGGAACTTTCTCCCGCCTTGTAATTATCGCTATTTGCGTGCGTCTTATGATAGGTCCCTGTCGGCACTTTCCAACCGGGGTCGGGATCATATATGACAGCCTAGCCGGGCACGCAAATTCGAAAAGTTGATTGTCCAAGGCATATTGGGGATGTTTGGGAGTTTTCAAGCATGGCGCAGGTAACCGAAGCTGAAGTTTTGGCTCGGCTGAAGAACATTGTAGAGCCGGATAGCGGTCAGGACATCGTGTCCTTGGGAATGGTTTCCGGCCTCGTGGTGAAGGACGGCAACGTCGGATTTTCTATAGAAGTCGCCCCGGACAAGGGCCCCGCCTCGGAACCGCTCCGGAAAACCGCCGAACAGGCGATCCATGAAATGCCCGGCGTTGTCTCGGCAACCGTGGTTCTGACCGCTCATCGCGCGCAACCCCAAAGCGCGCCGCCACGCGCCCAACAAGCCCCGCAACAACAGCAGGAAGCCAAACCCCTGGCCCCAGGAGTGAAGAACATCGTCGCCGTGGCCAGCGGAAAGGGCGGCGTCGGGAAATCCACCACCGCGGTGAACCTGGCATTGGGCCTCGCGGCGAGCGGCCTCAAGGTCGGGCTTCTGGATGCCGATATCTACGGGCCCTCACAACCCCGCATGATGGGCATCTCGGGCAAGCCGTCCTCGGCCGATGGTAAAGTCCTGGAGCCGATGGAGAATTACGGCATCAAGGTCATGTCCATGGGCTTCCTCGTCGACGAGGAAACACCGATGATCTGGCGCGGCCCCATGGTGATGAGCGCCCTGCAACAGATGTTGCGCGACGTGAACTGGGGCGCATTGGATATCATGATCGTCGATATGCCGCCGGGAACCGGCGACGCGCAACTGACCATGGCACAGCAGGTACCGCTTGCCGGTGCGGTGATCGTCTCCACACCCCAGGACATCGCGCTGCTCGATGCCCGTAAAGGTCTTAACATGTTCCGCAAAGTCGATGTGCCGGTGCTCGGCATCATCGAGAACATGAGCTATTTCCTGTGCCCGAGTTGCGGCCACCAAGCGGATATCTTCGGCCATGGCGGCGCCCGCGACGAAGCGGAACGCCTCGGCATCGAATTCCTGGGCGAGATCCCGCTGCACCTGGACATCCGCGAGACGTCGGACGGCGGAGAGCCGATCGTCGTGACCCGCCCTGACTCGGACCATGCGGCGGCTTTCCGCGCCATCGCCAATAGAATTTGGGAGCAACTGGATACCGCCGACGGCGTCGAGACACGCAAAGCGCCCAATATCGTTATCCAATAGGTTCGATTCAGGCGGCCGCCGCCTATACTGAACGACATGCGCCGACGAACCTTTGTCTCACAAACAACCGCCCTCCTGACCGGACTGACCCTGCCGCTGGGGGTTGCGGCGGCCGACAGTCTCGACCGGCTGATCGACGGGGACGCGTGGCGGCTGGATATGTTGCGCCGTCTGAATGCGATCCGCGAGCGTAACGGGCTTAGCCTGCTGCAGATGGACGATCGCCTGAACCGCGCGGCCCAACTCCATTCCGACGACATGGCCGCGCGCGACTTCTTCG
>JANQIT010000148.1 GCA_028282025.1 Hwanghaeella sp. | reverse complement strand
CCGCGGCGCTATAGGGCACGTTGAAATCCAGCAATTCACCGGATTTGATCAACCGCTCGGTATGTTCGGTCAGCTTGAAGATCTGGCCGCCATAGACACGTTCGCCTTCGAAGACAGCCGACGCATAGTGCAGGGCGTGGCTTAGGACATGCACCTCGGCTTCCCGCCACGGCTTCAGCTCGCCATTGAACCAGATGTAACCTTCGCGGTCGTCGAAAGACAAAAGTGACATAACGTGCTCCAATTCCTGGCGAATCCACCAGCTTTTCGTTCTTTTCCCGTCGCCCCGGGTTGAGTCGTTCCTACCCAGTTACCCAAAGTTTCTCTATCACCGCCGTTCGGCCGGATTTGTAACGACCGAACCCAATTTTCAGAGACAAGGTAACAACCTTTCGCAAAAAATCCTCGATAAGTCATAAAGTAACAACTCAAGAGGTTGCGCGGTGTAACAGCGTCAGGCATATATGTCAACATGACTGACATAAATTCTTCACTGCGGTCGCCGCCGGCCGGTTTGAACCCTTCCGCCGGCAAGGCGGGCGTGAACCCGTTGTTCCTGCGAGAAGAGGAACTGCGCCAGGCGATTGAGATGTTCTTCTATGCCTATCGCGACTTTATCGGGGAGCCGGACGAGATCCTCGCCGACAAAGGCCTGGGGCGGGCGCACCACCGGGTAATCTATTTCGTGGGCCGGTATCCGGGGGCGACGGTATCCTCGCTGCTGGGGATTTTGAAAATTACCAAACAGAGCTTGAGCCGCGTCCTGGGGCAGTTGCTGGAGGAAGGATATATCACCCAGCGTCAGGGAACGACGGACCGGCGGCAGCGCCTCCTGGACCTGACCGAAAAGGGGCGTGCGCTGGAGGCGCAATTGACGGCGGTGCAAAGCAAGCGGGTGGCGGGCGCCTTCCGGGAAGCGGGCGCGGAGGCCGTGGAGGGTTTCCGCAAAGTCATGCTGGGCGTTATGTCGGACGCGGACGACCGGAGCCGGTTCGAAACCGGCCGCCGCCGGCGCTGATCGCGGACAAAGGACGGGAGCCGCACCTTGGTAGACACGGCCCATCTGCTGGTTCTGGACGACGACACGCGTTTGCGCGATCTGTTGCAGCGTTTTCTGACGGAGGAGGGGTTCCGCGTGACCTCTGCCGCCGATGCGGAAGAAGCGCGCGCCAAACTGAAGGCCTTCCAATTCGACCTGCTGATCGTGGACGTGATGCTGCCCGGGGAGAGCGGTCTTGAATTTACGCGCCATGTCCGCACCATCGACGCTATTCCGATCCTGATGCTGACGGCGATGGGCGAGACGGAATCCCGGATCAACGGGCTGGAAGCGGGCGCAGACGACTATCTGTCGAAACCGTTCGAGCCGCGCGAGCTTGTCCTGCGCATCCAGTCGATCCTGCGGCGGACCCCATCGGCGCAGGCGGCGGCCGGCCCGATGATGGTGGAAATGGGCGCGGTGCTGTTCGATGTGGGCAGGCAGGTTCTGTTGAATGGGGATCGGCCGATCAAGCTGACCTCCACGGAATCCCAACTGTTGACGGCGCTGGCCCGTGAACCCGGACGGATCATGTCGCGGGACGAGCTTTGCGCCCTGTGCGACATCAGCGGAGGGGACCGCACCATCGATGTGCAGGTCACGCGCCTGCGCCGAAAAATCGAACCCGATCCGCGAATTCCGCGCTATCTTCACACGGTCCGCGGACGCGGTTATGTCTTGCGGCCAGATTGACCGGATTGGCGGATAGTCGATGCAGCCATGCGTTTACAGCTAAAAAGCTTTCTGCCCCGGACCCTTTACGGCCGGTCGCTGCTGATCATCATCTCGCCGTTGATCCTGCTGCAGATCGTCTCGACCTGGATCTTCTACGACCGTCATTGGGATACGATTACCTGGCGTCTGGTCAGCAGCATTTCCGGCGATGTCGCCATGGTGCTGGACCGGATGCGCGACGATCCCGACGAGATCGACGCCCTGTTCCAATCCGCCCGGGCGACGATGGATCTGGAGATGATCCTGAAGCCGGGTGAGATTCTGCCGAACGAGCCCAGCGGCGCGGAAGAAAACCTGATCAGCCGGCTTCTCGGGCACGCCATGGACGAGCGGGTAAAGCGTCCGTTCCGGATCGACAGCCGTTCCTTCCGCGAAGAAGTCGTCATCGATGTTCAACTGGCCGACGGGGTCTTGCGGGTGATCGTGCCCGGCAGCCGGGTGTTTTCCTCCTCCACCTATATTTTCATCATGTGGATGGTGGGAACCTCGCTGGTTCTGTTCGCGGTCGCATCGGTCTTCATGCGCAATCAGGTCCGGCCGATCCGGCGTCTAGCCAACGCGGTGGACAGTTTCGGCAAGGGGCGGGAGCCGGACTCGGATGTGAAGACTGAGGGGGCCCAGGAAGTGCGCCAGGCGACGCAGGCCTTCAATCTGATGAGCGAACGGATCCGCCGTCAGGTCCGCCAACGGACCGACATGCTGTCCGGCGTCAGCCACGATCTGCGCACGCCGCTGACGCGCATGAAGCTGCAACTGGCCATGCTGGGCCAGGGACCGGAGATCGGGGAGTTGAAGGAAAACGTCTCCGAGATGGAGAAGATGATCGACGGCTACCTGACCTTCGCGCGCGGGGAGGGAGGCGAGCCGTCGGAGGAAACCGACCTGACAGAGCTTGTTTCCGATATCGGGGAGCAATGGAAGAAGGCCGGCACGGCCATCGACATCCACGTCGAAGGCCGTATCGTGACCTGGGTAAAGCCCGAGGCGTTCAAGCGTTGCGTCAACAATCTGATCGCCAACGCCAAGCGCTATGCGGGAAATATCTGGGTCAGGACCGGCCGGCGGGGCGATGCAATCGAAGTCACCATCGACGATGACGGACCCGGCATACCGGAGGAAGACCGGGAAGAGGCGTTCCGCCCCTTCGTCCGGCTGGACCGGTCGCGGAATCCCGAAACCGGCGGGACGGGATTGGGTCTTTCCATCGCCCGGGATATCGCGCGCGTACATGGTGGCGAACTGTTCCTGGAAGAGTCGCCCCACGGGGGATTGCGCGCCCGGATCAGATTGCCTGTATAGAGTTCGCCGCGATTTCTTGGAAACATCGGTAAGATCTGCGCGCCCCGGCCATTTGGTGAACAAAGCTGGCTTGAATCATCTTAAGATTGTATTCTGCTTCACTGTTTTGTGCGCAAACAACCTGCTGAAAAACCCGAAAAAGTACTCTAAAGTTTATAGACATAAATATTAGGATGAATTTATGCAGAATACGGATGCATTGGCGGCGCAGGCCGCACCGTTGGAAGCGTTGCACGTCGATAGGATTTTCGATGAGTTTCGGGATCAAGCGGCATCGGCTATGAGCCCCCTCTTTCTGCGCTATGGCTCGGCGGCGTTCAAAGGCGGTTTCGACCCCAGGCGCGACGAAATCGACCACCCTGAACTGCGTGACGTTTTCGACATTTACGCTGACCTTGCCGGGCCGGATGAGAGGCCGATCTGGAACGAAGACGTACCGTTCCATTTTAAAAAATTCCTGCGCAACCTTCACGTTATTGATTTCGTCGCGGATAACCGGTTGCGCTACAAGGTCTTCGCCAGCGCGGTCGCCGACTATTATGGGCGGGACGATACAGGACTGGCTCTGCCCGTTGAGGCGCCGTCGGTGCGTGTCTTGTTCCACGCGCTGTCCTTGATGGTCGCGGAACGGCGCCAGAAGCTATACACCCAGCATGCGCCGCCCAGGAATTCCAGGGTCCTGGATTGTCAGCGGCTATTCATGCCGTTTTATGCATCGACCGGAAGCGTCCACCGGCTTCTCGTGGCGCAGTTTCCGTTCCGCCAGGGGCCGGATTCCGTAGCCTTGCATCCCCTATTGATGCGCTAACCCGAATTGCGCTTGTTCCGGACCGCGGAGACACTGAGTCCGGCCAGACGGTTCGGAAGGCGTTGCGCCGGGATGAAGGGTGCATCGTAGACGCCGGCCAAAGCATTCACGGCCTGTTTCCGCCGGATAAGACGGCCTGTTCAAGGGGGGCACGCAAGGCGGCTTCCGGGACCGTCCGTCCGGAGAAGAGTTTCCAGGCGTCGATCCCTTGATGCAGAAACAGTTCGAAGCCGGACACCGCGTTGAGGCCAGCGCTTCTGGCATGCAGAAGAAAGTCCGTCTCCACAGGGGTATAGACCGCATCGAATGCCCAAGAGGCCTCCGCGATCCGCTCCGTGGAAAGGGGCAGGCCCGGCAGACCGTGCATGCCGACGGGGGTTGCGTTCACAACGCCGTCCAATCCGGCGGCGAACGTCTCCTCGTTGTCGCAGACCATAACCTCCGTACCGCCATGCGTCTTCCTCAGATCCTCTGCCAAGCCAACGGACTGCTTGGCGTTGCGGTCCAACAGATGGATCCGGGTCGCGCCCAACCGCACCAGTCCGAAGGCGATGGCTCGCCCGACGCCGCCCGCGCCGACGACACCCACGGCGCCCGGTGCAGTATCGCCGAATGCGGCCCGGTACAGGGCCATGAAACCGCTGTGGTCGGTATTGAAGCCGCTCGGCGGATTCTCGCCAAACAGTACCGTGTTGACGGCGCCAAGCGCCCGCACCGCCGGGTCCTCGATGCGGACGAATTCCGTGACCGCTTCCTTGTAGGGATAGGTGACATTGACGCCGGTGAACCCTTGGTCCTCGCAGTCTTTCAGAATTTCGGGCAGCGTCGCGCCGAGCTCGGCGGGAACCAGACGCCGGTATTCCACCTCGACCCCATGATGATTGCCGGCAAGTCGGTGCAGCAAGGGCGCGGAAGACGCCGCGATGTTGTCGCCGATCAGGCCAAGGAGCAGGCGGGGCATGTACGGATGCCTGTATTAGTGCATCCGCCCGCCGTTCGGTACTTTCAGGTCGGGGCCGATAAGGACGATGCCGCCATCCGAGTCCGAGAAGCCCAGCACCAGGCATTCGGACATGAATTTTCCGATCTGTTTGGCCGGAAAGTTGACGACGGCGGCCACCTGTTTGCCGGGCAGTTCCTCCGGCGTGTAGTGGGCCGTGATCTGGGCGGAGGTTTTGCGCTCACCGATCTCCGGGCCGAAGTCGATCCACATCTTGATCGCGGGCTTGCGTGCTTCCGGATAGGGTTCGGCGCGCACGATCGTGCCGACACGGATGTCCACTTTCAGGAAATCGTCGAATGAGATGGTCATCTTCAAGCCCCTCTGGAAAAAGCCGGCAATCCAGGTAGCAGGCGGCGCGTCGGATGAAAAGGCAGAGGCGCGGCTGGCGGTAGGGCCAAAAGAAAACCGCCCTGCCGGGCGGGCAGGGCGGTTCGAACCGTCAGCGGTTTAGGCTGAGATTACTTCTTCGCCTTGGCGATGGTGGCTTTCACTTCGTCCAGGCTTTCCGTCAGACGGGAGTTCAGGATATCGAAAGCCTCGGCCTGGGACTTCGCCAGCATCTCGCTGAGTTCCTTCATGTTCGAGACGGCTTCCTCGATAGCGCCTTTGACGGTGTCGAGATTTTTCGCGGCCTGCTCGTCCGGCGCGGCGGTGACGCTGTCCTTGGCTTCCTGGGCAAGCGCGTTGGTCTCATCGACGATTTCCTTCAGGATCTCGCTCTGACGCTTGATGATCGCCTGCATGCCGTCGACGGCTGTCTTGTTGGCCGCGGCAATCGCTTCCATGTTCTTGCGCTGCGACGCAACAACGTCCTGGAAGTCCATCGGGGCTTTCAGATTGCTGAAAACGTCAGCCAGGTCTTTGTTCAGGAAAGGGTTCTTCGCCGGATCCAGGAAGGGGTTGTTCTTCGGGTCCAGGAACGGGTTCTGCGAAAAGTCGAAAAAAGAAGTCTGGGCCATCATCTCTCTCCAAGGGTGTTTTTATACGCGCTTGTTTGTGTCTGGGAACCTATTTGTGCGGTGCACAATAGCGCACATATATGGTTCCTGGATACCAACGTCAAGGAAAATGGTGCACTGCACAAAATCAGGTGTGCGGATGGAGCTTCGAGCATCCGCAGGCCGTGAACAGACTACTTACAGAAGACCATGCGGCCTTGAAACAGATCAAGCGCTTGGCGGCCGATCCGCCTCAAGCGTCGTCAGAGCCTGGGGCGCGGCCGTTGAACAGGGTGTTGGCCCCGGTTTCCGCCCGGCTCAGCGCCTTGTCCAAAGCGGCCATCGTCTTGCTCATATCCGGACTGTCGTCGGTCAGCCAGACGCGCACGGTATAGGCCCAGACCACCATCAGTCCTTTGATGACCAGCATCCCTTTCCAGCCGCTGTTCGAAACGCCGGCTGCGGCGGCTATCCACGCCATGGATTGGCGCATGGTGCGCGCGCCTGTGATCGCCGCCCGCGGATCGCGCGGCAGATCGCGAACCAGCGCCGCCAGCGCTTCCCGGTATGGCGTCAGGGCGTCGAAACGCTGCATCAGGATGTCGAACAGACGGTCCCGCGGCGTTTCTTCTTCGTCCGGGACGCCGGCATGTTCCAACACGCGTTCATCGATGCGCCGCTGGAACGCAGTCAGCAGGTCCGTCTTCGTCCAGTAGTCCCGGGAAAATTCGGCCAGAGGAATGTTCGCCGCCGAAGCGACGTCCGGCAGATCGAAACCCGCCCAGCCGCGCTCTGCGATCAGCGCCATGGCGGCGTCGATCGGGTCGGTGCGCTTGGCGCGTTGGGCCTTGGGTTGTTTCGCCATGCTCTAGATGTGGCCCCTAATCCGTGTCGAACAAGACCTGTCTGATGTGGTTAACCCGCCAGTTCCCGGCCGCGCCGGGCCGCCGCGGCGACCGCCCGGTTCATCAGCGGCTTCAATCCGTCCTCCGCCATCAATACTTCCAGCGCGGCCTGGGTTGTTCCGCCGGGGCTGGTAACGTTACGGCGCAACTGGTCCGGCGGATCGTCGCTGGCCCGCGCGAGTTGACCCGCCCCGGCGACCGTCTGCATCGCCAAGGCTGCGGAAAGCTCCTCCGGCAGGCCCGCCCGCACGCCCGCCTGGGCCAGACAATCGATCATCCAGAAGATATAGGCCGGGCCGCTGCCGGAGACGGCGGTGACCGCATCCATCAACGTCTCGTCGTCGATCAGATGCGCGTCGCCGACCGCTTCCAGAAGCCGCCGGGCCATCCGCGCCTGCGCCTCCCCCGTATTGCCGTTCGGGCACAGGACCGAGATTCCCTGACCGATTGCGGCCGGCGTGTTTGGCATCACCCGGATGACGGCGGCCGCCGCACCAAGGGCCTGTTCGAAGTAGGCGATGGTCGTACCGGCGGCGATGGAGACAAAGACGCAGCCCGGGTTCGTGTATTTCGCATAGGCGCCGACCACGGCGTCCATGGCCTGCGGCTTGACGGCGATGATCGCGACCTCCGGGTTCAGATCCTCGGGAAGGTCGGCGGCGTCGCCGACGATGGTGACGCCGTCCGTTCCCGCGAAATCCGTCGCGCCCGCGGGATCGACAATCCACACGCCGGCCGCCGCGATACCGCTTTTCAGCCAGCCTTCCAGCATGGCGCCGCCCATCTTGCCGCAGCCGATCAGCAGCAGCGGTCTTTCCAATCTATCGGCCATGGTGACGATTTCCCCGCGCGGAAGAGAAGACGCGGTCTAACCCCGCGTCTCCTTCAGTCGTTAGTGTGGGGGACAGTTTACGCTTCGCCCTGGCAGTCCAGCAAGGCGGCGCTGACGGCCTCTTCCGGCGAGTGGCCGCCCCAGATCAGAAACTGAAAGGCGGGGTAGAAGCGTTCACACTCGGCGAGCGCGATGTCCATCATATCTTCCAGCGTTTCGACCGATACGTGGGTCAAGCCGCGCGTCGGGATGGTATGTCGGTAGGTCGGCGAACCGTCCTCGCTGCACAGGTCGAAATGCCCCATCCACATGCGCTGATTGATCATCGCCAACAGGTCGTTGATCCGCGTGCGGCCCTCTTCCGGGATCTTCATCTCGAAAGCGCAGGTGAAATAGAGCGCGTGCATATCCTCGCGCCAGACGAAGAACAGGCGGTAGTCGCACCATCCACCGGTCGTCTCGACCAGGATCTCGTCCTCGCCATGGCGTTCGAACGGCCATTCGTTTTCGGTGAACATCGCTTCCAGCACGTCGAGCGGATTGGGGAAGGTCGCTTCGCCAAATGCCAGCATTGTGTCCATGCGGGAGTTCCCCCTCGGCGCATCGGTTCGCCGGAATGGCGACCGTTCTCTATATATGGGTGAGGCACCAAGATCTTGTGGACTATCTGTAGCCCCTCACAATCGATAGAGTGCCATGTGCGATTCTGCCGCCGCAAGCACGCAAAATTCTGTTTGGCTAAGGGTGTGTAATAAAAGGTTTTTCGATTCTCAGAGACTCAGAACTGGGAATCGCATTCCGGTCTAATTTAACAAAGTGATTTGCCCCACTGGAATCCAGCGGGGAAATACTTGGAATCGCTGATGGAATCCCAACCGGGCAGAGTTATGCGCCGGCCTTACTCGGGGGCGCGGATTTCCGGGGTTTCGCGGATTTTTTCGAAGCCGCCAGGGCCTGCTCCAGATCCGCCACCTTCGCTTCCAGAATTTCCTGTTCGGCGCGCGCCGTGGCGGCGACGTCCTTGACCGCTTCGAACTCTTCCCGGGTTACCAGATCCATCTCGCCGATCATGCGCTCCAGGCGGTGTTTGATCAGCCCTTCGATCTCTTCGCGAACGCCGGACAGCGCGCCCGCCGCACCGGACGCGACCCGCGCGACATCGTCGAAAAGTCTTCCTGTAGTTTGCATCGATCACTCCGATTGCCCTGTATCTTTCACCCAATATGGCGTGCCGGATCGGTCAGGTCCAGGCGGCAAGCAGCCGCCCCTCCGGTGCGGCGGTTCCTATCCGAAAGCCGCGGGTGGCGGCTGGCCTTATACAGCCGGAACCGTGGGCGGTGCGCGTCAGATCCGGTAGGTGAGGGGGCCGTCCAGAAGATCTGCCCCCTTGCGGCCGTATACGCTGACCTGCAGCGTATCGCCGTCGGCCTGGATGCGGGTGAAATTGTCTTCCGACAAAACCGGGCTGGCGCAGTCGATGGTGTAGATGTTGCCCTTGCTCTCGGTCAGGGTTCCGCGCAGCCGATAGGTTGACGCCTGTCCTTGTGGATAGGGCCAGAACAGAGAGGAGGAGATGATCGAGGTCACCCGGAAGTCAGGATCCGCGGAACAGCCCAGTTGCGCCGACAGCGAACAATGGATGTCGCCGGACAGGAACACGACGCGTTTGATTTGATTCTCCAGAATAAAGTCCAGAAGCTCCGCCCTTTGCGCCTCGTATCCCTGCCATTTGTCTTCGTTCAGACGGTGGCTGTCCGGAAAGACCGGCACGGAACTGACGACGAATTTCGGTTTGTCCCGGTTCTCCCCGGCGGCGAGCCATGTTTTCAACGCGTCCATCTGTCCCCGGCTGACGATCTCCGGCGGGACGCTGTGGCGCGTTCGCTCGGTCCGGGTGTCGGTGACGAAGAAGGCCGCGCGCCCCTTGTCGAAACTGTACCAAAGCTTGTCCGGCGTATCGCTGCGCGTGCTGTCGTGTTTCCGGATAAAGGCCGGGCCGTGGACAAGCTGGTAACACTGATAGGCGTGCATCGCACAGGCATACAGTTTCGGATACCGGACCCGGTCGTCGTTGGACCAGTCGTTGCGGATCTCATGATCGTCCAGGATCATGTAGGTTGGCAGATGCGCCATCATCTCGCGGATATGCCGCTGGCCGAAAACCTCGCGGTAGCGGGCGAAGAATTCCTCCACATCCCGGTCCGGGCCGAACACATTCAGATCGTCGGCGTAAATCTGATCGCCAACCATCAGCATGAAGTCGGTCTTCACGCCCCCGGCGATCTGTTCCCGGATCGACCGGAACGTTCTGTCGCCGCGTTCATCGAACAGCGTGCCGCCGAACAGTTTCAGAAGATACCGGCAGGACCCGAAAACGAAATCCGTCGCGTTCTCCGTTTGCGGATCGTCCGTCTTGAACGTCGCCTTGCTGGCCTGCGACCAGTCGGTCAGTGCCGGAAGGTCGTGCCCGTCCGGCGCTGTGTGAACATAGCCGAATTCCACCTCGTACCTTGTGCCCGGTTGAAGGCCGCCGAAATCGATGACGCCGGTATAGTCGAAAACCGGCAGCATCTTGCATGTAACGGGGTGCCCGAAATCATCGTCTCCCTGCCGCCGGATGCGGGCGACGCCGGTGGTTCTATGGTTGGGCGGGGCCTTGTCGCCCCGGCCCCAAACCCGGCACTCGCGATCCCGCGTCCAACCGACGATCGGCCCCACCGTCAGTGCTTCGATAGTCATAATCGCCTCCCGCCTACGCCGGTCGATGATTCCGTCATTTCATCTACGGTATTATGTTACCTGAAATATACCCGCGCGCGGTGTCGCCGTCATCCTGAAATCCGGTTAAGTTGCGGCGATGCGGTTGCAAGGCGGATGGGGATCGTTACGGGTTCACGACATTGATGGGCCTGCCGTCGTAGAAGCCTTCTATGGCGGCGACGCACATTTCGTGAATGGCGAATCCCGCTTCCGGCGTGTTGTAGGCGCTGTGCGGGGTCAACACGACGTTGGGGAGGCGGCGCAGGGGATGGTCTTCGGCCAGGGGTTCCCGGTGGAAAACATCCAGACCCGCCGAGATCCGGCCGGAGGTCAGGGCGGCCATCAGGGCGGCTTCCTCCACCAGTTCGCCGCGGGCGGTGTTGATCAGCAGCGCGCCGTCCTTCATCCGGTCCAGATGCGCGCCGGTGATCATGCCTTCCGTCTGCGGGGTCAGCGCGCAATGCAGAGAGACGATGTCCGCCCGGTCGAAGACCGTCTCCAGCGGTTCGAACCGAAGACCGGCGTCGGCGGCGCGATCCGGCGACGGGTTCGCGGTCCAGGCGATCACCTCCATGCCGAACGCCTTGGCGAGATGCGCCACCCGTGTGCCGATCCCGCCCAGCCCGACGATGCCCAGACATTTGCCGCGCAGGTCGAAACCGACATGCGAATGGTCCCACGCACCGGCCTTCACGCTGGCATCCAGGGCGGCGATGTGCCGCGCGCCGGCCAGCATCAGGGCCAGCGTATGTTCCGCCACCGTGACATCCGCATAGCCCGGCGTGTTGCAGACCAGGACGCCGCGGTCCCGCGCAAGGTCCAGGTTGATGTGGTTGGACGCACCGATCCCGGTGAAAGCGACGATCTTCAGCGCGCCGGCGGACGCCAAAACCGGGTCCGGCATGCCCCAACCCAGGATCACCGCCTCGGCATCGGCGATCCGGGCCGCGAACTCCTGTTCGTCCGCCGGAGTGTCCGCATGCAGTTCGAACCGCCCGAGCCGCCGTAGCCGTTCGGTCAGGTTGCCGTGGAAAAGCGCCGGCGTCGAAGGCCCGGCATCGGGATACACGATAAGCTTTTCCGCCATAACGCCGGCCCCCCGATGTTGCGCCATCCGTCGCATCCTACATAGCGGCAGGATATCTCAGGCTGTTCGGAGCGTCCTGCAAAAAGCGCCACGTAGAACGGAGGTTTTGCGGCTGGGGGCAAGCCGGTGAAGCGAGGTTTGCCGCTGACGCCGCCGTTGCCCTATCGGATCGCCGATTGCGGCATGGCGGCGTATCGGATTTTCATCTCCGTGACGTTGGAGACGGGGACGCGGAAATACTCCGCGATCCGTTGATCCGACATGCCCAGATCGACAAGCGCCTGCAGGGATTTGCCGTCAACCGGCCAGCGGACCTCCCCGTCGGCGATCGGGCGGACGGGCTTATAGATCCGGGAAGAAACGCGTGAACCAAAGGATCCTGTACCATGCATGTTTGGATGCTCCTGGTTAGTCCCCCGCTTTAGCCGTCACCAGTGCTTGCGGCCTCTATCCCGGCGAATCCCCGTTTCGCCAAGGCCGGTTGGGCATTCTCTCCACGTTTCAAGAACGGTGGGCGCGGCCCTATATACGCAATAACCATAACACAATTATGACAAATATGGCTATCGACTGTTACAGGCATCTCCAAACCGAAATAGCGCCTATCGGGCTCTCTTCATCCTGTCGCGATAATCGCGGAGCGCCTCGTCGACCGCCGGGTCCATGGCTGGCTGCTCATAGTCGGCCAGAAGCTGTTTCCATACTTCATTGGCGCGCTGTTCCGCTGTCTTGCCGCCTTTCTCGCGCCAGGCGTCGTAATTGTCCCAGTTCGAAACCAGGGGTGTGTAGAAAGCATCCCGATAGCGCGCCAGCGTATGGTCCGTGCCAAAGAAATGCCCCGCCGGCCCCACCTCGCGGATGGCGTCCAGGGCGAGCGTCTCCTCGGTTACCGGAAGCGGCTGTTGATAGGCCGCCGTCATTTGCAGGATCTCCGCGTCCAGGATCAGTTTCTCGAAAGACGCGGTCAGACCGCCGCCGAGCCAACCGGCCGCGTGCATGACGATGTGCGCCTGGCCGCCGGTCGCGCCCCACAGCGCCATCATGCTTTCATAAGAGGATTGCGCGTCGGTTGTGTTGGCCGCCGTCACATTGCTGGACCGGAACGGAATTCCGAGACGCCGCGCCAACTGCCCGGAGACCTGGGCCGCTTGAACGTATTCCGGCGTGCCGAAGGCGGGCGACCCTGTCTTCATATCGACGTTGGACGTGAAACCGCCATAGACGGCGGGCGCACCCGGATTGACGATCTGTGTCAGGGCCAGGGCGGCCATCGCCTCGGCGTGCTGTTGGGCGAGTGCGCCGGCCAGTGTCACCGGCGACATGGCGCCCGACAGGGTGAAGGGCGTTATGATCGCAGCTTGTCCGTACTCCGCCAGGGTCATCAGCCCTTCCGCCATCGGGATGTCGAGCTGCAGGGGGGAGTTGGTGTTGATGACCCCTGTAAAGACCGTCCGCGACTTCAAGCCGTCCAGATCCGTCGACAGCATCCGGGCGGCCATATTCAGGGCGTCCAGCGTTTGCCGGCGGCCGATGTTCCAGGGCTGCCAATTCTTGTCCAGCAAGGTGGCCTGCGCATAGAACAGATCCAAGTGCCGAGTCTCTGCCGGCAGGTCCAGCGCTTCGAATCCGCCGCCCCCTTCCTGATGCAGGATGTTCAGGCTCTGCACCAGCTTCAGGAAGTCGCGCATCTCGGCATGGCTGCCCCGCCAGCGTCCTTTTTCAATATCCATGCAATAGACCGGCCCGCCGACCGAACTGAACAGCCCCTTGTCCCCGCCGACTATCAGCGACTTCGCCGGATTGCGTGCTTCCAGGGTGAAGCGTTCGGGGATGGAAGAGAGGAGCGTGGTCAGGCCGTCCGCGTCGAAGCGCACGCGCTCTGCGCCCGCAGCTGTTTCGAACCCCGCACCGGCATACGCCTTTCGGGCGGCCGGACATAGGACGGAGATACCGACGTCGCGCAGGATCTTCAGGCCCGTCCTGTGAATGGCCTCTATCTCGTCCGCGCTGAGAATCTCCACCGGCTGCCGGCGGTAGGTGATCTGCTCCCACCGGCTTTGCGTCAATGCGCCGGCAGTTTTGTTTTGGCGGCGTTGCCGCCTGGCCGTGCGTGCCGTCATGCAACCGATTCCGTTCGCTGTGGAATTGCCGTGTTCAGATAGGCCCAACTCATCTTTATGGCGCGGCCGGCCTTCAGACCCGCGGGATTGACCGCGATCTCGTACCACAGGCCGGAAGTCAGGGCGTAGAAAGCCTCGTTGACCGCGCCCGGGTCGGCCGTACTTCCACGGGCGTCGGTCAGGGTGCGGATCAACGGGGCGGTCTGACCTTTCATGACCCGCGTGGTTCGGGACATTTCCCCACCCAAATCGACGTCGCCGCGCGCCAGCGCCCAAAGAGAGATATGCGCGCCGGCGATCCGGTCGCTCGTCCAGGTTTTTGAGAAGAAGGTCTTCAGATAAAGATCCATATTCGCTTCGGCGTCCTCCGAATACTTGTCCCGGAGAGCTTCAATATCCGCTTCATGGGCCTCTATCAGGGCGCGGTAGGTGTGCAGCAGCAGGTCCGACCAAGTCGCAAAGAAGTAGGTGATCAGGCTGGGGGCGACATTCATGTCGCGGGCGACCTGGCGCAAGGTGCAGCGCTGCGGCCCGTGCGCGGCCAGCGCGCTCACCGTCGCTTCCACAATGGCGTTGCGGCGGTCCTCCGGCTTCAGGCGCTGTCTTTCCAGCTTCGCGGCCGACATCGATGCGTTTCCGGTGTTGGGTTTGATTTTCTTATTGTACATATGTACAGTAATTTTTCAAGCCAAGGCCGCGTTTCGATTTGGGGAGGGCGTGATGAGCCGGGATCCGCGTTTCGACATCCTGTTCGAGCCTGTTGCGATTGGGCCGGTCACCGCGCCGAACCGCTTCTTCCAGGCGCCGCATGCCAGCGGCGCAACAAATGCGATGCCGCGGGTGCGCGCCGGGCTGCGTGGTGTGAAGGCCGAAGGCGGATGGGGTGTGGTCTGCACCGGGGCGTGTTCCATCCATCCGTCCTGTGATGACGCGCCCCTGCCTTATGCGACGCTCTGGGACGATGACGATGTGCGGGCGCATGCGCTGATGACGGACGCCGTCCATGAACACGGCGCGCTGGCGGGTGTCGAACTGTTCCATGGCGGCGGTGCGGTCCTCAATCGGTCGACGCGGCTGCCGCCCGTTTCGCCGTCGGGCAAGGGCTGGATGTCGACGCACGCCACCTTCATGTCCAGCCTGCGCCCCCGGGCAATGGATGCGTCCGACTTGCGGGACCTGGTCCGCTGGCAGGCGGAGGCGGCGCGGCGCGCCAGGCAGGCCGGGTTCGATATTGTCTATGTCTATGCCGGTATGGGGTATCTGCCATACGAATTCCTGTTGCCGGACTATAACGCGCGCACGGACGCCTATGGCGGTTCCATGGCCAACCGGGTTCGGATTGTGCAGGAGATGCTGGACGCGACGCGCGATGCGGTCGGCGGAGAGATCGCCGTGGCGCTTCGGATCAGTCTGGAGGAACTGCGCGGCCGCCCCGGGGAAAATGATGAGACGGAGGCGCATGAAGCAATCGCGCTGTTGAGCCCCCATACCGATCTTTTCGATGTGAAGATGGATTCCAGTCCCACAGACTGCGGCCCGTCCCGCTTCCGGGAGGAAGGCGCGCACGAACCGGTGGTGGACTTCGTGAAATCGCGGACCGACAAGCCGGTGGTCGGAGTGGGGCGCTTTACCTCCCCCGACGCCATGGTCTCGCAGGTGCGGCGCGGGGTGCTGGATTTTATCGGCGCGGCCCGCCCGTCCATCGCCGACCCGTTCCTGCCGAGCAAGATCGAAGCGGGGCGGGAGGACGAGATCCGGGAATGCATCGGCTGCAACATGTGCATCGCCAGTTGGCACGAGGGGGTGCTGGTGCGCTGCACCCAAAACCCGACTTTCGGCGAGGAATGGCGTCGCGGCTGGCATCCGGAACGTGTGCGGCCCGCCGGTTCGACGGACCGGGTGCTGATTGTCGGCGGCGGCCCCGCCGGATTGGAATGCGCGCTGACCCTGGGGCGGCGGGGCTATACGGTTACGTTGGCGGAAGCGGGGCGCGAACTGGGCGGCAGGTTGCTTTTCGAAGCGGCCCTTCCGGGCTTGTCGGCCTGGCGGCGGGTTATCGACTACCGGCTGGGCCGCCTCGCGGTGATGCGGAATGTGGACATCTTTGCGGAGAGCCGCCTGGATGCGGACCAGATTCTCGATTTCGGTTTCGAACGTGTGGTGATCGCGACCGGCGCTCACTGGACAAAAGATCTTTACTCGGATCTGGAAGTGCCGATGGCCGGACCCGATCATCCTTCCGTTTTTACGCCGGACGATATCGCGGCGGAGCGCTCTCCTGAGGGGAGAACGGTTGTCTTCGATTTCGACAATTATGTCATCGGCGGGTTGTTGGCCGAACGTCTGGCCGGGGCAGGGTTGGAGGTCACCTATGTCACGCCGGCGGGCGGCGCGTCGGCCTGGACGATCAATTCCAACGAGCAACCCTATGTGCACCAGCGGCTGGAGGATACGGGCGTGGTTGTGCGCACCTTGGAACGGGTCACGGCGTTCGACGGCGGAACCCTCACCCTGGCGCATATCTTCACCGGATCGCAACGCAGTGCAGCATGCGACTCTCTTGTCGTCGTCGGCGCGCGCCGGTCGAATACGGACCTGTACGACGCATTGCATGCGCGACGCGCGGAATGGGAGGAGGCCGGCATCAAATCGGTCGATCTGACCGGCGACGCATTGACGCCGGGCGCGGTGGCGCATGCGGTCTTCTTCGGCCGCGCCGCCGCGGAAACGCTGGACGGAAATCCGCTGGAAGCGTTCCGGCGCGACGCGCCCTTCTATACGGATCCGGATCTTGATAGAATGCGTCCCCCGGCGTGGGTTACCTGAATCTGCGCCCTTCCATGTTTTTTTAAGGGGAGCCGCCATGGTGAACCGTCCCCATCCGCCGCCCAAGACGATCAGCGCCGAGGCGCAGGCGTTCATTGAGGACGCCGTCCTTCCGGATCCCCGGTTCATCGATCCCGCGACCATCCAATCGGTCCGGCAGGCGGCGCACGACTATTATGCGCCGCTGGGGGCGGTCGTTGCGCAGGCGTGCGGCGTTTCGGTGCGGCAGTCCGAACTGGATGGGGTCCGCGTGGAAATCGTCGCGCCGGATCGGTTTCAGCCCGAACGGTCGCACAGTGTTCTGCTGTATTTTTTCGGTGGCGGACATGTGGTCGGCAGCCCGGACGAAGATCTGATGATCATCGCCAAGCTGGCGGCGTTCCTGGGTATGACCGTCTATGCGCCGCACTACAGGTTGGCGCCGGAAGATCCCTATCCCGCCGCGCTGAACGACGCGATGACGGCCTATGCCGCCTTGCTTCAAAAGCCGGAAATAGACCGCATTGCGGTTGCCGGGGAATCCGCGGGCGGCAACCTCGCCCTGGCCACGGTCCTGCGCGCCCGGCGGGAAGGGCTCGCCATGCCGAGCGCGATGGGGCTGCTGTCGCCCTGGGCCGATCTGACCGGCGAAAGCGAGTCCCTGGCGACGCATCGCGGCCTGGACCCGACGATCAGTCTGGAAGACAACGGAAATGTCGAAGCCAAAGCCTATGCCGGGGGGCGCGATCTGCGCGATCCGCTGATCTCTCCCCTGTTCGAAACGGACTGGAGCGGGTTTCCACCCACCGTCCTGACCAGCGGGACGCGCGATTTTCTGTTGAGCGACAGTTGCCGACTGTCGCGCGCGATGCGCAAGGGCGGCATGGAAGTTCAGCTTAATGTCTGGGAAGGCATGTGGCACGTTTTCGAGGCCTATCCCGATATTCCCGAGGCAGAGGAATCCCTGGAAGAGGTCGCCGCCTTCATCGCGCGCTATCTCTGACCGGCAACGCGATCTTAGTTGTTTTCAAGTAAAGGCGGCAGGCTCAAAGGAAAAGGCCCGGCGTTTCCACCGGACCTCGATCCTTACGGGTAAGCGAATGGCGATCAGGCCCAGGACCAGCGCTCCGCCGCCTTTTCGCCGTCGAAGCCCCAGTTGCTCGCCATATTGGCGGGCAGGGCCAGTTTGTCCGACACCGCGTGGACATAGGACATGAACAGCGGAATGACCGCCCCGCCCTCGTTATGCAGGATGCGTTGCATCTCCACATAGATCTCGCGGCGCTTGGCCTGATTCAGCTCCGCCCGGCCTTCGACCAGCAGCTTCTCGAACCGTTCGTTCTTGAACTGGCTTTCGTTCCACTCCGCGGTTGAGGAATAGACCTGGCTGAACATCCAGTCTTCCGTCGGGCGGCCACCCCAATAGCTGCCGACCCACGGCTTTTTCATCCAGACGTTCGACCAATAGCCGTCATCGGCCTCGCGAACGACTTCGATGTTGATGCCGGCCGCCTTGGCTTTCTCCGCATAGAGCGACCCGGCGTCGACCGCGCCTTCGAAGGCGGTGGAGGCCATGTGAATCTGCAGGTTGATGCTGTCCAGGCCGGCCTTCTTCATGTGGAACTTGGCCTTGTCCGCATCGTATTCGCGCTGCGGGATTTCATCCGCCGTCGCCCGGAACTGGTTGGCCGGCCCGATCGGATAGTCGTTCCCCAACTCGCCATAACCCTTCAGGATGACGCGCAGCCACTCTTCGCGGTGGTTGGCGTATTTCAGGGCGAGGCGGAGGTCGTTGTTATCGAACGGGGCCTGACCGGAGAACATCGGCAGCGTGATATGCTGGTTGCCCGTCGTGTTGAAGACGTTGATGCCGGGCGTTTTCGCCAGACGGCTGATGGTCTTCAGGTCGACATTCTGCATGGCGTGGATTTCGCCGGTCCGCAAAGCATTCGTCCGCGCGACCACGTCGGCGATGAAAAGCGACACCACTTCGTCGAAATGGCCGCTGCCTTCCTTCCAATAGTTCGGATTCCGCTTGGTCACGGTCCGCACGCCCGGTTCGAAGGATTCCAGGACGTAACCGCCGGTGCCGACGCCGGATTCCCAATCGATCCCGCCGCCGGGCTTCGCCGGGCAGATGCTGAGGTGATAGTCGCTGATGATATAGGGGAAGTCGGCGCTTCCGCCCGACAGCGTGAAGACCACCGTATCCTTACCGTCCGCTTTGACGTCGGTGACGGATTCGATGATGCCCTTGGCGGCCGATTTGCTGTCCTCGCCGCGGTGGTGATTGATGGACTCGACCACATCCGTTGCGTCCAGGGTCTTGCCGTTGTGGAACTCGACGCCCTTGCGAAGCTTGAAGGTCCATTGCGAGGCGTCGTCGGATGCCTCCCAGCTTTCCGCCAGTTCGCCGGCAAGCTGGTTGTTGGAATCGATTTCCGTCAGACAGTTCCGCAACTGTCCGAAGCTGACATTGATCATATAGGAATCGAGGATCTGCGCCGGATCCATGGTGTCGCCGGACCCAGCCCCGGTGAGGCCCTGAATGAAGGTGCCGCCCTTCTTGGGCGTGGCTGCCTCGGCTTTGGAGACCAGCGCGGACGCGGCCGGTATGGTCAGGCCGAGGGCGAGCGCCCCCATCATGAAAGACCGGCGGTCGATCTGTTGCGCGCGTAGCTGGCTTTCCAGTTTGGTAAGCGCCTGTTTTTTGATGTCGTTTGACACGGTTGAACTCCCAGTTCGTTTCAGGATTTGCAGAGGCGGTTTGCCTCCAATCTGCGTGTTTCGTTCTTCTCGTTCATTTTTTTACGGGCAAAGCATACGGCACTCGGATTCACTCTGTAAATCCGACCCCTCCAATCCTTTCACAGGCTGTAGGGCAATGCGCGTGAAAAAATTTTGACTCCACGAGCACCCTGCCGGGATTGTGTGACGCAACGGTCCCGCGCTTGGTGCGTTTGCAATGCGGCGTGTAACGGCGGTTTCCTGTGGAAAACCCAGGGGGATGCGCGTATAGAAACCGGTCCGCGGCCCATGTGGGCCGGCACATTGGACGATTTTGAAGAGGATTGGCGGAATGGTTGCCGCATGGAGCCCTGAAAGTTGGCGTACGAAACCGATCGCGCAGGTGCCGGATTATCCGGACGAAAGCGTGTTGCAGACGGTTGAATCGACACTTTCCGCCTATCCGCCGCTTGTCTTCGCGGGTGAGGCCCGCCGCCTGAAACAGGAACTGGGCAAGGTTGCGGAAGGTCAGGGTTTTCTGCTCCAGGGCGGCGACTGCGCGGAAAGCTTCGCCGAATTCCACGCCAACAACATCCGCGACACCTTCAAGGTGATGCTGCAGATGGCCGTTGTGCTGACTTTCGGGGCGTCGCTGCCGGTGGTCAAAGTCGGACGCATGGCGGGACAGTTCGCCAAGCCGCGCTCCGCCCCGATGGAGGCGGTCGACGGTGTCGAACTGCCGAGCTACCGCGGCGACATCATCAACGGCATCGGGTTCGATGAAGCCTCCCGGATTCCCGATCCGAACCGGATGATGAATGCCTACAACCAGGCTTCGGCGACGCTGAACCTGCTGCGGGCCTTCGCCCAGGGCGGTTTCGCGGACCTGCATCAGGTGCAGCGCTGGAACCTGGATTTCGTGAAGGGAAGCAAGCAGGGCGACCGCTATCAGGCGTTCGCGGAGCGGCTTTCCGAAACGCTCGACTTCATGGCCGCCTGCGGCCTGACCGCCGATCTGGTCCCGCAGATCGCCGAGACCGAATTCTACACCAGCCACGAGGCGCTGCTGCTGTGGTACGAACAGGCCTTGACCCGGCAGGACAGTCTGAGCGGCGATTGGTACGACTGTTCGGCGCACATGCTGTGGGTCGGCGACCGGACCCGGCAGGCCGACAGCGCGCATATCGAGTTCCTGCGCGGTGTCGAAAACCCGGTCGGCATGAAGTGCGGTCCGACCATGGATCCGGACGACCTGCTCCGGCTGATCGACATTTTGAACCCGCAGAATGAAGCGGGGCGTCTGACCCTGATCGCGCGCATGGGGCATGACAAGGTGCACGACCATCTGCCGGCCCTGATCCGGGCGGTTCAGCGCGAGGGCCGCAAGGTCGTTTGGTCCTGCGATCCGATGCATGGCAATACGATCAAGTCCGCGTCCGGCTACAAGACGCGTCCCTTCGACCGTATCCTGGCGGAGGTGAAGGCATTCTTCGAAGTGCACGGCGCTGAAGGATCCCATGCGGGCGGAGTGCATTTCGAGATGACCGGCCAGGATGTGACCGAGTGCCTTGGCGGCGCACAGGCGATCAGCGATGAAGATCTGTCGGCGCGGTATCACACGCATTGCGATCCCCGGCTGAACGCCTCGCAGGCGCTGGAACTGGCGTTCCTGCTTGCGGAAGCTTTGAAGGCGGGGGGACGGACCGCGACCGTGCCCTTGGCCGAGGCGTCGTAACGCTTCCGGGGATAGCGTCTCGTTTGCTTGGGGGAAAGCGTATGACCGCGAAGGTTTCGTCGACGGCAAAGACCGGCGGCAGCATGGTCGATCAGGCTGTCGAGGATTGGACCGACGCTTATTTCAATCGCACCAAACAGGCGATTGGGAAGTTCGGCGACGCCACCGTCACCTATGCCGTTTTCATGCGCCGGCCGGTGGTCTCGGCCCCGCGTCTGGCGATTGACTGGTTGCAGGATATCGCGGCGGAACGCGGGTTCCATGTAGAGATCGATCTGCGTTACGAGGAAGGCCGTTGGGTCGGCGCGGGCGAACCGCTGATGTACCTGACCGGGCCGTTTTATCATCTTGTCGATCTTGAGACGCTGCTGCTGCAAAAGATCGGACCGACCTGCGTGGCGGCCTACAACGCCTTTTCCATGTGTATGGAACTGCCGGATGTTTCCTTCCTGGCCATGGATGCGCGCCACTGCGCCGGGACCGAGATGGCCGAACTGATGGCCTATGCGGCCGCGGTCGGCTCCGGCAGGGCGAAGCGAAAAGGCGGCGCGGTCGGCTTTATCGGCAACGCCACCAATGCGACGGCGCATTTCTTCGGACAGGAGAAGGGGTTGGGCACGATGCCGCACGCCCTGATCGGCTATGCCGGGTCCACGGTCCGGGCGGCGGAGATCTTCCACGAAACTTTCCCGGATCAGAATCTGACGGTGCTGGTGGACTATTTCGGCAAGGAAGTCAGCGACGCCTTGGCGGTCTGCGCCCGGTTCCCGGACCTGGCAGCGGCGGGCCGGCTTGCGGTGCGGCTGGACACGCCGGGCGGCCGGTTCTGCGAAGGGCTGGACCCGGCGGCCAGCTATGCGGTGCTGGACCGCAACGCGCCGAAGGCGATCCGCGGATACCGGACGGAGCAGGAATTGCGGCATCTGATCGGGCCGGGTGTCTCAGCCGCCGCGGTCTGGCACATGCGGGAAAGTTTGAATAAAGGCGGCTACGGCAAGGTGAAGATCGTGGCGTCCAGCGGGTTCGGGCCGGAAAAATGCAAGATCATGTCCCTTGCCGACGTCCCGGTGGACGTCGTCGGGACCGGCAGTTACCTCCCCGATGTCTGGCGCGAAACCTATGCGACCGCCGATATCGTCGATTATGACGGCGAAGCGCGCGTCAAAGTCGGGCGGGAATTCCTGATCCGGAAGGGCGACTGATCGCCTGCAATCGGGCGGGATTCCGCAGATGCTTGATTATCCCGACGTCTTATAGATAGTCGCGGCGAAGAAACCCCAGCCGGAAAGGTGCCCCCTGCCATGACCGACAGGCTTCGCATCGCTCTCTGTCAGCTCAACCCCACGGTCGGCGCCATTGCGGAAAACGTCGCGCTGGTGCGCCGCGCGCGCGCCGAGGCGGCGGAAGCGGACGCCGATCTTGTATTGACCAGTGAACTGGTGCTCAGCGGCTATCCGCCGGAGGATCTGGTCCAGAAGCCCTTTTTCCTGGACCGCCTGGAACGCGCGGTGGAAGAACTGGCGACGGATACCGCCGACGGCGGCCCGGCGCTGCTGTTGACCACGCCGTGGCGGGCGGCGAGGAAGACCCACGCCCTGGCGCATAACGCCGTGCTGCTGCTCGACGGGGGTAAGGTTGTGACCGCCCGCTACAAGGTCGATCTGCCCAACTACGGCGTCTTCGACGAGAAACGGGTCTTTGTGCCGGGGGAGATGCCCGGCCCCATCGATTTTCGCGGGGTGCGGATCGGGGTGCCGATCTGCGAGGATATCTGGGCCGAGGATGTCGTCGAATGTCTGGAGGAGAACGGTGCGGAACTGCTGATCGTTCCGAACGGGTCCCCCTTCGAGGTCGACAAACCGGATTTCAGAACCCAGATCGTGACGGCGAGAATCGTCGAGAGCGAGTTACCCATCGCCTACCTCAATCAGGTCGGCGGCCAGGACGAACTGGTGTTCGACGGCGCGTCCTTCGTGCTGAACGCGGACCGCTCGCTGGCGGTGATGGGACCCGCCTTCGAGGAAGCGGTGCTGATCACCGACTGGGAGCGCGGACCGGAAGGCTGGCGCTGCCTGCCGGGCGAGACGGTCGCGCCGCCCGACCGTCTGCCGGCGATGTACCGGGCGATGGTGCTGGGGTTGCGCGACTATGTGCGCAAGAACGGGTTTCCGGGCGTGGTGCTGGGCCTGTCGGGCGGGATCGATTCCGCTCTGTCGGCGGCGGTCGCAGTCGATGCTCTGGGGCCGGACAAGGTCTACTGCCTGATGATGCCGTCGCCCTATACCAGCCGGGAGAGCCTGGAAGATGCGGCGGAGGCGGCGCGCCTGCTGGGCGTCGATCTGGACGAGGTTTCCATCGAGCCCGCCATGAAGGCTTTCGGCGGCATGTTGGAGCCGCTGTTTCAAGGACAGAAGGCGGACACCACCGAAGAGAACATTCAGGCGCGCTCGCGCGGTCTGGTGCTGATGGCGGTTTCCAACAAACTGGGTTCCATGTTGGTCACCACGGGCAACAAGTCGGAAATGTCGGTGGGCTATGCAACGCTGTATGGCGACATGTGCGGCGGCTATTCCGTGCTGAAGGACGTCTACAAGATGGATGTCTTCGCACTCTGCCGGTGGCGGAACGAGAACAGGCCCGCGGATGTCTTGGGCCCGGATGGGCCGGTGATGCCGGAGCGGATCATCACCAAACCGCCCAGCGCCGAGTTGAAGCCAGATCAGACGGATCAGGATTCGCTGCCTCCATATGAGGAGTTGGACGATATCCTCTCCTGCCTGATAGAGGGCGAACAGTCGGTCGCCGAAATCGTCGAACGCGGCCACAAGCCGGAAACCGTTCAAAGGGTCTGGCATATGTTGGACCTGGCGGAGTATAAGCGCCGCCAAGCCCCCCCCGGGGTGAAGCTGACGTCCCGCGCCTTCGGCAAGGATCGTCGCTACCCCATCACCAACGCGTTTCGGAAAATTCTGTGATCGCGCCGAAGGGAATTCGCGCCATGCTCGGCAAGGATGTTCGCGTCCGTTTTGCACCCAGCCCCACCGGGTCCCTGCATGTGGGGAACGCCCGCACGGCCCTGATCAACTGGCTGTTCGCCCGTCACCATGGCGGCGAGATGCTGTTGCGGATGGACGACACGGACGAGGAACGCTCGACCAAGGAATTCGAGAAAGGGATTTTCGAGGATCTCGAATGGCTCGGCATCGATTGGGACGATTTCGCCCGCCAATCCGCACGGTTGGACCGCTATGACGCGGCGATGGAGCGTCTGCGGGCGGACGGACGCCTGTATCCCTGTTACGAAACGCAGGAAGAACTGGACCTGAAGCGCAAGATCCAACTGGGGCAGGGCAAGCCGCCGGTCTATGACCGCGCCGCGCTGAATTTGAGCCCGGAGGAACAGGCCGCCCTGGTGCAGGAAGGCCGCACGCCGCACTGGCGCTTCAAACTGCTGGACGAGCCGGTGGCGTGGGACGATCTGGGCCGGGGCCATGTCCGGTTCGAGCCGGGCCACCTTTCCGACCCCGTTCTGGTGCGGGAGGACGGGCGTCCGCTCTATACCTTGAGTTCCGTGGTGGACGATGGGGAGATGTTCGTCAGCCATGTGATGCGGGGCGAGGATCATGTCGCCAATACCGCAGTCCAGGTGCAGCTTTTCCAAGCCCTGCGCTACGAGGTTCCGACCTTCGCCCACATGCCCTTGATGGTGGGGGCGGACGGCAAGGCGCTTTCCAAACGCATCGGCAGTCTGGGTCTGAAGGAACTGCGGGAGCGCGGCGTGGAGCCGCTGGCGATTGCGGCCTATCTGGCCCATCTCGGAACATCCCGCGCCGCCGACGGCGGCGAGACGATGATCGATCTGGCGCGCCATTTCGACATCGCGGG
This sequence comes from Hwanghaeella sp., assembly GCA_028282025.1. Classification (GTDB taxonomy): domain Bacteria; phylum Pseudomonadota; class Alphaproteobacteria; order UBA8366; family Aestuariispiraceae; genus Hwanghaeella. Next base: position 6,667 of record JANQIT010000148.1, on the reverse strand, counting down.
CTATGGCCGCGCCGGGCCGCGCTACGACTCCGACGAGCTGGAGACGCTGAACGCCAAGGTCGTGCACCATATGCCGTTCCACATTGTCAGCGCGAAGCTGAAGGCCGCCGGCCTGGAGGGCGCGGACGAAGCTTTTTGGGAGGCCGTGCGCGGCAACATCGCACGGGTCTGGGACGCGGGCTATTGGTGGCGGGTCTGTTCCGGCACCATCGACCCGGTGATCGAAGCGGAAGATGCTGACTTTATTCGTCAGGCGGCGGACGCTCTTCCCGACGGGCCGTGGGATGCGGAGACCTGGGCGGCCTGGACCGGTGCGCTGAAACAAGCGACCGGCCGCAAGGGCAAGCAGCTTTTCATGCCGTTGCGCAAGGCGTTGACCGGCAAACAGCGCGGCCCGGAACTGGCCGACCTGCTGCCGCTGATCGGGCGGGATCGCGTGCTGGAGCGGCTTAAGACATAACATTGCCAAAACACCAGGGGCGGTCTTATAGTGCCGCCGCAGTCAACCGACCTTAAGGCGCACCGGGATATGACCCCGACCATCGTCATTGCGTTTCCCATTTGCCGCATTATCTGCGGCTGTCGGTGTTGCTGAGACCAGCAACCGACCGGCGGCCGACGGTCACTGAATAGGCCGCCCCCTTCTTTCAAAATTCAAATTCAGGCAGCGGGAACATGACGATCCGCATTCACAACACGGCAACGCGCCAAAAAGAAACCTTCGAACCGATCGACCCGGCGGGCAAAGGGGTGGGCATGTATGTCTGCGGCCCGACCGTCTACGACCTTATCCATATCGGCAACGCCCGGCCCTTGGTGGTGTTCGACGTGATGGCCCGGCTGCTGCGGAAGGTCTATGGAAAGGCAACCTATGTCCGCAACATCACGGACGTCGATGACAAGATCAACAACCGCGCGGTGGAGCGCGGCATCTCCATTCGTGAGCTGACCGACAGCACCATCGTTCAGTTTCACGCGGACGCGGCGGCGCTGGGCTGCAATCCGCCGGATGTGGAGCCGCGCGCCACCGACCATATTCCCGAGATGTTGGAAATTATCAAGCGTCTGATCGAAAACGGCCATGCCTATGCCAAGGACGGGCATGTCCTGTTCGATGTGCCGTCCTGGCCGGACTACGGCAAATTCTCGGGCCGCGACCGGGACGAACAGGTTGCGGGCGCACGGGTCGAAGTGGCGCCCTATAAGAAGGACCCGGCGGATTTCGTGCTGTGGAAACCGTCCAGCGGGCAGGAACCCGGCTGGGAGAGCCCCTGGGGCTACGGGCGGCCCGGTTGGCATATCGAATGTTCGGCGATGAGCAGTAAGTATCTGGGCGAGACATTCGATATTCACGGCGGTGGGCTGGACCTGATCTTTCCGCACCATCAGAACGAAGTCGCGCAAAGCTGCTGCGGCAACAAAGGCTCTGACTTCGCCCGCTATTGGATGCACAACGGCTACCTGATGAGCGAAGGGGAGAAGATGTCGAAATCGCTCGGCAACTTCTATACCGTGCGCGAATTGCTGGAAGAATTCCCGGGCGAGGCTTTGCGTCTGGTGATCCTAAAGACCCACTACCGCCAGCCGCTGGATTTCTCGAAAGACAAGTGCCGGGAGGCGAAAGCGGAACTGGATGGGTTCTACCGTATTCTGCAAGGGGCGGGTGAAACGGACGCGGAACCTTCGCCGGAACTGCTTGCGGCTTTGGCGGATGACCTGAACACCCCGGCTGCACTCTCCGTGTTGCATAAAATTGGCGATGACGCGGCCCTGCTGCGCGCGTCGGCGGCGATGCTGGGCTTGTTGCAGCAGGATGCGGATGTTTGGTTCAAGGGCGATGCGGCGGCGGGCGGGCCGGAAGCCGGCGATATTGAAGCCCTGATTGCGGAGCGGGCGGCAGCCAAGAAGGCGAAGAACTTCGCGCGCGCCGATGAAATCCGTGACGGGTTGAAAGCGCAAGGCGTGATTTTAGAAGACAAGCCCGGCGGCGTCACCGAATGGCGGCGGGAATAGGACGATGAGCGACCGTATCTATCTGTTCGACACGACCCTGCGCGATGGGGCGCAGACCCAGGGCGTCGACTTCTCCGTGGCCGACAAGGTCGCCATCGCCCAGGCGCTGGACGAGATTGGGATTGACTACATCGAAGGGGGATGGCCCGGCGCGAACCCGACCGACAGCGCCTTTTTCGATAATCCGCCAAAGCTGCAAAGCGCCACTCTGGTCGCCTTCGGCATGACCCGCCGGCCCGGCCGCAGCGCGGAGAACGATCCGGGGTTGGCGCCGATCCTGAATTCCGGGGCGTCGGCTGCCTGTTTGGTCGGCAAGGCTTGGGACTTCCATGTCGATGTGGCGCTGGAGATTCCACGGGAAGAGAATGTCGCCATGATCCGCGACAGCATCGCACTGTCCAAGGACCGCAAGGGCGAGGCGATGTACGATGCGGAGCATTTCTTCGACGGCTACAAGGCCAACCCGGACTTTGCGATGGCCTGCGTTACGGCGGCAATCGAGGCGGGCGCGCGTTGGGTCGTGCTGTGCGACACGAACGGCGGAACCCTGCCGCACGAAATCTTCGATATCGTCCGGGAGGTGATGAAGGTCGTACCCGGCGACCGGCTCGGCATCCACGCCCACAACGATACGGAAAACGCCGTGGCCAACACGCTGGCCGCCGTCCGTGCGGGGGTGCGTCAGGTGCAGGGTACGTTGAACGGGTTGGGGGAGCGCTGCGGCAACGCCAACATCGTTTCCCTGATTCCGTCCCTGACCCTCAAAATGGGTTATGAAACGGGGCTGACCCCGACTGCCATGACCAAACTGACGCAGCTTTCCCGTCTGCTGGACGAACGGCTGAACCGGCAACCCAACCGCCATGCCGCTTATGTGGGCGAGGCGGCCTTTGCACATAAGGGCGGTCTGCATGTCTCCGCCGTCGCCAAGGACCCGAAGACCTATGAGCATATCGACCCGGAAACGGTCGGCAACCATCGCATCATCGTGGTTTCCGATCAGGCCGGGCGTGCGAATGTGCTGGCGCGGCTGAAAGAAATCGGCATCGAAATCGGCGACGAAGACAAAGTCCGCCGGCTGCTGGAAGTGGTGAAGGAGAAGGAACATCAGGGCTATGCCTATGACGGGGCGGAGGCGAGTTTCGAATTGCTCGCCCGGCAGACCATAGGACAGGTGCCGCGTTACTTTCAGACGGACCGTTTCCGGGTGATGGACGACCGGCGCACCAATGCCCGCGGCGAGCTGATCACCGAGTCCGAAGCCACGGTGACGGTGAAGGTGGCGGGCGATCAGATCATGCGGGTCGCCATGGGTAACGGGCCGGTCAATGCGCTGGATACGGCGCTGCGGGAAGCGTTGGGGTCGGTCTATCCGCAACTCGGTCAGATGCAGCTTGTCGATTATAAGGTCCGCATCATGCCGCCGCGCCATGATGGCACCGGAACCGACGCCGTCACCCGCACGGTGATCGAAAGCGCCGACGCCAATGGGCGTCGCTGGTCGACCGTGGGTGTTTCCACCAACGTCATCGATTCCTCCTATATCGCGCTCCGCGACGCCTATGCCTATCTGCTGTACCGGGAAGGGGTGCGTTAGACCCCGATTGCCTTTCCGGCAGGTGGGCGTCCATCGCTCCACCGCTCTATTGTCTCATTGTCCCATTGCATGGCGGTTTGCGGAGACTCGGCGGTTGTAGCGGCGCGTCCTTTCCATCATGCGGTCAAAAACATCCCAGAATACCCGATTAAGTAATCATTAACCTTAAGTGGTCAAATTGAGGCCGGGTATGGGAATTGGATAAAGACCGTGTCATTAGAACTGAGTGCCGAAAGTGCACATTGGCCTGCCGTGGCCCGGGCGAGTTATCGGCGGCTGGACCGTTCTGAAGTGCCGCCCTCGCATCCGGTGGGCTTGATGGCCGACCGGTACGATAGGGCTGTCAGCGCGAAAGGCGGATTCCGGGAGACGGATTTTTCGCCGGCGGACCAGCCGCGGGTTCAGCCGTGGCTGCAAATTCTGCAAGAAGACGTGGACGGGGCCTTTCACTACCGTTTCGTCGGCAGCGGGGTCCACGATCTGCTTGAATTCTCGAAATCCGGCCAGATGCTCGGCTGCCGCACCCCGGACCATGTGTTGCAGCGGCGTTTGAAGGAAATAGCCGATAGCCGCACTGCGCGGAATCCAATCTTCTCCACCTCCGTCCTGCCTCTCCACGGACAGGATTTTATTGCCGTGATCCGCGGTGTTTTCCCGTGTGACGACGATGATACGGTGATCTTCATGCCGGTGGCGCCCTACCGGGTGTGACCGTAACCGGCAGCCTTAGAAGAAACGGGCGGTTTAAAACCCGCAAAAGGCCCTACAGTGTTTTGAGAAACTCGATCAGGGCCTCTCGTTCCGCATCGCTGAGATACTTGCCGTGCCGCCGGCTGGAGTGGCCCGTGTTCCAACTGCCGGCCAATCGGGTGTCCAACAAGGTCGAATTGCTGCCGTCGTCGGGGCAGTTTCCGTCGGGTCCCAAGGCTGAGACGAATCCGACCTTCTCGGGATCGAATGTGCGGTTTCCCACGCAGAATTTCTTGCTCCGCTCCCCTTCGGGAGACAGCAGTTCCATCAGGTTCGGCACCGATCCATTGTGAAGATAGGGCGCGGTCGCCCAGATTCCGGTCAGGGGGCGGGCCTTATAGCGGAACAGCTTGTCTTCCTCGTTCGGTATTTTCTCTTCATCCGCATTGGAACGGCTTCTCAGCATACCGTCGACACCGTCGAACAGGGCGTTGCCGAAGATGGTATTGGCCACGATGGTGACCAGAACCTGGGGCCGGTTGTTGAAGGTGTCGCCGTATTTTTCCCCGATGACCGGGAATTTCCGCTCGCCTTTGAAACGGCCGGAACTCCATGGTTTGCCGCTTGTCGGATGGGCTTCCAGTAGGAAGTTGTTCGCCGTTCTGGGATCGGTCTTAATCTCTTCGACCCGAACCAGATGCGTGCGCTGCGGCTTATCCTGATCCTCGCGCGCCACCAGCGCGTGGCAGCCGACGCACTTCACGCCGCGTGCGCCGTCGCCCATATAGATTTTCCGGCCCAGCGCGACCTTGTCTTTATCCAGCGGGCCAAGCACATCCTCCGGCCATTTCGGCGACCGAAGCAGGCTTATCCAATGTTCGATGGCGCCCAGATTGGGCATGTTGACCGATGTTACATACCCGCCGAACTGCCCCTTGGCCGAGTCGTTGATCAAGGGCGGCGCCAGTTCCACGGCTCTTTCTTTGTTGCGCTCAAGCTGCTCGGCGATTTCCGCGGTGGAAAATGCGCTGATATGGCCGTAGACGCCCACGACCTCGCCGACATTCCGGCCCAAGGGCGCAAAACCGATCCCGGCGTTCGCCGCGAAACCGGTCCACTGCACATTGTCCAACTGTGTCGTTCCCCACAGGAACGGATAGCTGACCGGCGCGTTGGCGGGGGCCGCGTTTTCAGGGGCGATGGCGATCCATGCCGCTGCTTCGTTCAGAATTGCGCCGATGGCGTCCAACCGGCCCTTGCCGTATCGCGGCTCCTTTTTCGAGTAGTTCCGGGCGTTGCGGATTTGGATACGTTTGGTTTGCAGTTGCACGCGTTCGAACAGGTTCTCGGCGGCGTTCGGCGAATAGTCCGCGCCCAAGACCCTGCGCGCGAACCGCTCAAACTGCGCTTTTGCCTGGGCGATATTTTCTTCCCGGTTGGCGGCTCTGGATTTCACCTTTCCATGGTCCATGGAGCAGAGCGCGTTCGCCAACCCTTGGTTCAGTCCCTCCAGATCGGCCAGCGTCGGTGCGCCTTCCACCAGAACGTCGCGCCCGTTCAGCGTCATCAGATTGCTGTGGCAGGCCGCGCAGGTCGGGCCCAGGAAGTCGCCCTCGGCGGTTGTCGACTTCGCGAAACCGATGGGCAATCCGTCGGGGTTGTAGATGGGGTCCGGTGGGGCCGGGATGTAGCCCAGGCTGCGAAGGTGTCCGGCCTCCCTGAATAACTCCCAGCTCCCGGCGTTCAAGGCGGGGTCCGGCCGGCCGACGCAGTTCCGTTCCGGCATTTCCAGATTGACGAACCAATCATAGGGGATCAGGGCGGATCCCTGCGGCGTGAACCAATAGGCTTTCCTGATCTCATCATTCCAGCCTTGCGCGATTTCGTACCATTCGAAGTCCGGTGCTTTGCGGATTCCGTCATAGTCCGACGTCGCCGTAAGATCGGGATCAAGATCGTTTCCATTGATGTCGACATCGTACGAGCATCCGGTCACGGCGATAAAGGCCGCGACCGCCAACAGTTTGAGAAAAACCGCCCTTGCCATCGCCGCCCCCGATTTCCCGACATGCGTGTATGATTATACATAAATTCTTACATATATACCGCGCGTTGGCTAGTTTTGGTTGGTGGTGGACAGCCGGTCCCCGGGGCCGTGTGCGGCTGTTGGCCGTTTACCCTGCGGCTCCGCCCTGAATCTGGCGGGCCAGCTTTGTGAAGTGCGCCATTTCGTCGTCTGTGGCGCGGCTTCCCGAGAACGCGCGGACATAGTCGTGCACATATTCCAACCGCTCGTCGATGCTCTCATCGACCTTCAGCGCGTAATAACCCACCTGCATGAAATACAAGGTCTTGGCCTGGATTGAC
>JANQIT010000111.1 GCA_028282025.1 Hwanghaeella sp. | reverse complement strand
TGGGGTGAGTCCATATATTCCGCGGATTGCATCTCCATAAGGCGGGAGACGGTGCGCTCGAACTCGAAGGCGTGCGTTCCTTCGCGGTACAGGTCTTGCGGCGCCGCATCCGCCGCCATGACGATATTGACCTTATGCTCGTACAGGGCGTCGATCAGCGTCATGAACCGCTTCGCCTCGTTCCGTTTGGATTCCGGCAATTTGGGAACGCCGTCCAGGATCAGCGTGTGATACCGCCTGGCGACGGCGATGTAGTCCTCTGCGCCGCGCGGCTGTTCGCACAGTTCGGAAAAGGAGAACCAGGCCACGCCGCGCGCCGCCCGCCCGACCGGGATGCTGCGTCCGCGCACCTCGATCTCGTCGGGCTCCACCAGCGCGCCTTCCGTCAGGTCGTGGAAGGCCTTTTCCAGCTGCCGCGTCGCCGCCGGTCCCAGTGGCGCGTGATAGATCTTCAGGCTTTTCAGCCGGATCAGCCGGTAGTCGGTTGGCGAGTCCAGATGCAGAACGTCCAGCCGCTCTTTCAAAAGGCCGATGAAGGGCAGGAAACTCGACCGTTGCAGCCCGTCCTTATACAGATCGTCCGGCGGCCAGTTGGAGGTTGCGACCACCACCACCCCCGCTTCGAACAGGTGTTCGAACAGACGGCCCAGGATCATCGCGTCGGCGATGTCGGTGACGTGAAATTCGTCGAAACACAGCAATGTCACGTCGTTCGCCAGATCCTTGGCGATTTTCGGCAGGGGGTCCGTCTCCTTGGTGGCGCGTTCCTTCTGCGCCTGCCGCCAGGCGTGCACCTTGCTGTGCGTCTCGATCATGAATTCATGGAAATGGACCCGGCGTTTCGCCTGCATCGGAACCGTGTCGTAAAACAGGTCCATCAGCATGCTCTTACCGCGCCCGACGCCGCCATAGATGTACAGGCCCTGGGGCGGGTCCGCCCGCCGCCGGCCAAGGCCCAACCGCTCCTTCCAGCCCGACGCACCGCTCTGCGCGGCATATCCTTTCAGGGCGTGATGCAGGCTCTGAAACTTCTCGGCGGCCAGTTCCTGCAACGGGTCTTCGTTCAGGGTCCCGTCGTGCTTCAGGTCCCGGTATCGGAAAAGCGGACCGTCGCTCATAGGGCCTAGAACCGGTAGTTCACGGAGAAAACCGCCTCGTTGGAGATGTAGTTCTCCGCATTGATCGTCTCGCCGCCGCCCAGCGTGCCCGACTCGACTTCGCCCAGATTGATCAGCCGATACCCGAACTCCAAGGCGACGCTGTCGGCGACATTCCAGAGGAATCCCGCATTCACGCCGAGCGCCAGATTGTCGCTGTCGTTTTCGGTCGTTGTAATGCCGTTGACGAAGGTGTTGCGTTCGATTTCCGACGTGTTCCGGGCCCAGCCGATGGTCGCCCCCAGATAGGGCACCCAATCGGGCCCGAAATGCCGGATTTCCCAGGCGATATTCAGCAGCGCGCTAAGGGTGCTGAGATTGTTTTCATAGCCGATGATCGGCGGTCCGTTGTCGCGGGCGTCGAAATCGAACCGAAAGCGGTAGCCGATTTCCGCTTCGGTCCGCAGCGGAATATTGCCGAACCGATAACCGAAAACGCCCGACAGGCCCGCGACCTGATCGTCGTCATTGTTGATCTGCAGGGCGGTGACGCCGGTGGTGGAGATATCCTCTATCTCGGCGAAACCGCCGACACCTTTGAGGCCCAGATAGAATTCCGGTTCGTCCGCCGGTGCGGCCGTTATCCCGGCGCCGAACCACAGTACGGCCGCCGCCGCCAAGACTCGCGTGACTGTGCGTGCTTTCATGTGACCATCCCCTTGCGACTCTTATGCCCTTTGCCCACGCCTCTGTCGAGTGATGCAAAAAGAAGCGGCGCGTCCCGACGCTTCATGCCACAGTCACGGGGACAAAAAAACAGCAGTGGAGCAGGTCATGCAGCGTAACAGCAAAGTCCGCGGGGCGACCCGCCGCCGCGTCGTTGCGGGCTTGGGCGGTGTGGCGGCCCTGCCGTTTCTTGGCGTCGCGCCGCGCGCGGCCTTGCCCAGCAACCCGGATGTCGTCGTCGTCGGGGCCGGCATCGCCGGCATTACCGCCGCGCGGGACCTGATCGCCGCCGGGAAGTCCGTATTGGTGGTCGAGGCGCGCGACCGTATCGGCGGCCGCGCCTATACGGAATCGAAAACCTTCGGCGTCCCCTATGACCATGGTTGCGCCTGGCTGCATTCCGCCGACATCAATCCGGTGACCGAGCTTGTACAGGAGGCGGGATTCGAGACCTTCGACGAAGGCGCGCGGGAGTTCTGGCTGTTCCTCGATGGGGAGGATGCCGGCGACGACGCCTACGAAGCCGCTTACGAAGCCTACGATGCGCTTGCGGACGCCATCGACGAAAGCGAAGAGGAACTGGAAGGGCGCGACCGCTCGGTCGCCGCCTTGGCGCCGCCGGCAGACCGTTTCGACGCCTTGGCGCATGCCCGGTTCGGGCCCTACGAGGCCGGGGTGGAAACCGCCGCGCTGTCCGCCGTCGATGTTTATACACAGGCGGGCACCGGCGTCGAATGGATGGTGCCGAACGGTCTGGCGGCGGCGATCTTCACGGCGCTGGGAGACGTGCCGGTGTCGCTGGGGAACCCGGTCTCCAGGATTGACTGGAGCGGCCCGGGCGTCCGGGTCGAGACCGCGGGCGGCGTCATAGAGGCCGACGCCGCCATCGTCACCGTGCCGACGGATATCATTGCCGACGGGTCCCTGGCTTTCACGCCCGCCTTGCCGGGATGGAAGATGGATGCATTTGCATCCATTCCGATGGGCGTGCTGGACAAGATCGCCCTTCAATTCGACACGAATCTGTTCGATGACGCCCACACCAATACGCTTTATGCGCAAAATGGAGAAGCCGGGCGTATCTGGGACCACCTGCTGCGGCCCTTCGGCCAGGATCTGGTCGTCACGTTCTCCGGCGGCGATATGTCGAAGGAACTGACGGGCAATCCCGACGGCGCGGTGGAGGCTGCGCTCGACAATCTCGCCGGTATTTTCGGGTCCGACGTGCGCGCGCATTTCGTCAAAGGGCATTTCACCGACTGGGGCGCGGATGTCTGGGCGCGCGGCGCCTACGCCGCCGCCAAGGTCGGACATAACAAGAAACGCGGACAGCTTGCCCGCCCGGTGGGCGACCGCCTGTTCTTCGCGGGTGAAGCGACGGTGCCGAAATGGGCGACGCAGGTCGCAGCCGCCTATATTTCCGGCCAGACCGCGGCTGCGGCGGTATAAAGCGGCCCGCCGCAAAAAAGGGCCCGCAAGCGGACCCTTCTTTTGGCATTGCGCCGGACCGGCGGTCAGCGCGGGGCCAGCACCATGGTCATTTGACGGCCTTCCATGGACGGGTGTTGCTCCACCTTGGCTTTCTCGTCCATTTCCGCCTTGACGCGATTCAACACCTCCATGCCCAATTCCTGGTGCGCCATTTCGCGGCCCCGGAAACGCATGGTGACTTTGACCTTGTCGCCTTCATCGATGAATTTATGCATCGAGCGCATCTTCACGTCATAGTCGTGCTGTTCGATATTCGGCCGGAACTTGATTTCCTTGACCTCGATGACTTTCTGTTTTTTCCGGGCCTCGTTCTTCTTCTTCTGGGCCTCGTACTTGTACTTTCCGTAGTCGAGGATCTTGGCGACCGGCGGATCCGCGTTGGGCGAGATCTCCACCAAATCCAGACCCACGCCAAAGGCGCGCTCTATGGCTTGGTCGGTCGGGACGACCCCGACATTGTCTCCGTCCTCGCTGATCAGCCGGACTTCCCTTGCGCTGATCTCGTTATTCACGCGCGGCCCTTCTTTCGTCGGGGGCGGTGCAAAAAATGGCCTTCTTATAATGTCCTCCTGCAGGCGTTGCCGCCTAGCCATCGTTTCGGAAAGTTACGCAGCGCCGCCAAAGGCGGCCCGCTTGCGACGGGGAACATTAGGCGTCGCATGGGCCTCTGTCCACCGTAACAAGCGGTAAAACCGACAAAATCCGGGCGATTCTAGCCGGGCATGCGGGCTTCTGACGCGAGGGCGGAAACGGCGTCCTCCAGGCTCATCACTTCCTGCGCCTTGCCGCCCAGACGCCGGATGGCGACCGTGCCTTCCTCCGCCTCGCGTTTACCGACGACCAGCATGGCCGGAACCTTCATATGAGAGTGTTCCCGGACCTTGTAGTTGATCTTTTCATTGCGCTGATCCGACTCGGTCCGAAGGCCGGCGGCCCGGCATGCTTCGGCGACCTTTTCCGCATAGTCGTTGGCGTCGGACGTGATCGTCGCGACAACCGTCTGGACCGGCGCCAGCCACATCGGGAAGCGCCCGGAATACTGTTCGATCAGGATGCCGATGAACCGTTCGAACGAACCCAGGATCGCCCTGTGCAGCATGACCGGCCGCTGGCGGGAGCCGTCTTCGGCGACATAGGTCGCATCCAGCCGTTCCGGCAGCACGAAATCGACCTGCAGCGTGCCGCATTGCCAGTCCCGGCCGATGGCGTCGCGCAGCACGAATTCCAGCTTCGGCCCGTAAAAGGCGCCTTCGCCGGGATTCAGGATCATTTCCACGCCGGCGGCGCTGGTCGCTTCCTGCAGCGCCTTTTCGGCCTTGTCCCAAACCGCGTCCTCTCCGGCGCGAACATCCGGCCGGTCCGAGAATTTGACCACAAAATCTTCAAACCCGAAGTCGCGATAGATAGAGGCCAGAAGATCGATGAAGATCTTCGTCTCGCTCTCGATCTGATCTTCGGTACAGAAGATGTGCGCGTCATCCTGGGTGAAGGCGCGGACACGCATCAGGCCGTGCAGGGCTCCGGACGGTTCATAGCGGTGGCAGGAACCGAACTCCGCCATGCGCAGCGGCAGGTCGCGGTAGGATTTGATCCCCTGCCGGAACACCTGAACGTGGCCCGGACAGTTCATCGGTTTCAGGGCCAGCATGCGCCGGTTATAGGCGTGGTGGCCGGCGTCCGGGTCGTGCTCCGGGTCGGTTTCGTCTACCTCCGCCACAAACATGTTCTCGCGGAACTTGTCCCAGTGGCCGGATTTCTCCCACAGCATCCGGTCCACCAGTTGCGGCGTCTTCACTTCGACATAGCCGCCCTGGTCGAGCCGTTTGCGCATATAGGCTTCGGCCTGCCGGTAAACCGTCCAACCTTTCGGATGCCAGAAGACGGACCCGATGGCCTCTTCCTGCATGTGGAACAGATCCAGTTCCCGGCCCAGCTTGCGGTGGTCGCGTTTTTCGGCTTCTTCCAGCCGCGTCAGGTGGGCCTTCAGTTCCTTCTCATTGCGCCAGGCCGTGCCGTACATGCGCTGTAGCTGCGGCCGGTTCGGATCGCCCCGCCAATAAGCGCCGGCCAGCTTCATCAGCTTGAAGGCTTTCGGCAGCTTGCCGGTGGAGGCGAGGTGCGGCCCCCGGCACAGATCCAGCCAGTTGTCGCCCTGGCGGTAGATCGTCAGCGGCTCGTCCGACGGCAATTCGTCGACCCATTCCGCCTTGAAGCTCTCGCCCGCCTGCTTGAAGTGTGCAATCGCATCGGCGCGGTCCCACTTCTCGCGGACGATGGGGGCGTTGCGGTCGACGATCTCCGCCATCTTGGCTTCGATCTTCTCGAAATCCTCTGTCGAAAACGGTTCCTCGCGATGGAAGTCGTAATAGAACCCGTCCTCCGTGGACGGTCCGAAGGTGATCTGCGTGCCTGGGAAAAGCTCCTGCACCGCTTCCGCCAATACATGGGCGGCGTCGTGGCGGATGATCTCCAAGGCGTCTTCATGATCCTTGGTGACGATTTCGACGCGGGAATCCGCCTCTATGGGTCGGCCAAGGTCCCATAAGTCGCCGTTTACTTTTACAACCAGGGCGGCCTTGGCCAGCCCAGGCCCGATTGACGCGGCAAGGTCCGCGCCCGTGACGGCGCCGTCGAACTCGCGGACCGATCCGTCGGGTAGCGTAATCGCAACCATCTCACTTAATCCTAACGTCTGTAACGAACTGCACTGTTGGGGACCGGCGTGGCGCAAGCGGCGCCGGTTTGCGTGTCTATGACAACGAGGAGAAGACCCCCTAAGGGGTTCGGGTTGCGGTCAGGCCGAACGATCCGCGAACGCCAATCCGGCGGCGGTAATTCGGCACCTGCATGTCGATCCCGTTCTGCATGGATCCAAGACCGTTGTCTGCGGCTGTTGAAAACGCGGCGGAATGTAGCGATTAGCGGTTTCAAGTCAAGGCAAAGCCGGATTGGGCAGGGCCGCCATCACATCCTCCGGCGTCAGGGCCGAAAGCGCCGGGCGCTGCAGGATCTTTACATCGGCCCCGCGCGGTCCGCACAGCGCCGGATCCGAAGCATCGGAAAACAGCACCAGGCTGGGACAATTCGACGACGCGATCAGATGCATCGGACCCGTATCGTTGCCGACCGCCAGCACCGCGCGCCGGGCCAGGGGCGCCATATCCAGAAGCGTTGTCTTCCCCAGCAGAGAGATCGCACCGGGGCAGCGTTCCAGGATCGCGGCGGCGGCCTCGGCCTCTGCATCCGTGCCCAGGATTACCGGCGCGGCCCCGCGGTCGGCCAGCATGGCTGCAAGGATGGCGAACCGCTCCGCCGGCCAGCGTTTTTCCGGCCGGTGCGGGGCGCCCCCCGGCGCCAGAAGTGCGAACCGCTCCGGCAGGCCGAAATCCGCCGGCGGCCTGTCCGGCAGGAACGAGAGATCGGGCAGCGAGACGTCGGGGATGCCGGCGCAGGCAAGCTGCTCGCGCTGCCGGTCAATCGTATGCATCTCGTCCCGCAGGGGATTGCGGTGCGGGTGCGAACAGCCGGCGGCCACCCCGGACCAGAGCGGCCTGCCGGGCGCGAAAAGCCGGAAATAGGCGGCGGACCGGTCGGAGGTTTGCAGATCGAACACCAGATCCGGCCTCGCTCCGCGCAGTTTTCCGCGCAGGTTGAGAACACCGGGCAGATCCCAAAAGGCGGGCCTGTCATCCAGCAGGATTGCGTCAAACAGGCCGCTCTCCTCCGCCAGTTTACGGTAGGGAGCGGTCGTCAACAGGGTCAGTTCCGCCGCCGGATAGGTCCGCCGGATCGCCTGCATCGGACCCAGGGCCTGGATGAAATCGCCAAGCGCCGCAAGTTTGATGACCAGAACCCGGTCGGCGGCGGGGGGCTGTAGAAGGGCGGCGTCGGAGGAGTGGGCCACGGGGGTTACCTAAAGCGCCGGCGTTCCGCCAATTCCCGATAAATCTCCAGCACCTTGCGGCACATCTCTTCCTTGGTGAACCGCGTGCGGACATTGTCGATGGCCGCCTGGTGCAGGCGCTCCCGGGCGTCTGCGTCAAGCGTCAGCGCCTCGCGCAGGGCGGCGGCCACGGACGACGGATCGCCGGGCGTGAAAAGCCAGCCGGTCCTGCCGTGTTCGATCTGTTCCGGCGCGGCCCCGTGCGCGGGGGCGATCACCGGGCGGCCCAGGGCCTGACCCTCCACCGCGACGCGTCCGAAACCTTCCGGGTCGGTCGAGGCGGAAATCACGACATCCGCCAGCTTGTAGGCCGCCGCCATATCGTTGCAGTTTCCGACGATATGCACGCAGCTTTCCAGGCCGAGGCGCTTGGCTTCCGCTTCCAGTTCATCGCGGTAGCCGGTGCGGCCCTGATCGGACCCGACCAGCAAACAACGGAATTGCAGGTCCTGCAGTTCGGGCAGGGCTTTCAGCAACAGCATCTGCCCCTTCCAGCGGGTCAACCGGCCGGACATCAGGATGACGGGGACGCCGTCGGGCAGACGCCATTCGGTCGCCAGTTTGATCACGCGTTCGGCGGAGACTTTCTTGGGATTGAAAATCTCCAGGTCGATACCCCGGTGAACGACCCGAACCCGGGCCCAGTCCAATTTGTACTGAGAAATCATGTGGTCGCGGATGAATTCGCTGATCGCGATCACGCGCTCGCCCCGCACCATTACGGAATTATAGAGTTTCTTCAGCGGATTGCTGAAATTGTAGGTGGCGTGGAAGGTGGTCAGGAACGTCCGGCCGGTCCGGCGCGCGGCTTTCAGGGCGCTCCAGGCCGGCGCCCGGCTTCTGGCGTGCAGTATGTCCACATCCAGCCGCTCCGCCAATTCCGCAAGACGGCCGATGTTCCGGTACACCGTGACAAGGTTCTTGCTGTCGACGGGAAGCTCGAAATGCTCAACGCCCGCGCGCATCAGCTCCCGCACCATGGGGCCGCCGCTTGAAACGACATAGGACCGCATGCCGGCCTTTTTCGCCGCAATCGCCACATCCACGGCCCCGCGCTCCGCGCCGCCCGTGATCAGGCTGGGCAGTACTTGCAGGATGCCTGGGGCGTTTGGGTCCGTCTTTGTAATCGGCGCGGGATCGTCATTCATTGGATGGGCGGACGGCCGCTTCGCCGCCGGTTCTGGTGAATTGCCGTCATGAGCGCTATAGACCGGAAAATTCGCCGCGCCGCAAGTCTCGCTGAACCGGGAGAAGATGACTTTGCAACAGGATGTTCTTTTTTTGGAGTTACCGGATGGCGTGCGCCTGGCCTATCGTCACCGCCCCGGGCGTGGGCCCGGCGTGTTGTTCTGCTGTGGATTTCATTCCGACATGAACGGGAACAAGGCGACCTATCTGGATGCGTACGCCGCCGCACGCGGGGTCGCCTATACGCGCTTCGACTATCAGGGCCACGGCGCGTCCACGGGCCGGTTTGCCGACGGAACCATCGGCGTTTGGTTCGGCGACGCGCTGGCCATTCTGGACCGGGTGACCGAGGGGCCGCAGGTGATCGTGGGATCTTCCATGGGGGCCTGGATGGCGCTGCTGCTGGCGGGGGTCAGGCCGGAACGCGTTGCGGGCCTGCTGCTGCTGGCCCCGGCGCCCGACTTCCCGACCAAGCTGATGCTGCCCGCCATGTCCGAAGAGAGTCGCGCCGTCCTGTACCGGGACGGGGTTTGGGACCGGCCGTCGGAATATGCGGACGAGGATTATCCGATCACCCTGGCCCTGATCGAGGAATCGGCGCGGCACAATCTGCTGGACGGTGGTCCGGTTCCCTTCGACGGCCCCGTGCGGATCGTCCATGGCGACAGCGACGAGGTGGTGCCGCTGGATCACGTGCTTAAGATTCCGGCACAGATCCGCTCGACCGACGTGGTGACGGAGGTGATCAAAGGCGGCGATCACCGGCTGTCGACCGACGCGGATCTTCAGCGGCTGTCGGTCGCGGTGGATGGTTTGGTGGGGGAGGCGGGATCGGCCTGATCCGGCCGCGCCCCTCAAACGATCTACGCTACGCTGACGCCTCTAACAGATGTGTCAGCGCCTCCCGGTAATCGGGCCAGCGCAGGGCGACGCCAAGCTCTTCCTTGATGCGCGTGTTGGAGACGCGCTTGTTGTCGCGGTAGAAACTGCGCGCCATGGGCGACAGGTCCGCCTGGTCAAAGGGAATCAGGGACGGCGGCTCTACCCCCAATAAATTGCAGGCATAGGCGATCACCTGTTCGGGCGGGGCCGGGTTGTCGTCGCAGCAGTTATAGGCCGCGCCTGCATTCGGACGGTCCAGGGACGCGCGCAGGATGGCGACGATATCGTCCAGATGGATGCGGCTGAAGACCTGCCCCGGCTTGTCGATCCGTTGCGCGCGGCCCTTGCGGACCGTCTCCAGCGCGTTTCGTCCGGGTCCGTAGATGCCGGCCAGCCGGAAGGTGTGGACCGGGATGCCCGCCCGTTCGCCAAGCGCGAACCAGGCGGTTTCCGCCCGCTTCCGGCGCTCTCCGCGCGGTCCGGTCGGCAGAAGGTCAGAGCTTTCATCGACCCAGCCGCCCTCCCGGTCGCCATAGACGCCCGTGGTCGAAAGATATCCGGCCCAATGGAGCCCGGACAGCGCCGCGATATCCTCTTCATGCAGGGCGAGCACCGAGTCCCCGGCCTCGCCCGGTGGGATTGAGGAGAGCAGGTGCGTCACCCCTGACAAGGCTGCCCTGTCCATGGGGGCGACGCCGTCGAACAGGGAGATGTCCCATCCTTTGGCGGTCAGCGCATCGCGCTTTTCCGGACTGCGGCAGGTGCCGGCGATCGCCCAGCCTTCCCCGGCCAGCATCTCCGCCAGCGCCAGCGCCGAATATCCTAGTCCGAAGCAAAAGAACTTTTTGTCCATCGCGGCGATACACCTTATCTGTGACACGGCCCGCGTCGCCGCGGGTGTCGAGAGGATGGCGTCGATGAGCGGAATTTCAAGCAGGCTGGCGATGATTTGCGGCGTCTTGTTCGCCGCCGCGCCCTCCGCGGCGGTCGGGCAGCAGCAGCCCGACTTTCTCGAAAACCGCGAATACCGAATCTGTCTCAGTCTTGCCGCGCGCGCGCCCGAAGAGGCGTTCGAACAAAGCCTGCAATGGCAGGATGTCGGCGGCGGCGACGCCGCGCTGCACTGTTCCGCCGTGGCGCTTTTCAATCTGGGGCACTATGCCGAAGCGGCGCGCCGGCTGGAAAGGTTGGCGCGCGGCATGCCCGACGCGACGCCGCCCTCGGTGGTGGCGGAAATCCTGGCCCATGCCGGGGTCGCGTGGCAGCAGGAAGGCGATCTGGACCAGGCCCTGGCGGTGCAGAACAGCGCCCTGGAACTCAGCGCCGTAAATCCGGACATCCTGACCGACCGGGCGGTTACCCGGTTCGAACGGTTTCAATATTGGGAAGCCATCGACGATCTGAACCAGGCGTTGTTCCTGGCCCCGTCGCGGCCGGATATCCTGGCGCTGCGCGCCAGCGCCTACCGCCATGTGGACGCTTTGGGCCTGGCGCTGGAGGATGCCGACCGTGCGCTGCTGCTGGAACCGGACCACCCCGAAGCCTTGCTGGAGCGCGGCATGATCCGCCGCCTGCAGGACGATGCGACCGGCGCGCGCGCCGACTGGATCCGATTGCTTCAGGTTCACGAAGGCCGGCCCGCCGCTGAAGCCGCGCGCCGCAATCTGGAGCGGCTGGACGTTCAGGTCGATGATGTGGGCGGTCCCGAATAGGGATTTCGTCCCGCCGGCGGCGTCATCCCGCACGGCGACGCCATGGAGATATCTTAAAAATCGAGGTCCGCGTAGTGGGGCGGCGGCGGTGCGCCCGGGATGCGGTCGGCCAGGATCGACCGGAAACAAGGACGCGATTTGACCCGCGCGTACCAGTCCTTGGCGGTGGGATGCTCCTCCCAGGGGACGTCGCCCAGATAATCGACGCAGGAAAGGTGCGCCGCCGCCGTCAGGTCCGCCAAGCTCAGATCCTCGCCCGCCAGCCAGCTTCGCCGGTCCACCAGCCATTCGATATAGGCAAGATGGGTATGCAGATTGCGGCTGCCCGCCAGAATCGCCCGGCTGTTCGGTTCGCCATGGCCCAGGAAGCGTTTCATGATCTTCTCGTCGACCAGATTGACCGTCACTTCCTCGTTGAACTTGCGGTCGAACCAGTCGACCAGACGTCGGACCTCTGCGCGGGTGACCGCACCCTGACCGATCAGGGGCGCGTCGCCGTACATCTCGTCCAGATATTCGCAGATCGGTTGGGAGCCGACGACCCGCGTACCGTCCTCGTCGATCAGCAGCGGCACCTCGCCCATCGGATTGAGCGCCAGAAAAGCGTCGTCCCTTTCCCAGGTCTTCTGGACCTTGAGGTCGAAGTCGAGCTTCTTCTCGCCCAGGACCAGACGGACCTTGCGGCAGAAGGGCGACAGCCAGAGATGATACAGAAGCAGCATGTCTAGCCGTATAGCGCCCCGCTTGCCCCTCGGCAACGCCGTCGCGGACCGCCGGGTGCGGTCGGGTTAACTTTCCCGCCGCGCGGTTACTCCGCCGGAACCGCCTGCTGTTCGTCCAGAGTGACCGGATGATCCAGTTTCGAGAGGATTTCGTGCGGGACCACATGCCAGAAATGCTGGCGCGCCAGATCCCAGTCCGCCAGCAGGCCGTCGGCCCAGGCCGAGTGCGTTTCGCGGTAGTGGTCTTCGATATGGCCGCGGCAGAAATCCGACCAGTAGTCGGTCGACAGCCGGTGGACGGATACCGTTCCGGGGTTGAGCCGGTTCATCAGATCGCCCTCGCGGTCGTAGATGAAGGCCATGCCGCCGGTCATGCCGGCCCCGAAATTGTCGCCGACCGTGCCCAGGATGGTGACCACGCCGCCGGTCATATATTCGCAGCCGTTCGTGCCGCAGCCTTCGACGACGGTCGTCGCGCCCGAATTCCGCACGGCGAACCGTTCGCCCGCGCGCCCGGAGGCATAGAGCGTTCCGGCCGTCGCACCGTAAAGGACGGTATTGCCGACAATGGTGTTTTCCTGACTGGCCAGCGGGCTCACCGTAATCGGGCGGACCACGATGGAGCCGCCCGACAGGCCCTTGCCCACATAGTCGTTGGCGTCGCCCAGCACTTCCAGCTTAAGGCCCTGAACCGCGAAGGCGCCCAAGGACTGGCCGGCGGACCCGCGCATGCGGACATGCAGGTGCCCGGGGGCCAGCCCCTTCATCCCGAACTGGCGGGTGATCTTGGAACTGATCTTGGTCCCGATGGCCCGATGCGTGTTCCGGATATTGTATTGAAGCTGCATCTTCTCGCCGTCGTGGAAGAGTGCTTCCGCGTCGTCGATCATCTGCGCATCGAGCGTTTCGGGCACCTCGTTCCGGCCCACCGTCGTGCAGTAGGCGGGGCTGCCGCCGGTATCGGCGCGGACCAGAAGCGGGTTGAGGTCCAGGTCGTCCAGATGTTCCGCCCCCCGGCTGACCTGGGCCAGAAGATCGGTGCGGCCGACCACATCCATCAGCGAGCGCACGCCCAGCGACGCCAGGATCTCCCGGACTTCCTCGGCGACGAAGCTGAACAGGTTGACGACTTTTTCCGGCGAGCCGGTGAACTTGTCGATCAGGCTCTGATCCTGGGTGCAGACGCCGACCGGACAGGTGTTGGAATGGCATTGGCGGACCATGATGCAGCCCATGGCGACCAGACTGGCGGTGCCCAGGCCGAATTCCTCCGCCCCCAGAATGGCGGCGATCACCACGTCGCGCCCGGTGCGGATGCCGCCGTCGGTGCGCAGCCGGACCCGGTGCCGCAGACCGTTCAGGGTCAGGACCTGATGCGCTTCCGACAGGCCCATTTCCCAGGGCAGGCCCGCATATTTGATCGAGGTCTGCGGGCTGGCCCCGGTGCCGCCTGAATGGCCCGATATCAGGATCACGTCTGCATGCGCCTTGGCGACGCCGGCGGCGATGGTGCCGATTCCCGACCGGGCGACCAGCTTCACGCAAACCTTGGCGTCGGGATTGATCTGTTTCAGATCGTAGATCAGTTGCGCCAGATCTTCGATGGAATAGATATCGTGGTGCGGCGGCGGGCTGATCAGCGTCACGCCTTCGGTGGAGTGCCGCAGTTTGGCGATCAGTTTCGAAACCTTGAAGCCCGGAAGCTGTCCGCCTTCGCCGGGCTTCGCGCCCTGGGCCATCTTGATTTCGATCTCTTTACAATTGTTCAGATATTCGGCGGTGACGCCGAACCGGCCGGAGGCGACCTGCTTGATCGCGCTCGACGCATTGTCCCCGTTCGGACGCGGCGTATAGCGCGCCGGGTCTTCGCCGCCTTCGCCGGAATCCGACTTGGCGCCGATCCGGTTCATGGCGATGGACAGTGTTTCGTGCGCGATGGGCGACAGCGCGCCCAGCGAAATGCCGGGTGCGACCAGCCGCTTGCGGATTTCGGTGATGGATTCGACCTCGTCCAGCGGGGCGGGATCGCCGTCATAGTCGAAGTCGATCAGGTCGCGGATATTGACCGGCGGCAGGTTGCGGATGCCTTCCGCATAACGCCGATAGATCGAGAAACTGTCGCCGGCGACCGCCGTCTGCAAGGTATGGATCAGATCGCCTTCCCAGGCGTGGGATTCCCCGCCGCGCCGGAAACGATAGAAACCGCCGACGGGAAGGGCCGTGAAATCCTCTTCGAAGGCGCGGCCGTGCTGGCGGACGACCTGACGCTGGATGCCGGTCAGGCCGATACCGGAAATCCGGGACGGCAGGCCGGGCATGAATTCGTTCACCAGGCTGCGCGAAAGACCGACCGCTTCGAAATTGTAGCCGCCGCGATAGGAACTGATGATCGAGATTCCCATCTTGGAAATGATCTTCAACAGACCGTCCGAAACCGCCTGCTGATAGTTGGCGACCGCTTTCTCCAGCGAGACGTCGCCGAACAGGCCCCGCCGGTGCCGGTCGGCGATGCTGTGTTCGGCCAGATAGGCGTTCACGCAGGTGGCGCCCACCCCGATCAGGACGGCGTAGTAATGAACGTCCATGCACTCGCCGGCCCGCACCCCGATTGAGGTAAAGGTGCGCAGCTGGGTGTTTACCAGATGCGTGTGGACGGCGGCCGTCGCCAAGATCATCGGGATCGCGGCGCGCCCGCTGCCGACCGCTTCGTCGGACAGCACGACATGCATCGCGCCCCCGCGCACGGCGTCTTCGGCTTCCTGCTGGATCCGGTAGATGGCGTCCCGCAGCGCCGCCGATCCGTTCGCGACGTCGAAGGTGCAATCGATATCGGTCGCGGACCCGCCCAGGAACGCACGGACGCGCTGATAGTCCGCGTTGGTCAGCGACGGCGTTTCAAGTTCCAGGATCTCAAGCTGGCTGGCGTCCTGATCCAGGATATTCCCCAGATTGCCGAGCCGCGTGCGCAGGCTCATCACCGACCGTTCGCGCAGCGAATCGATGGGCGGGTTGGTCACCTGGCTGAAATTCTGCCGGAAGTAATGATGCAGGCCCCGGTAATGATCGGACAGCACGGCCAGCGGCGTGTCGTCTCCCATCGAGCCGGTGGCTTCTTTTCCGGTTTCGGCCATCGGCTGAAGGATCAATTCCAGATCCTCCAGCGACCAGCCATAGGCGACCATGCGCTCGCGCAGCGCCTCGCGGTCCATGGCCGGCTCGCTGTCCACCGGGGTGTCCGTATCCAGCGTCTTGATGTTCTTGACCCATTCGCCGAACGGCGCTTTTGCGGCGACATGGTCCTTCAGTTCGGTGTCGTGCAGCAGGCGGCCTTCCTTAAGGTCCACGGCGATCATTTCGCCCGGTCCGATCCGGCCCTTCTCGATCACCGTCTTCTCGTCCGTCTTGACCATGCCGACTTCTGAGCCGACGACCAGCAGGCCGTCGCCGGTCACCACGAACCGCATGGGCCGCAGGCCGTTCCGGTCCAACGCCGCCAGAACCCAGCGGCCGCCATAGCCGCAGATCGCCGCCGGTCCGTCCCACGGCTCCATTACACCATTGGCGTATTGATAATAGTCGCGGTGATGCGCCGGCACGGTTTCGGATTTTTCCCAGGCTTCCGGAATCAGCATCGACTTCACTTCCGGCAGGTCGCGCTTGGTGCGCACCAAAGTCTCGAAGACGGCGTCCAGGGCTGCGGAGTCGGAACTGCCGGGCTGGATGATCGGTTTGATGTCCTCGACATTGTCCCCGAAGATCGGATCGTCGAACCGGATCTCGTGGCTCTTCATCCAATTCACATTGCCCAGCAGGGTGTTGATTTCCCCATTGTGGGCCAGCACGCGGAACGGCTGGGCCAGCGGCCAGGCGGGGAAGGTGTTGGTCGAATAGCGCTGGTGATAGATCGCGAAGTTGGAGACGAACAATTCATCCAACAGGTCCGGATAGAAGGACGTCAACTGTTCGGCCAGGAACAGCCCTTTATAGATGATGGACCGGCAGCTCAGCGTGCAGATATAGGCGTCGGAAACGTTTTCGGACAGCAGCGCCTTTTCGATCCGGCGGCGGATGACGAAAAGGTCCGCCTCGAACGCTTCGTCGCTGACCTCACGCGCATTCTCCACCATGATCTGTTCGATTTCCGGGCGGGTCGCGTTGGCCTTGTCGCCGATGACGGCGATATCGACCGGCACCTGACGCCAGCCATAGATCCGGTGGCCGCGGCGGATGATCTCGGACTCCACGATCTGCCGCACGCGCTCCTGCGCCGCAAGGTCGGTCCGCGGCAGAAACACCATGCCCACCGCCAGCAGCCCGTCGCCCACCTCATGGCCGGTGCGGCGGACATGGCGCTTGAAGAATTCCTGCGGGATCTGAAGGTGGATGCCGGTCCCGTCGCCGGTCTTACCGTCGGCGTCGACCGCGCCCCGGTGCCACAAGGCGCGCAGGGCTTCGATCCCGGCGTCGACGACGTCGCGGCGCGGCGTGCCGTCGATGGAAGCGACCAGGCCGACCCCGCAGGCGGAGGTTTCGGTCTGCGGCAGATACATGCCTTCCGTCGCCAGGCGCTCGGCGTTCCGGCGATAGTCCTCAACCCAAGTGGTGGCGTCGCTCTGTCTGTCGGTCATGATGACGTGCTTTCGGCTAGGTATGGAAAAGGCTTGTTCGCGGTCGGCTGCGGCTATTCCGCGGCGGCGGCCAGGCGACCCTTGGCGTCGATGAATTCGTGGATCTTGTCCGCGGCGTCGCGGCCGTCGCGGATCGCCCAGACGACAAGGCTGGCCCCGCGGACGATGTCGCCCGCCGCGAAAACGCCGTCCAGCGCGGTCATCTTCGTTGTGTGGTCGATGCGCACGGTGCCCCAGCGGGTCACCGGCAGATCGGGCTCCCCATACAGGGTTGGTAGATCTTCCGGATCGAAACCCAGGGCCAGGATGGCCAGGTCGCACTCGTGTACTTCGGCGCTGCCTTCAATCGGTTTCGGCGTCCGGCGTCCGGTTGCGTCCGGGCGGCCCAGGCGCATTTGCACCGCCCGCACGCCGGTCACAGTGTCGTCCCCGACAAAGGCTTCCGGCGCCGACAGCCAGACGAACTCGACGCCTTCCTCCTCGGCGTTCTGCACCTCGCGCTGCGAGCCCGGCATGTTGATCCGGTCGCGCCGGTAGAGACATTTCACCGTGTTCGCGCCCTGCCGAACGGCGGTGCGCACACAATCCATCGCCGTGTCGCCGCCGCCGACCACGACGATGTTCTTGCCCTTGGCGTCCAGCGTGCCGTCTTCGACCGCGGCCACGCTGTCGCCAAGACCCGTCCGGTTGCTGGCGGTCAGATAGTCCATCGCGGGGATGACATTCCCCAGCCCGCGGCCCGGCACCTGCATTTCCCGCGCCTTGTAGACTCCGGTGGCGATCAGCACGGCGTCGTGCTTGTCGCGCAACTCCGCGAAGCTGACATCCTCACCCACATTGCAGTTCAGATGAAACTGCACGCCGCCCTCTTCCAGCCAGGCGGTCCGCCGCTGCACCACGTCCTTTTCCAGCTTGAAATTCGGAATGCCGTAGATCATCAGGCCGCCGACCCGGTCGTAGCGGTCATAGACATGGACTTGATAACCGCGGCGGCGCAGCCGCTCGGCCGCCGCCAGCCCGCCGGGGCCTGCGCCGATGATGCCGATGGATTCCCGGCGCTCCCGCTTGGCCCGGATGGGTTTCACCCAGCCTTCCTCCCAGGCGGTGTCGGTGATGTATTTTTCCACCGACCCGATGGTGACCGTCCCGTGGCCCGACTGTTCGATGACGCAGTTGCCCTCGCAAAGGCGGTCCTGCGGACAGATCCGGCCGCATACTTCCGGGAAGGTGTTGGTTGCGCTGGAAACCTCATAGGCTTCCTCCAGCCGCCCTTCCGCCGTCAGCATCAGCCAGTCCGGGATGTTGTTCTGCAGCGGACAATGGATCTGGCAGAACGGCACGCCGCATTGCGAACAGCGGCCGGCCTGATCGGCGGCGGCATCCGGCTTGTACTGATTATAGATCTCGTCGAAATCGACGCGCCGCTCGCTCACGGCCCGCTTTTCAGGCGTCTGCTGTGCGCGGGTGACGAATTGCAGCATCTGCTTCGTCGTCATGGCGTTGGCCCTCCCATTAGGCGTATTCGGATGCGTGGCGCGTTCGTTTACGTTGCCGCTTTCGGGGGCTATCCCGAAAAGGATCGCCTCTATACACAGGGCGGTTAGGCCACGCCAGCAAAAAGTCTTATTTAGTAAACATATGATAACTAAATCTGTGCAGGGTTGTGTCAGAATACCACGGATCCGCCCACCGATAAATGTTCCGATACAAAATAATACCAAAATGGAACTATCTGGAGGGCAAGCCCGGGTTTGCACCGCAATCGATTCAGGATACCCATTGAAGCTGGTCGCTGTTACTTGGAAACATTGGGACGGTCCTTGCCGATGCGGTAGCCCGGCGCCTACCCGGCCGGCCGGGAAAGCGTCGGGCGCTTCCGTTTAGCGGTGGCGGGATCTGGACGGAACGGATTGGGGGCAGGCGCGTGGCGCTTTATCAGATGGTCATTCTGGCGCTAGTGCAGGGCTTGACGGAGTTTCTCCCGATCAGTTCCTCCGGCCATCTTGTGCTGACGGGCCGCTTCCTGTGCTGGCCGGATCAGGGATTGGCCATCGATGTCGCCGTGCATGTCGGAACGCTGTTTGCCGTGATGCTGTACTTCTGGCGCGACATGTGGATGATGATCGTCGGCCTGGGCCGGTTGGTCACGGGGCGCGGCGGTCCGCAAACGCGGATCCTGATCAATGTCGTGCTGGGCACCGTGCCGATTGTGATCGTGGGTTTTCTGGCCAAGGACTATGTCGCCTTCGGCCTCCGCAATATCGAACTGATCGCCTGGGCGACTTTCGGCTTCGGCATTCTGCTTTGGATCGCAGACAAGGTCGGCATGACGGTGTGGCGGTTGGAGCATCTCGGCGTGCCGGCCGCTTTGGTGATCGGCCTGGCCCAGGTGCTGGCCCTGATTCCGGGAACCAGCCGGTCCGGCATCACCATGACCGCGGGACGTTTCATGGGGTTGGAGCGGGCGGAGGCGGCGCGCTTCTCCATGCTGCTCTCCATTCCCACCATCATCGCCGCCGGCGCGCTGACCGGCCTGGAGATGTGGGAACAGGGCGACCTGCGGGTCGGATCGGACGTGGTGCTGGCCGCTTCCATGTCCTTTGTCGCCGGTCTGCTGGCCATTGCCGTCATGATGCAATGGTTGAAGCGGTCGGGTTTCGGCCCCTTCGTCATTTACCGCATCCTGCTCGGCGGCGCGCTGTTGCTGGCGGTGTATTTCGGCATTCCGGCCTTCCCGGACGCCTGGTGCGGTTAGGGCCGCACCAAAGTAAAATGGCGCGGTTAGGGCCGCACCAAAGTAAAATGGCGCGGTTAGGGCCGCACCGGCGGCGCGCAATGGTGTGACTGGGTACGAACGGAGGGGCCTTGCCCCGGATCGTTAAGTCCGGGACTGCTCGTTGAACCGGCCGCCCTTGCGATATATATCCATATAGCCCGGCAATACCGCGTTGGCCGCCGTCGGCGTAACGCCCAGCCGCTGCAACCCCGGGAAGTTGCCGCCGGCGACATTGTCCGATTTCAGTAGGGTCACCTGATCGGTGGTCAGCGGCGGTTTCGGCAGCAGGCCCATCACCGCCCCCATCAGCGAGGCGACGGCGAAGGGCAGCGGCAGCAGCAGCGCGCGCTGGCCGGTTTCCTTCAGGACAAGCTGCATTAGGTCCTTGAAGGTGAAAATCTGCGGTCCGCCCAGCTCATAGGTCTTTCCCCTGGCTTCGGGCCGGGTCAGGGCTTGGACGGCGGCCTGCGCCACGTCGCCCACATAGACCGGCTGAAACCGGGCCTTGCCGCCGCCGATCAGCGGCAGCGCCGGGGCCGTGCGGGCCAGTTCCGCGAACCGGTTGAAGAAATCGTCGCGGGGGCCGAAGACCACGCTGGGCCGCAGGATTGCCGCGTCGGGAAACGCGGACAGCACCGCCTTTTCGCCGGCGGCCTTGGTTCTGGCGTAGACGGACTTGGAGTCCGCCGATGCGCCGATTGCGGAAATATGGACAAAGGCGGCGACCCCTTCCTGCGCCGCGGCGGCTGCCAGCAGACCCGGGCCTTGCGCCTGCACCGCCTCGAACGTCTGTTTGCCGCCTTCGGCCAGAATGCCGACCAGATTGACGACCGCGTCCGCGCCGCGCACCGCCGCCCGCAGCGAGTCGGCGTTGCGGATATTGGCCTGGATCGGGGTGATCTGCCCGACATCGCCCAGGGGCTTCAGGTCCAGGGCGCGTTCCGGATCGCGCACGGCGACCCGCACCTTCACGCCCAGCCGCGCCAGTTCCTGCACAATCTGCCGGCCGATAAAGCCGGACCCGCCGACCACCGTGACCAATCGTGGCAACGCCATGCCTGTGTCCCCCGTCCTAAGCCGCGCATTTCCCGGTCCCTGCGCCCGTTGAAGGGCCGCGAACCGCATGCATTCGGCTGATATATCGCAATCGATCCGGGCCGCCAACGCCTGGAGTTGGATGAAGGGCATTCTTCGGTGTTGACATTCGCCGCCGGGTCGCAGATACACCGGGCTCGCCCTGCCCAGGTGGCGGAATTGGTAGACGCGCAGGTTTCAGGTACCTGTGGCCGCAAGGCCGTGGAAGTTCGAGTCTTCTCCTGGGCACCAAGCTTCAAGAATATAACAAAAACGGTAGCTTGAATGGGCGCCCTCGAGAGATGTGCCCCCTCTACGTACACCTTTATGCCTAAGTTTGGGTGCGGCCTCCTCGCGCGGGCATAGATACTATTTTCAGAAGAAAAAGAATCAGGGTATTCCCGTTAGGTTAGATATTCGGGGGTAATTTTGACTGACGAAAAGCTAGCTCCGCTGACAAACCCTGACGAACTAATTTCTCCACTGCTTGCTGACCGCAAGGGGCTGGAAAAAGAGCATCGTATCAGGAGTAGGTTTCTCAGGTTTCTGAGTGTTCATCCCGTCGATGTGCCAGAGTACGAAGGCAAGGGCTGGGAGCTTCACAAGCCGGGAAAAAGGAAGAGTCGTCTCAAAAGACCAAAGACCCACGATGCTTGGTTGGAGGACAGGGTGTGGTGCCTACTTTTTAAGATGGGCTACACGGCGCTGAATGGCAGCAACTTCAAGATTTCATTCTTGCGGCACGATGGGTCAAAGGGTTCAAAGCAGATTGATGTGTTTGCCGCAGATGAAGAAACCGTCTTTGTCGTGGAATGCAAGTCACGCGAGGATCGCGGGCGTCGCAGTTTACAGAGAGATATCCAAGAAACGATTTCGCTTCAGAACTTTATCCGTACTTCTGTTAACAAGATGTACGCAGGAAAACCGAGACCAAAGCTGATTTGGGTTTATGCGACGAACAACATCATTTGGTCGGAAACGGATGTTGAAAGAGCTGTAGCAGGTAACATCGTTATCATTACTGAAAACGAGCTGCAGTATTTTGAAGCTTTCATCAAGCACATGGGGCCTGCTGGGAAATTCCAGATCCTCGGCGAGTTTTTGAAGGGGCAAAAAGTTGAAGGTTTGGGCGCTGTAACAATTCCAGCGATCAAAGGAAAGATAGGCGGTGAGACTTTCTACAGCTTCGTGTCCACCCCGCGTAGTCTCATGCGTATTGCTTTCATCAACCACCAAGCTCTAAACCACCCTGATGGAAAACCTGCATACCAAAGAATGCTCTCGTCACCACGGATTAAAGCGATAGAAAAATTCATCCGGAATGGAGGTTATTTTCCCACGAACATCCTAGTGAATTTCACGAATAAGCCTCGTTGGGCGGCACTCTCAAACAAGGAGAATACAGATCCCAATATAAAATTTGGTTGGCTTACCCTACCATCGGTATATCGTTCTGCTTGGATCATCGACGGTCAGCACCGTCTTTATGGATACTCAAGGCTTGATGATGAGTTTCTTGACCAAAGCCTTTTTGTGCTTGCGTTTGAGGACATGGAGACTCGAAAGGAAGCGGACCTTTTTGTTACAATCAACCATGAACAAAAGAGTGTCCCGAAAAGTCTCCTAACAAGTTTGCTGGCAGATTTGAAGTTGGGCGACTCTAATCCAAAGACCGCCCTGTCAGCGCTAGCATCGGCTATTATTCGTGCACTCAACACTGACAAAACGGGGCCTTTCTTCAGGCGTTTTGCGCAACATGGCGTGCCCCCTGAGCCACTTCAAAGCCTTACAATTTCTGAAGCCGTCAATGGCCTGAATGCCTCCGAACTTCTTGGGCGAGTGGCGCACGGAGCAATCATAAGAGGATCCCTAAGCGCTTCCACGGACGCTAAGACAATCGAAAGGGCTCGGATTATCCTCAATGGTTACTTCGATACTCTTCGAGAAGCAGCGCAAGATCGGTGGGAGGCGGGAAAATCGGCATATCTCTGCTATAATCCCGGCGTTCGTGCACACCTAATGCTTATAGCTGAAATTGTTCGGTATCTCACACATAAGAGAGGTCTGGACTTCGTAATGATGAAGCCGGACAAATTTAGCGCAGAGATTGTAAGTATTGCTAAACCTATTTTCAACTTTTCAGGTAATTCAACGGATCAAGAGCTAAAAGATGCGTTTGCAGTCAAATTTGGTTCTGGAGGACCGAAAGAGTACCTCTATAAACTATTTAGCTTGATCCACGATTCGGATAGTGATTTCGGGCCTGACGATTTTCTGGATTGGACAGCGCGAACGGAATCTGAACGCGTCGAAGAAGCGCGATCATTTGTGATGCAGCTATCCGAAAAAATGGTCGATACGGTTATTGCGACACTTGAGCGCGTACATGGCAAAAAGCAGCTAGATTCAGGCGATCCGGTGTTCTGGGAAGTAGGAATTGAGCATCGCAGGATCCGTGAAAACGCCTATAAGAAGCAGCAAGATGACTCTGCAGATCGGCGAAAACCAAAGTGGGCATATTTAGACATCATTGATCTTCCGGACATCCTCAAACAGAAGAACAATTGGGCTTACTTTGAGCCTATCTTCTCGTTACCCATGCAGGGGGAAAAGGGGAAGAAGTACTATCTCGACTGGGTCTACAAGTTCAATGATCTGCGAAAAATTGCGGCGCACCCAAGCAAGATGAGAACATTCAACGATGATGATTTGGATTTTCTCGATTGGCTTCGTGTTGAACTAGCTTCCAAGTTAGACGAGGAGTTGGGGGTTGGTTAGTCCGCTCTTGAAGTGGGCCGGTGGGAAGAGATGGCTTGTGTCATCGTCTCACATGCCCAAGCCAGAAAAATACTCAAGATATGTGGAGCCATTTCTAGGAAGCGCTGCGGTATTCTTCCATTTGGATCCGCCATCATCATTGGTTTCTGATCTCAATGAAGACTTAATCAACTTTTATTGTCAGCTTCGGGATCATCCCCAAGCATTGTTCGCGTTGATGAGAACGCACCACAATAGCCACTCCAAGGAGTATTACTACAAACAGAGGTCACTAAAGCCAGAGGATCCGCTTAGCCGCGCAGGATGGTTTCTCTATCTGAATCGCACCTGCTGGAATGGTCTATATCGCGTGAATCTTCGGGGTGAGTTCAATGTACCACTAGGAACCAAGAATTCGGTAGTTTTTGAACATGATGATTTTGAAACTGCTGCCAAACGTTTACAGAATACTAACATTAGGTGCTGTGATTTTGAAGACACGCTCTCAGAATGCGGTGAGGGAGATTTTGTCTTTGTAGATCCCCCGTATACAGTCCAGCACAATCTCAACGGATTTCTGAAGTACAACGAGAAAATATTCAGTTGGTGCGACCAGGTGCGGCTCCATGACTGTGTTGTCGCGGCCATTGAGCGTGGTGCCTATGTTGTTGTTACCAATGCCGATCACGCGTCGATCCGTGAGCTTTACTCGAACTTCAACTGGTATCTTCAGCTCGATAGAGCCAGCATGCTCGCAGGGGATGCGTCAAAGCGAGGCAGTACTACGGAGGCACTGTTTTGCTCCGATAGTATTACTAGCCTTTAGGTAGGTTCGAGGTCGCTGGGTTTTCAAAATACTACTTGGGCACCACACTCTTTGAGTGATGCGGGAGTGCGGTTTTATCGGCAGGTTGCCGCCGCACATATTTGAGAGAGCAACGGTTCTCTCTCCCGTGGGGCGGCGCTCTTTTCCTTCGAAATGTTCATTGGATAGCGGCGCGATTGCGCAGCGCGGCTGCAACGCGTGGAGCCGGTCCGGCGCGGTCTGTCCGGTTAGCCCAGAAGCGTTAGCACGTTTCCGTCCGGGTCCTTGAAATGCGCCAGGGAACCGCCCCAGGCCTGTTTCTCCGGCGGGGCGGTGAAGGAAACGCCGCGTTGGACAAGGGCGTGGTGCGTGGCGTCGATGTCGTCTACCTTGAGCGAGACGCCCGCGAAGCGGCCGACCAGGGCGGCGCCCTCCGCATCCCCCGGATCGACGCGTTCGATGCCCAGGCAGGCCCCGCCGACATCGAACTCCGCCCATCCCACCTCGTCGCTGCGAAACCGTTCCGGCAGACCCAGCACTTCACCGTAGAAGGCGCAGGCGGCCTCCCATTCTTTCACGAAAATACGGACTGCATAGAGTTCCATGGCACGTGCTTCCCGGTCAGATCGGCTTCGTCCTGGGATGTAGTATGCCGCGGCCCGGCTGCATAGACGATTGTTCAGGCGGGTGTGGATTTTCTATGCCGTCGGGCGGCGGAACGACAGTTCCAGCAGCAGCGGCGCATCCGCGCTCCGTCTGGCGATTTTCTCGGGCAGCGGTTCGGATGTCATGGCGGGCGTCCAGTCGGTCCGGCGGGTCAGGTGAAGGCCGGCTTTCTCCGCAGCGGCCCGATAGGCGGCGGCTTCATGCGTGAAGGTCGGCATGTGAATCTCCACCTCATCGCGGACGAAATGCGCGCCGGCCCCGGAGGCGCTGAACGCGGGATGGATTTCGAACACCGCCAGGTCGCCGTCCCGGGCGAGCAGCCGGGCGGCGGCTGCGAATGCCGCCTCCAGGTCCTGAACATGCTCCAGACACAGACAGAACAGGAGCAGGTCGAACGGTCCGTCGATCCGGCCCGCGGCCGATGCGATATCGGACCGGATCAAGGTCCAGGCGGCGGCTTCGGGTCTTTCGGCGGCCTTGCTCAGCATCCCGCCGGAGATGTCGCATCCGGCCAGCCGGGTCGCGCCGTAGGCATTGCAGAGGGCGAGGTTGCGCCCGGTTCCGCAGCCGAACTCAAAAACCGAGCCGGGCCGCCGGCGGCTCAAGGCCTGCCGAAGGGCGCGGTCCGCCATGAAGAGCATCGGATTGTCGAAGGCGTCATAATCCTCCGCCCAAAGGTCGTAGGCCTGCGAGACGCCCAGTGTTTCCTTCCGCTCGGTCATAACGCGGCACGCGGCTGCGCCGGGCCCGGCCGGGCCCGCCGCATCCTATTTAATGAACTCAGCCGTTGTCCGGGTAGAGACTTCCAGCGCCGCGACGCAGTCGCCGCGTTCGCCGCTTTGGTCGATGCAGGACAGAACGTTGTTCAACAGCATCCGGCCCACATTGTCGCAGGCGACCCCGGTCATGGTGAAGAGTTTCAGGCTGGTCTTGCCGACCGGCAGCGGCGCGGCTTCGACCGCCAAACGTTTCGAGACGATGCCGTCGCCGTCGAAAACAGCGATATCCAGGCGCAGTTCCTCAAAAGTCGACTGCGTGCCGTTCTGCAACAAGATGTAGGCCCGGCAACCCGCTTCCTGCGGCTCCAGCTTGTTCAGTTCCAGTGAAACCGATCCGTCCGCGGCAAAGGCGCCGGCCGGCGCAAGGAACGCCCATCCGGCGATGGCGGCTGCGAAAGCGGCGGTACGGGCGAAAGCCGAAAGAAAAGCTGAGGGCAGCATGCGGGAACCTCCGTCTGCGGACACGATGGAACCCTACCCTCTACCTGTGACGTCTTTAAGACGCAACCGGGCGTCGCCCGTCCCTGCTTATGCCACGTTCTTCAGGGAGGTTTCCACCGCATGCAGGAAAGAACGGGCGGAGGATGCGGCGGACATCAACAGATAGCTGCCGGCGCTTTCGCGCAGGATGACCGCGCCCAGATGCTCCATCGTCGTGCGCGCGACATCGCCGCCGGCAAATGCGCTGTCGTGCAGGTCCAGCGGGCAAATCCGCTCCAAAGCGGCGCGGGCGAGTGGACCGCGCAGGCGCAGCAGGCACCAACTGTCGCTTTGGTCGGTATAGTAGGCGGCCTCGCCCAACCGGCCGGATACCGCCTCGACGGGCCTGTCGCCCTGATGGTTGAAGAGCGCGAACAGCATATCCTGCTGAAGGCGCAGCAGGCGCAACCCGTCGGCGGTGGAAAGCGCCGTCTTGCCCGGTGCGGGCACAGCAACGCCCAACGCGCCCTCCATGGCTTCGGCCAGGGCCGTGTCGCCGCCCAGTGGGACGGCGATGGAAATCAGCGCCTTGCCGCGGACCTCGGCCAGTTCGGTTTCCGAAAGGGTCAGCGAGAAACCGCCGAGTTGGGGTTTTGCTTCCAGGGTGAAATCAGGCACGGAGGCGGTCTCCTTCCGGATCGAGGAAATGCGGCGAGACGATCTCCACATCCGCCGTGTTGCCGCGCAAGGGGTCGGCCGCGGTCACGATCTCGCCGAGCCTCTCCTGACCCCGCTTGATGAAACCCAGGCCGATGGAGCTTTCCAAGCTGGGCGAATAACAGACTGACGTCATCCAGCCTTCGTCATTCTCCAGGGTCTGCGCTGCGCCTTTGGCGACGAAGTGCGCCCCGGCGACCAGATCGACGCCGGGCTCGACGGGCTTGAAACCGACCAGGGTCAATCCGTCTTCCCGGTTCAGCGCCGGCCGCTCGGACAGCGTGTTGCCGATACAGTCCTTTTTCTTCGACACCAAGCGGCCCATGCTCAGATCGCGCGCGGTCGTCTGTCCGTTCAACTCGTTCCCCGCCGCATGGCCCTTTTCGATCCGCATCACGCCAAGCGCTTCGGTGCCGTAGGCGACGGCGTCGAATGCCTCGCCCGCCGCCATCAGCACCCGGATCATGGAATCCCCATAGCGCGCCGGGACGGCGATTTCATAGGCAAGCTCTCCGGAAAACGAGATTCGGAACAGGCGCGCCGGCTTGCCGCCGCACACCGTCAATTCCGCGCAGGCCATGAAGGGAAAGGCGTCGTTGGAAATGTCGTGTTCCGCATCCACCAGCTTTTGCAGAAGCTTGCGGGCGTTCGGGCCGGCCACTGCGAACTGCGCCCATTGATCCGTCTGGCTGATCAGATGAACGTCCAGGCCCGGCCACAGGCACTGCCGGCAGAATTCCAGGTGCCGGAAGACGGAGACCGCGTTCGCCGTCGTCGTCGTCATCACATAATGGTTTTCCGACAGGCGCGCGGTCGTCCCGTCATCCATCACCATGCCGTCTTCCCGCAGCATCAGGCCGTATCGGACCTTACCGACCGCCAGCTTGGCGAAACCATTGGCATAGACCCGGTTGAGGAATTCAGCGGCGTCGCGGCCCTGTATATCGATCTTGCCCAGCGTTGTGACATCGCAGATGCCGACCGACGCGCGGGTCTGCCGGACCTCGCGGTCGACGCTTTGCCGCCAATGCGTTTCGCCCGGTTTGGGGAACCATTGCGCGCGCAGCCAGGCGCCCGCCTCGACGAAGACCGCTCCCTGTTCCTCCGCCCACTGGTGGCTCGGCGTCAGCCGGGTGGGGCGGAAATCCTTGCCGCGCGACCGTCCGGCAAGCGCACCGATGGGCACCGGCGTATAGGGTGGGCGGAATATCGTGGTGCCGGTCTGCTCGATGGTCCTGCCGGTCTGTTCCGCCATCAGGGCAAGGCCCAGGATGTTGGATGTCTTACCCTGGTCGGTCGCCATTCCCAGGGTCGTGTAGCGTTTCAGGTGTTCGACGCTGCGGAAACCCTCACGATGAGAAATCACGACATCCTTGGTCGTCACGTCGTTCTGCAGATCGACCCAGGCGCGCTTGCCGCCGTCCTTCACGTGCCAGAACGCGCTGGTCGCGCAGTTTTCATCATCCGCCGCGGGCGTCTCGCCCGACGGGGTCAGACCAAGGCCGGTCAGGATGGAGGAGATGGCCCTGTGACTGTCGCCCAAGGCGGCGGCCAGGGACAGCGCCCCGTTGCCCGCGCCCGCGACCGTCATGCCGACCGGCAGATCCTCCCCCGGAACGAAACCGGCGATGTCGTCGCGCCAAACCGGGCGGCCGCGCTGATGGCAGGTCAGGTGGACGTTGGGACTCCAGCCGCCGGAGACGGCCAGGCAATCGGCCTGCAAGGTCCGCCCGGTTGTCAGTTTCACGCCATGGACGCCCAGGCGGCCGTGAACCTCCGCGACCGCGCCGCCCATGAAGACCTCGGCCCCCTGCGGCGCATCGGCGGGCGCGTCGATGGCGCGGCTGTCGACGA
The DNA here is from genome assembly GCA_028282025.1 of Hwanghaeella sp. Taxonomy (GTDB): domain Bacteria; phylum Pseudomonadota; class Alphaproteobacteria; order UBA8366; family Aestuariispiraceae; genus Hwanghaeella. Next base: position 9,541 of record JANQIT010000111.1, on the reverse strand, counting down.
TGGCGGTGACCTCGGCCCCCGCGGCGGCCAGATCCGTCGCCGTGCGCCAGCCGTCGTCGTTGTTCGTGAAGACGGCGACCTGCGACCCAGCCGCCACGCCCCAACGGTTGGCATAAGCGCGCACCGCGCCCGCCAGCATCACGCCGGGGCGGTCGTTATTGCCAAAGGCGATCGGCCGCTCGGTGGCCCCGGCGCAGAGCAGCGCGCGCTTTGAATAGATCCGCCACAACACCTGGCGTGGCTTGCCGCCGCTGGATTTCAGGTGGTCGGTCTTGCGTTCCAGCGCCCCGTAGATCCCATGGTCGAACGCCCCATAGACGGTGGTCCGGGTCATGAAACGCACATTGTCCATGGACGCCAGTTCCGCCGCCGCACCTGCCGCCCAATCCGCGCCGGGCATGCCGTCTACGGCGTGGGTTTCCATGTTCAGGCGGCCGCCCGGAAGGAAATCCTCGTCGGCCAGGACGATCCGCGCACCGGCGCGCGCCGCGGTCAGCGCGGCGTGCAGGCCGGCGGGACCCGCCCCGATGATCAGGATATCGCAGTGAAGGAAACCCTTGTCGTACTTGTCCGGGTCTTCCTGGCCGGACAGCCTGCCCAGGCCCGCCGCCGAGCGGATTGTCGGTTCGTATAGCTTCTCCCAGAACCCTTTCGGCCACATGAAGGTTTTGTAGTAGAAGCCCGCGCCCAGGAACGGCGACAGCAGGTCGTTGATTTCCAGAAGGTCGTATTCAAGCGACCCGCGGTGGTTCTGGCTCGATGCTTCCAGCCCGTCGAACAGCTCGGTCACGGTGGCGCGCGTATTGGGCTCCCGGTGCGCCCCGTTGCGCAGTTCCATCAGCGCGTTGGGTTCTTCCGGTCCCGCCGAGAAGATGCCGCGCGGCCGGTGATATTTGAAGGACCGTCCGACCAGCGTCCGGCCATTGGCCAACAGGGCGGACGCCAGCGTGTCGCCGCCGCAGCCCGTCATGGTCTTGCCGTTGAAGGAAAACTCCAGGGACCGGTCCCGGTCGATCAGCCCGCCGGCCGGAAGTCTTCTGCCGCTCATCGGTCGCGCCCCCGCGCCACGGCCACGTCGCGGGCCAGTTCCACTTTCTTCACTTCATGGGTCAGGGTGTCCCGGGTCACCACCAGCCAGGATCGGTCCCCCTGTTCGTGGAACCACAATTCGCGATGCTCGCCCGCCGGATTGTCGCGCAGGTAGAGATAGTCGTGGAACCTGTCCGCGGCGTCTTCAGCCTGCCAGTCGGGACGGTCGATCAGCGAAGCGTCGCCCAGGCAGACGAACTCCGCCGCGTCTCTCGGGCCCAGAAGGGGATGATCGATCAGCATGGTCTGTCCAATCCTTAGTGCAGGTTCGGTTGGGCGCCGGCGCCCTTTTCGTCGATCATGTGGCCGCGCCGGTAGCGGTCCAGCCGGAATTCGGTGGCCACGGGGTGCGGCTCGTCGGTGGCGAGCAGGTGGGCATAGCAATAGCCGGAGGCCGGCGTCGCCTTGAAGCCGCCATAGCACCAGCCGCCGTTGAAATAGAGGCCCTCTACCGGCGTCTTGTCGATGAAGGGGGATCCGTCCATCGACATATCCATGACCCCGCCCCACATCCGCACCATGCGGGCGCGCCCGATCATCGGCATCAGCGCCATTCCGCCTTCGCAGACATCTTCCACCACCGGCAGATTGCCGCGCTGGGCGTAGGTGTTATAGCCGTCGATGTCGCCCCCGAAGACCAACCCGCCCTTGTCGGATTGCGAAATATAGAAATGCCCCGCCCCGAAGGTGATGACGCCCGGGATGACCGGCTTCAGACCTTCCGACACGAAAGCCTGAAGCACGTGGCTTTCAATCGGCAGGCGCAGACCCGCCATGCTCATCACCCGGCTGGAAGAGCCCGCCGCGCAGGAGGCGATCTTGTTGGCGCGGATCTGCCCTTTCGATGTTTCCACGCCCTTGCAGACCCCGTTCTCCATGATGAAGCCCGTGACTTCGCAATTCTGGATGATATCGACGCCGCAACGGTCCGCGCCGCGGGCATAGCCCCAGGCGACCGCGTCGTGCCGGACCGACCCGCCGCGCTTCTGCAGCAGCCCGCCCTTGATCGGGAAGCGGGCATTGTCGAAATCCAGGAATGGGCACATCTCCCGTACGCCGTCCTGGTCCAGCAGGGCCGCGTCGGCGCCGGCCATGTGCATGGCGTTGCCGCGTCTGGCAAAGGCGTCGCGCTGGGCGTCGCTGTGGCACAGGTTCAAGACGCCGCGCTGGGAGACCATGGCGTTATAGTTGAAGTCCTGTTCCAGCCCTTCCCACAGTTGCAGCGAGAGTTCGTAGAAGGGTTCGTTCCCCGGCAGCAGATAGTTGGACCGGATGATGGTCGTGTTCCGCCCGACATTGCCGGAGCCCAGATACCCTTTTTCCAGAACCGCGACATTGGTGATGCCGAACTTGTTGGACAGATAATAAGCGGTCGATAGGCCGTGGCCGCCGCCGCCGATGACGATGACATCGTAATGCGGCTTCGGGTCCGGGTCCCGCCACGCCGGTTTCCATCCCTTATTGCCGGTCAGACCCTCTTTCAGGATCCGAAATACCGAATAGGCCATGCCCGCCCTCATGTTCTGGAACAAGTTCTGAAACGATCCTCAACTGAACGGCATATCGCCGCCGTTGACTTTCCGAAAACAGTCGGATTTTTTGCATTTATGGTCATTTCCTCAGACATGTCCCTGCTGGACGCCGGGCGGCCCTTTCGCGTCGGATTCCTGATGATCGACGGGTTCGCGTTGATGTCCTACGCCGCGGCGATTGAGCCGCTGCGCGCGGCGAACCTGCTGGCGGAACGGACGCTGTACGAATTCGACCATATCCCGGCATCCGGCGATCATGCGGTCAGTTCCAGCGGGGCGACGGTCGACGGAACGCTCCGCGTCGGCGACCGCGTCGATCTGGATCTGCTGCTGGTCGTCGCCGGTGGAGACCCCGTTCGCTACAAGGGGCTGCACGTGTTCCAGTGGCTGCGCACCATGTCCCGCCGGGGCGTGCCGCTTGGCGGCGTTTCTGGCGGACCCGTGATCCTGGCGCGCGCGGATGTCATGGCCGGCCGCCGGATGACGGTGCATTGGGAACACGCGCCCTCGCTGGGCGAGCTTTATCCGGATCTGATGCTGGCGCGCAGTCTCTTCGTGATGGACAGGGACCGCATCACCTGCGCGGGCGGAACCGCGCCCCTGGACATGATGCATGCGCTGATCACCAAGCATCACGGCGCGGACTTCGCGCGCCGGGTCAGCGACTGGTTCATGCATACGGAAGTGCGACCCTCGGGCGGCCCGCAGCGTGCGGGTCTCGTCGAACGCTACGGCACGACCAACCGGCCGGTCATTCAGACCATCGAGATCATGGAAGGCCATATCGCCGATCCGCTGACCCTGCGGCAGCTCTCGACCTTGTCGGGTCTGGGTGTCAGGCAATTGAACCGGCTGTTCGGCGAAAAGCTCGGCGTCAGCACCATGGCCTTCTACCGCGATCTGCGCCTGGAGAAGGCGGAGAATCTGTTGCAGCAATCGACCCTCAGTGTCACCGAAGTGGCCCAGGCGGCTGGATTCTCCGGTTCCGCGCATTTTTCCCAGGCTTTCAAATCGCGCTATGGGCGCTCCCCCTCGGACCTTCGAAAATAGCGTCCCGGCGGTTGCAGATTCCGCTTTTCACCGCCGGTGCCTATGACATTATGCGCGCCCAGGCGGCGGGCACGCCGCGGCAAACGCAACCGGGCCGGCAACAGACCGGCAGTAGGGTGAAACATGATCAGAAAAACCGATTTCTATATCGACGGCGCCTGGGTTGCGCCGGTCGAGGCGAACGAGCTGGAAGTCATCAACCCGGCGAACGAGCAACCCTTCGCGGTGATTTCCATGGGGTCGGAAGCCGACGTGGACAAAGCGGTCGCGTCGGCGAAGCGCGCGTTCGAAAGCTGGGGCTGGAGCAGCCGGGAAGAGCGGCTTGAACTGCTGCAGAGCCTGCTGGCGGTCTATGAGCGCCGGGCCGATGACATGGCTGACGCAATTACTAGCGAGATGGGCGCGCCGATTTCCATGTCCAAGGCGGCGCAGGTCGCGTCCGGCATCGGTCATATCAAGGGCTTCATCCGCAGCCTGAAGAATTTCACCTTCGAGCGCCCCTTCCGCGAGGACAAGCCCGAGCAACACATCGTCTTCGAACCCATCGGCGTCTGCGGTCTGATCACACCCTGGAACTGGCCGATGAACCAGGTGACGCTGAAGGTCGTTCCGGCGATCGCCGCCGGCTGCACCACCGTGCTGAAGCCGTCGGAAATCGCGCCGATGTCCTCTATTCTGTTCGCGGAATTCATGGACGAGGCGGGCTTCCCCGCCGGTGTCTTCAACATGGTGAACGGCGACGGGCCGACGGTCGGTCAGGCGCTGTCCTCGCATCCGGATGTGGACATGATGTCCTTCACCGGCTCCACCCGGGCCGGTACGGCGGTGACCAAGACCGCCGCGGATACCGTGAAACGCGTGACGCTGGAGCTGGGCGGGAAATCGCCCAACATCGTGCTGGCCGACGCGGATATCGAAAAGGCGGTGAAGCGCGGCGTCATCCATTGCTTCAACAATACCGGCCAAAGCTGTAACGCGCCGACCCGCATGATCGTCGAACGGTCGGTCTATGACGAGGCGGTGCAAGTCGCCATCGACACGGCCAACAAGGTCTCCGTCGGCGACCCCAGCGAGGAAGGCCGCCATATCGGACCACTGGTTTCGGAAACCCAGTACAACAAGGTGCAGGGCCTGATCGAGAAAGGCATCGAGGAGGGCGCGACCCTCGCCGTCGGCGGACCCGGCCGGCCGGAAGGCTTCAACCGGGGCTACTACGCCCGGCCGACGATCTTCACCGATGTCAGCAACGAGATGACCATCGCTAAGGAAGAAATCTTCGGTCCGGTCCTGTCGATCATCCCCGTCGATGACGAGGATGAAGCGGTCTCCGTCGCGAACGATACGCCCTACGGTCTGGCGGCCTATCTCCAGACCGGCGATGTCGAACGCGGCCAGCGCATTTCGCGCAAGCTGCGGGCCGGGAATGTTCACATGAACGGGTCGTCCAACCTGCCAGGCATGCCGTTCGGCGGATACAAGATGTCCGGCAATGGCCGCGAGGGCGGCGATTGGGGCCTTGAAGACTATCTGGAAACAAAGACGGTGAGCGGCTGGACCGAATAGTCCGAACGCTTCAACCCATCAGGAAAAGGCGGGCCGTCCGGGTCCGCCTTTTTTTGTTCGGAACGTTCGGAAAGATCGGGACAGGGGCGGTTCGTTCGAGCCCCCGTCTTGTTCGCCTATTCCGGCAGGGGGATGCCGTCCGTCTCGTTCGGAACGTTCGGGAAACGGCCTGCCTTCCAGTCGGCCTTGGCCTGTTCGATACGGTCCTTGCTGCTGGAAACGAAGTTCCACCAGATGTGCCGCGGCCCGTCCATCGCGCCGCCGCCCAGCAGCAGAAGCCGCGCGTCCTCCGCGTCCCCGGCGGCCTCCACCGTTACTTCCGTCCCCGGCGTCAGGACCAGCAGGTCGCCGGTATTCACCGCCCCGCCGGAAACCGCGATCCGGCCGCGCACCGGGTACAACGCGCGTTCTTCATATCCGGCCGGAATCGCAATACGGGTCCCTCGCGGCAGGGCGATGTCCGCATAGATCGTCTCCATCGCGGTTTCGACGGGAGAGGTCTCCCCGCGATAACTGCCGGCGACCATCGAGATGGAGGCGTCCCCATCCCTGAACCGGGGAAGCGCGTTCGCCGGATAGTGCATGAAGGCGGGCGTCGTTTCCTCCAGCGCGTGCGGCAGGGCCATCCAGATCTGCATGCCGAACAGATCGACGCCCTTCGCCAGTGCGGCCGGATCGCTGCGTTCGGAATGCACGATGCCGCGTCCCGCCGTCATCAGATTGACCGCGCCGGGCTCTATCTTCTGCACCACGCCCAGACTGTCGCGGTGCAGGATCTCCCCCTCGAACAGGTAGGTGACCGTGGCCAGCCCGATATGCGGATGGGGGCGGACATCCAGTGGATTGTCCGGCGTCAGTCTGGCCGGTCCCATACGGTCGACGAAAATGAACGGCCCCACCATCCGGCGTCGGGCCGAGGGAAGCAGCCGCTGCACCTCGAACGCGCCGATATCGCTGGTGCGCGGTGCAATGACCAGATCCACGCCGCCGGGCGGTTCTCCGCCGGATGGGCCGGAGGTCCCCTGATTGGCCGGGCTCGACATGGCGCTGTTCCTTAAAGGGGTCGGCATTGCCACGGAAATGGGCCGCACCGTGCGTTTGTCCAGCCCGGCGGGCGGGTGTCGGGTCAGATTTCGGCGGCGACCTTCGGCGCGATCTCGGCCAGTTTCTCGAAATCCGCCATTTCGTTATAGACATAGGCGGACAGCCGAACCCAAAGGCGTCCCTCCACGGCGTTTACCGTGACTTCGATATTGTGCTGGTGTCTCAAGGTTTCGCGAATCCGCAAGGCCGCCTCGCGCGTTGCGCGGCCCGAATAGGGCAATTCGACCGTCGCCATAAAGCCCATCATGCCGCGCGGTGTGCCGGTCCGCGTGTTCCATTCCGTCGCCAGCATCTGCGCCGCGCGCGCCGCCAGGGGCCGGCAATAGCCATAAATGTCCGCTTCGCCCAGCGCCGCGCGGAAATCGATTGCCGCATCCACGGTCAGCCAGGGGGAAAAGGATCGCGTGCCCGGCCAGTCGAAGGCGTTGGTGTAGCCTTCATTCACATGATGGCTGATCGTGGTCGGCCGGACGCGCGACTGGAAGTCGCGATAGGTCCAGAGAAAGCCGCATCCGCGCGGCGCGCCCAGCCATTTATGACAGTTGCCCGCGTACCAGGTCGCGTCCAACGCGTCGAGTTTGATGGGCAGGACGCCCGGCGCCTGCGCGCCATCGACCAAAACCGGGATGTTCCGTTCGCGCGCCAGGGCGACGATTTCGCGCACCGGCATCACGACGGCGGTTTCCGACGAGACGTGATCGACGATGATCAAGCGCGTCCGGCGGGTCATCCCCTTTTCGACGGCGTCCACGATGTCGAACGGCGTTTCCACCGGAAACGCGATATCGACGGGAACCACCCGCGCGCCCGCCCGTTCGGCGACGAACTGGAGTGTCTTGCAGACCGCGTTGTAGATGAAACTGGTCGTCAGTATTTCATCGCCCGGCATGAAAACCAGCGAGCGCAGTACCGCGTTCGCCGCCTGGGTCGCATTGTCCACAAAGACGATATCTTCCGCGCGTGCGCCCAGGAACCTTCCCAGCGCCGCGGCGTTATCCCGAACCAGGTTCGGATATTCCTCCATCATGAAGCGGCTGGGCTGGAATTCGATCCGCCGTTTCATCGTGTCGGCGGCGTCGTAGACCGGCCGGGCGATTGCGCCGAAAGACCCGTGGTTAAGGTGGGTGCAGTCCGGGTCCAGGAGGAATCGGTCCTTGATGCCCGCGCCGAAACGGGCGGAACGCGGCTTTTGCTGCAAGGCGGTCTCCGGCGTGACGGTGTCCATTGGTCCCATGATACGACGCCACCCGTTCTTCACCCCGGGCGGCGGGCCAGGAACTATACTCCCGAAAAGCAGGCCGAAAAGCGGGTAACCGCAAAAAACCCGTCACGGGACAGTAATAATTTCGTATCCTTGGCGCTGTCGGGACGACCCCGGGACCTCAGCGGCAATGCCGCGGTATCTGGGGGTTAGCGGGCCTCGCGCCACCAGATCGTCGCCAGCAGCGCGATCAAAGCCAGCACGGCGAGCGGCCCGGGCAGCAGGGGTGTCGCGGAGATTCCGGTCACCACGTAGTCTCCGTTCTCTTTCAGACCGATCCAGCCCGACCCGGATGCCGGCCGTTCGGGGTCGATGCGCCGCAAGCGCGGCAGGCCGTCGCGAAGCCAGTTGACCGCGCCGCCGGTCAGATTCGCCAGGGGCGCGACCTTCTCCGCGGTCGCCACGACATCGCCGTATTCGACGGGGTTCAGGTCCCCAATCGCGGTGATCGTCACGATCTCTCCATCGGTGATCCGGTAGACGCCGGCCCGCGTGACGGGCATGACGGCGCGGTAGACGCCGTCCTCGGCAAGTTCAAGCGCGACCGTGCTTTCAGCGCCGGTCGGGTCGGTCACCGTGACGGAGAAGTCCTTACGGTCGAGCGAGCGGCGGGAGATTGCCAATTGCCCCGCCTGCAATTCGGCCCGCAGGTCGTTTTCCTCAAGATCCGGCTCTTTCATCAACCAATGGGCCAGACGCCGCAGCAACTCCCGCTGAGGCCCGCCCCCTTCGAAGCCACGGGCCCAAAGCCAGATCTGATCGCTAAGCATTTGCGCGACGCGCCCTTCCTGGGCGCGGTTCAGGATCAGCAGCGGTTGATCGTCCAACCCGCGCATCACCGTCTGACCCAGCGGGTTGGCGACTTCGATCTGCCGGAACCAGCGCCCCCAAAGCGGGATGCCGTCGATGGCCTGTTCCGGTCCGCCCGGCAGCGCACTGGTCACCGGGTGACGTTGACCGAGATCGGTGACCGTCGGCTTGAAGCCCCGCATGGTGACCGCGCCGGTCGGCTCGCCCGGCAGCAGGCGTCCCAGCGGCGTTCGGAACAGGGAATAGGGGCCCGCGAAGCTGGGTCCGCTGGCTTCCAGGAAGGCGCCGCCCTGTTCGACATAATCGACGATGTTGGACAGGTAGAGCGACGGCAGCACGCCGCGACGCCGGAACCGGTCGAACACGACAAGGTCGAATTCGTGCAGTTTCACCTCAAACAGTTCGCGCGTCGGAAAAGCGATCAGGGAAAGTTCGTGGATCGGCGTACCGTCCTGTTTTTCCGGCGGGCGCAGAATGGTGAAATGCACCAGATCGACCGACGGGTCGGACTTCAGCAGGTTACGCCAGGTGCGCTCCCCCGGATGCGGCTCGCCGGACACCAGCAGCACGCGCAGCCGGTCGCGGACCCCGTTGATCGTGACCACGGCCCGGTTGTTGTCCAGGGTGATTTCCCGCGGCCCCTCGCGCACCGCCAGTTCCACAACGGTGGCCCCGCGATGGTCCACCGGGATCTCGATGCGGGCGGGCTCGCCCACGCGCGCCGTGATCGGGCGGATGAAGGAACCATCGACTTTCACCGTGACGCGAACCGCGCCGCCTTCCTGGCCCGGATCGTCGACCTGAACCTGCAAGGCGGCGGTTTCTCCGACCAGACCGAAGCTGGGACTTTCCAGCACCGTCAGCCGCCGGTCGCCTTCGTCCGGCGCGCCGGTCAGCAGCGCGTGCACGGGCGCCGGGAAGGGAGCGGACGCGGTCTCGCTGTCCGCTGCGCCGGCCAGATGTTCCAGATCGTGGACCTGACCGTCCGTCACCAGGATTGCGCCGGCAATCCGTCTTGGCGGCACGTCGGCCAGGGCTTCGCGCAGCGGCGTCAGCAACCGGCTGCCGTCGGCGGCGTCTTCCACCGCGTCGTGCCGCACCCGGACGATGCGGGTTTCCAAAGTCCGGCCAT
>JANQIT010000077.1 GCA_028282025.1 Hwanghaeella sp. | reverse complement strand
CGACTTATGGCGACCAGCATTCCGCCGCACAATGTCGCCGAACTGTGCGATGCGCTGCAGCATCTTATCAAACACCCGAACGCGACCATCGACAAAATCATCGATCTGGTCCCGGGGCCGGATTTCCCGACGGGCGGTATCCTGTGCGAGGACAGGGAGACTGTCATCGAAGCCTATCGGACAGGCAAGGGCGGGTTCCGGGTCCGCTCGCGCTGGGAGGTCGAGAAGCTCAAAGGCGGCCAATGGCAGGTCGTGGTCACCGAGATTCCCTATCAGGTTCAGAAAGCCAAACTGATCGAGCGCATCGCGGATCTTATTCACGCCCGGAAAATCCCGGCGCTGACGGACATTCGCGACGAGTCCGCCGAAGACGTGCGGATCGTGCTGGAGCCGAAGTCGCGGAACGTGGAACCGGATGTTCTGATGGAATCCCTGTTCCGGTTGACCGACCTGGAGGCGCGCTTTTCCCTCAACATGAATGTCCTGACCGAGGAGGGGAAGGTTCCCCGCGTCCTCGACCTGCGGGAGGCGCTGCGGGCCTTCCTCGACCACCGCCGCGATGTCCTGCTGCGGCGCAGCCGGTATCGGCTGGATCAGATCGCCCGGCGTCTGGAGATTCTGGACGGATATCTGATCTGCTATCTCAATCTGGATGAGGTGATCCGCATCATCCGGGAAGAAGACGAACCGAAGAAGGAATTGATCCGCGCCTTCTCGTTGACCGATCTGCAGGCGGAATCAATCCTTAACATGCGTCTGCGGTCGTTGCGGAAACTTGAGGAATTCGAGATCCGCAAGGAGCATGAAAAGCTGACGGTCGAGCAGAAGGACCTCAAGGCGCTGGTCGCCGATGAGACAATGCAGTGGAAGGCGATCTCGTCGGAACTGTCGGACCTGAAGAAGACCTTCTCGAAGGATACGGAACTGGGCCGGCGGCGCACCGGGATCGGGTCCGCGCCCAGCGCGGTCGTGGTGCCCCTGGAAGCGATGATCGAGCGCGAGCCGGTGACCGTCGTCCTGTCCGCGAAAGGGTGGGTGCGGGCCATGCGCGGGCACATGGATCCGGACGCGGAGGTCAAGTTCAAGGAAGGCGACGGCCCGCGCTTTCAATTGCATGCGCAGACCACCGACAAGCTTCTGATCTTCGCCACCAACGGGCGCTTCTACACGATCGGGGTCGACAAGCTGCCCGGTGGGCGCGGGCATGGGGAGCCGCTGCGGCTGCAGCTCGACCTTTCCAACGAGCATGACATTGTGACCATCACGGTTTTCACACCGGACCGGAAACTGTTGGTGGCCAGCAGCGACGGACGCGGATTCGTCGTGTCGGAAAACGATGTGATCGCTCAGACACGGGGCGGCAAACAGATTCTCAACGTTTCCGGCACGGCGGAGGCGTCGGTCTGCACCCCGGCGGATGGGGACAGTGTGGCGGTGATCGGGGAGAACCGAAAACTGCTGGTCTTCGCCCTGGACGAAATTCCGGAAATGACGCGGGGGCGCGGCGTTATTCTGCAGAAATACCGCGATGGCGGGATGAGCGACGTGAAGACTTTCGTCGCCGACGACGGTCTGACCTGGAAATCCGGTGACCGCACCCGGACGCAGACCGATCTTCTGGGTTGGACGGGCAAGCGCGCCTCTACGGGCCGTTTGCCGCCCGCAGGGTTCCCGCGGTCGAACAAGTTCTCGTAAAGCGACGCCGGGCGTTATCCAATACGGCCAGTGTGAAAAGGAAACGGCCCGTCTCCTATGAGGGGACGGGCCGTGCCGTATCGCATTGCATCGTAGACCGGGTTCAAGTCCTCAGAAATGCAGGGAGATGTCCTTGTGGTCAGACCGGCAGGAGGCGACCTGCAATGCAATCTCCCGCGGGAACCGATCCAACTGTCGCAGGCCGATGGTGTCGCGGATCGCCGCCTCGTATTCGACCAGACCGGACAGCAGCGTCCCGGACGCTTCCTTGCGCCAGACTGTCTCCTCATCCAGAGCCGCCAGGGTCTTGCCCAGTTCCTCCATCGCTTTCTCCGGATTCGGTTCGGATGAACCGCGGGTTCTCAGCGCCCGACGGGCTTTGGACAGGGCGGAACGGACATCCCCGGCATTGGCGATGCCGCCGAGCCGCGATTCCATCGCCTTGATGGCTTCCTGTGCGGCTTCCGCATCGCCGCCCTGGATGACGCCGGAAAGCCCGTCGATTTCCGCGCGCAGGGCCGACAGGGCGTCGCCACCCTCAATCGTCGCGATCAGTTCGACTACAGGGCCATAGGCATTGTCCACAGTGCGCCGGAAGGCGTTGTAGGCCTTCTTCTCTTCCGCCAGCAGTTTCAGGAAATCCTTGTGCTGCTTATCCCAACTGTCGGGAACCAGTGCTTCGGCGGCGGCTTTACGCTGCTCCAGATCGGCGACTTGCTCGACCATCGACTGGATCTGATCGACCCGGTCCGGATTGTTGCGTTGCAGCCGGTCCAGATCGCGGGAGACCAGTTTCAATTCTTCCGCGATGTCGGCGATGTCCGACAGGATGACGCCGACCTCACGCTGTACCGGCTGATAGGCGACCGCTTCTGCCTGCACGTCTTCACTGCGCGCGGCGGCTTCGGATTTGGCGTCGAACGACTTGCCCGCCAGATCCAGCGCCTTGCTCAGGTCGCGTTGGATGCCGCGGGGCAGGTTGCCCGTATCCAGGCCCTGTGCCTTGGCGATTGCGGCGCGGATCGTATCGCCGTCAGTGTCGAACCTTTGGGAAATATAATCCTGTACGCAGGCTTGCAGGCGCGGGTTCTTTGGCGGCGGGGCGGTTTCGGACAATAGTGAGATACGGGTCGGCAGATAGTTCACCATGGCCGGATAGTTCCCGACGATCACCAGGGCCAGGATCTGCAAACTGATGAAGGGTATGACGCCCTTGTACATCTGGATCGTCTTCACCGCCGGGGGGGCGACGCCGCGCAGATAGAACAAGGCGAACCCGAATGGCGGCGTCAGGAACGATGTCTGGATGTTCAGACCGATCATCACGCCAAGCCAGACCGCCGTGATATTGGCGGACGGGTCGGCCAACAGGATCGGGGCCACGATGGGCACCACCACGACGGCGATCTCGATAAAGTCCAGGAAGAAGCCCAGGACGAAGATAACCACCATGACTATGATGAACTGAGTCCAGAAGCCGCCCGGCAAGCCATGCAGGAAGTCCCGCACCAGGTGTTCGCCGCCGAAGGCGCGGAACGCGGATGTCAGCATCGCCGCGCCCAGCAGGATGATGAAGACCAGCGATGTCGTCTTCGCCGTGTCCATCAGGACGGCCTTCATGGTGTTGTCGATCTTCAAGGCGCGATAGCCGCTCCACCCGATACCGATGATGAAGCCGATCACCGCGATAGAGGCGATGAATACGACGACGGCGTCGGTCGTGGTGTTGATGGCCCGGACGTTGATATCGAAGTTGGTGCTGAGGATCATGATGGCGAGCACGGATACGCCCGAGACCACAGCCGGATAGTATGCGCCTTTCTCCCCTTCATACAGGCGGTAGCTCGCCATCACCAAAGCGCCCGCCGCACCGATGGCGCCTGCCTGGTTGACGGTGGCGACGCCGGCGATGATAGAGCCCAGCACCACGAAGATCAGCGCCAGCGGCGGCACCAGGGCGATCAGCACCTTGGCCGCGAACCTGCGGTCGTATTCACCATCGAACGGCACCGGCGGTGCGATGTCCTTGCGCCAGAAAGCCATCACGAAAATGAACAGCATATACAGGCCGACAAGCACCAGACCCGGCACCAGCGCGCCCATGAACATGTCGCCGGCGCTGGTGGAGGTCACGCCGAACTCGCTGGGCATTGAAAACTCGCCCGTCGATTCCTTGTACATCGCGGCGCGTTGAGCGCCCGCCTGATCGACGGCGTTCGACAGTTGGTCGGCCAGAATGATCAGCACGATGGAGGGCGGGATGATCTGGCCCAGGGTGCCGGACGCGGCGATGGTGCCCGTCGACAGCCAGTTGGAGTAATTGTTGCGCATCATGGCGGGCAGGGAGATCAGTCCCATCGCGACCACCGTCGCGCCCACGATACCGGTCGTCGCGGCGAGCAGCGCGCCCACGAAAACGACGGAAATGCCCAAACCGCCGCGGATCGGACCGAACAGCTGGGCCATGGAGATCAAAAGGTCCTCGGCGATCTTGGAACGCTGAAGCATGATCCCCATGAAGACGAAAAGCGGAATGGCTATCAGGGTGTCGCGTTCGACTTCCCAATAGATCCCCCTGAAGTTGGTCACCCCGGCGCTGAGCCAGTTGGAAGGCCCCCCTTGGGAGAAGAAGGCGTCCACGTCGCCGGCGAAGATGTAACCGCTGCCCGCGGCGAGAAGGATCGTGATGATGGCGGAACCCGGCAGGGCGAAAGCGACCGGAAATCCGGAGGCCAGCGCGCCGGCCATCAGCACCATCAAGATTGCGAGAAAAAGCAGTTCCATAGCGAGTTACGTCTTTCGTCCGGAAAGGGCTTGTCCGTGTCTTTTCCTAATCTTAGTGCGCGCCGGTGATGACCGCTTCGCGCTTGCCGGCGTCCTTGCGGTAGTCGGCGATACTCTCCAGCAGGTAGCTGCAGAACTGAATGCTCATGCTTACCGCGAAGACGATCAGGAAACCGGCCATCCAGTATTTCACGTACATACCGAAGCCGGACTGAGACACTTCGTAGTTCAGGATAGAACTGTTGATGATGCTGGCCTTGTCCCAGGCGCCGTAGACGAAAATCGTCCAGCACAGGGTGAAGCCCAGAACGATGCAGCCGATGGCGTTGACGAAACCTTTCGTCGTGCTGTCGAACCCGGCATAGAGCACGTCGACGCGGACATGCCCGTCTTCGAAAAGCGTATAGGCGCTGGCGAAGAGGAACAGGGCGCCGTACCAGAACCGGACAAGGTCGCCCTGGAAGGCTTGTTCATACGAAAAAACGAAGCGGCTGATGACGATGAACAATTCGGCGACCACGACCAGAAGGGCCAGCCATTGGAAGCCCAGCGTTTTGGTGCGGATCGCGAAAAGAATTCCCAGAAGGATCAACGGCACATGAACGAAGGGGCCGCGAAAGCGCGAGCGTCCGAGATCCGTCGCCAGCTGCTCGCCGACCACCGCGGCCAGCAGCCCCTCGACGCGCAGAAAGGAAATCGCCGCATCGACGACGCCGATGAAGACGACCGCCCAAAAGGCGGCGCGGATGATGAAATTGGTAATGGAGGCCATCGCCATGGCGTCTGCACGCAAGCGCCGGTCTTTTGTTCGCAGGACGAAGTAGACAGGGCCGAGAATGCCGCCGAGATAAAGCAGAGCCTGGAGCAATGAAAGCGCGAGGTTCTGGCTGTCGCCTGTGATCAGGGCGACCACGCCCGGAAACTCCAGCCATACATTGAGGTAGTTGTTGACGACATAGATCATTGTGGTGGCCACCATGATCCATCCGAAAATCCGAACCCGGCCGACCAACGGGCTGTAGTAGCCGTATGTGTCCATACCGACCGCATCGGAGTCTGTCGCGGCGCTCATCGCTGCTCCCTCATGCCAACTCTGTTCGTCACGCGGTTAACCGTAGGGCTTGTGCGGGACGGTGGATTTCGCCTCCCTGGGAGGAGAAGCCCCCGGTTGGGAGCGGCCGGGCCGCCTGTGATCCCACCCGGAATAGGGATTTACCCTGATCGAAAACGAAAGCAGACGGGGCTTATGGCGGGGCCCCGTCTGTCTCGTCATTCCAACTAGGCGAAATTAAACGCCAAGCACCCGGTTCCGCTGGGAGACGTACGCCGCGTCCGCCAGGTTCGCCCAGCCGCCCACGTCCGTCCGCGCCGCGAGGAAGCTCTCGTGGATGCGGTTGGTAAGGTCGCTGTGCGCGCGGGTTTCTTCAAAGACGTCTTCCGCGGCGTCGCCGAAGGCGTCGTAGACATCGTCATTGAAGTCACGCAGTTCGACGCCTTGTTCGTCGATCAGCTTACGCAGGAACGTGCCGTTCTTGGCGTTGTACTCGGACATCAGGACGTCGTTTTCCATCGACGCCGCCGCTTCGACGATCAGCTTGTCCGAAGCGCTAAGGCCGCCCCACCAGGACGCGTTCATGCCAAGCGCGAGCATCGAGCCCGGCTCGTGGAAGCCCGGATAGTAGTAGTATTTGGCGGCTTCGTAGAACTTCATCGCATAATCGTTCCACGGCCCGACCCATTCGGTGGCATCAATCGTGCCGGAGACCAGGCTTTCGTAAATCTGGCTGCCCGGCAGCGAGACCGGAGAGGCGCCCAGTTTGGCCATGACGTCGCCGCCCAGGCCCGGGATACGCATGTTCAGACCCTTGAGGTCGTCGGCCGAGTTAATCTCTTTGTTGAACCAGCCGCCCATCTGGACGCCGGTGCTGCCGCACATCACGCATTTCAGGCCGAAGTCGGAGGCAAGCTCGTCCCACAGTTCCTGACCGCCCATGAAGCGGATCCAGGCGTTGATTTCGGTGTAGGTCAGCCCGAACGGCACGGACGTGAAGTACGCCCAGCCCGGATGCTTGCCTTTCCAGTAGTAATCGGCCGAATGATAGGCCTGCGCGTTGCCGGACGCGACTTCGTCGAACGCATCGAAGGGGCCGACACGCTCGCCGCCCGCGAAATACTCGACCTGGATGCGGCCGTCGGACATGTCCGCGACACGCTGGGCGAAACGCTGAGCGCCCGTGCCCAGCCCCGGGAAGTCCCGCGGCCAACTGGAGACGATGACCATCTCGATTCGCGATTGCGCCAATGCCGGTGCCGGCAGGCTGGAAGCGGCGGTGACCGCAGCCGCGCCGGCGGCGACCGTACCGGCTTTCAAGAACTCACGACGTTTCATTGAAGTAATCTCCCTGTCCAGGATTACGCGAAGCCGAGCGATAGGCGCATGTCCTTAGCAGACGATTTTTCCCTGTCGATCCGCTCTCTTTTTGGATTGTACACCTTCACTCAACGGATCAGCGGTGGTTATACGGGTTTTGCTTGATTGAGCAACAGTATAGAGGGGAATATGACGTCTATGTGCAAGTGAAGCGCAATTATGTGATCAACTGCCAGCCTTTTGAGCCGAACGCTTCCAGCGGGGCGAAGCGGCGCTTGTACGCCATCTTCTGGCTCTGCTCTATCCAGAAACCCAGATAGACGTTCCGCAAGCCCTGTCTGCGGGCTTCGTCGACAAGCCACAAAATCATGTAGCTGCCCAGGCTGCGCTGAGTCAGTTCCGGGTCGTAGAAGCTGTAGACGGCGGAATGGCCGTCGCGCAGGCGGTCGATCAGGCATCCCGCCACCAGAACGCCGTCGCCGTCGCGAAATTCGATCAAGGTCGTGGTTACCGGGCTTGCGGTGACCAGATTGACATAGTCCCGCGCACTCATCTGGGCCATGTCGCCGTCGCCATGACGGCCTTCGACATAGCGCCGGAAAAGAGCGAATTGCTCCTCGCTGACATGGGTGCCGACATCCTGTGCGGTGAGATCGGCATTCGCCTTGCGGATCCGACGCCAGGACCGTGTTTCCACGAAATCCGGCGCAACCACGCGAACAGGGACACAGCCGTTGCAGCCGCTGCAGACCGGCCGGTACATGATGTGGTGTGAGCGTCGGAAGCCTGCTTCGCCCAACCGTTCGAACACCTCCTGAGCGGCGGGGCCGGTCAGTTCGGTGAAAAGCTGTTGTTCGACGCGGCCTTCGATATAGGGGCACGTCATCGGCGCGGAACGATGGAACAGGACAGGGTCGGAACGGCGTTCAAACGACATGGATAAGGTCCGACACCTGACTTGAATTTCTGATCATACGCCGTGCGGAAAGTGGCCCAATCATATCAGAAATTATGCAACAATTGGGCCGTCCATGCAATTGACGCGCCTTGCCCTGGCTCAGTCCGTGTCCCGAACCGTTCGGGTGCCGCTGAGGATGTCGTGCAGGCAGCGCCCCCGGTCGTCGAACAGGCACCACAGCAGCAGCAGACCGGACGTTGCGAGGCTTAAATAGAACAAGGCGGTCAGGATAAAGGCTTGCGGCGCATCCGGGCCCTCGTCGCGTCCTTCCCTCAGAACCCGGAGGCCCATGGCGCGCATGCCAAGCGTCGCGGACCGTTTCGATGCGATCAAAGCGGTGTGGTAGACCAGCGGGACCAGCGGCACCAAGGCGAACAATAGCGGCGCCAGGGTGAACAGGGAGAGCGCGCTGAAGATGGTGGCGAGAACCCAGACGGATGACAGGATGACGATGTCGATGAAATAGGCCACGACCCGGCGGCCGATGATGCCCTCGGACTTTGCGGCGTCCCGGTCCAGTGCCGGCTGCTGCGTAGAGCCGAGCGTAAAACCCGTATTACGGCCGTCCCTCAACCGGGGACTGTCGTCTGCGTCGGAAGGGGGCAAGCTGTGCGTATTCAGGATATCCTCCATCTGCCTAAGGGCGCATGCGTCCGTACCCGGGTATACAGATGGTCCTGCGGAACGCTTCCTACAAGCGGGGAGGGGATGTAGGCTTCTATTCCTGGAAAATGGAAGGCGGCGCGGTCGCCGCAGCCGCGTCGCCGTCGTCTTCGCTACCCGCCATGCGTAGCATGACGATGGCCAGCCGGCGATTCTCCGGCGCGGAAATCGTCTCCGCATTCACCGGCTCGCGCGCGCCTTTGCCGATGACGTTTTCCACCTTCTGCTGCGGAATGCCGTTCTGAACCAGGGCCCGGCGGGCGGCGTTGGCGCGCTTCAGGGACAGTTCCCAATTGTCCACGCCTTGGGCCTCCAGAGCGGTATGTCCGGTAATCGCGATGGAATTCGGCAGGCGCTTGATGAACTGGGCGATCAGGATTAGGGCCTTGCGCGCATGTTCGGTAAGGCGGTCGGTGCCTTCTTCGAAACTGGCCTGGGCGTCGTGATCCAGAATCTGAATGCGCAGGCCCTGTTGCGTTACTTCAATCACGAAAGAACGTTTGAGATCCTGGAGTTCAGGCGGCAATTCGTCGATGGATTTCTCAAGAATCTGTTTAAGGCGCGTAAAGCTCTGTTCTTCCGCCGCCGCATCGACCAATCCCACATCGCCGGAACTGATATCCTGGTCCCGACCGGATGCTTCTTCCCCGGTATCCAGATTGGTTTGCGAGGCGGAGTCCGAATCCAGAAACGCTTGCGCGGTTTCAACTTCCAGCGGCCCCGGATCGTTGGCGGTCGCCCCGCCGAAGATGCCGCCGGCCCCGCTGGTGCTGGGCGTGGTGCGTAGGGTGGGCTGGAAATAGTTCGCGAGCCCCTCCTTCACTTCCTCCGACGTCGCGTTCAGGAGCCACAGCAGCAGGAAAAACGCCATCATGGCCGTCACGAAGTCCGCATAGGCGATCTTCCAGGCCCCGCCGTGCGCGCCTTCCTCTTTGACCTTAACGGTCTTGAAAATAATGTTGTCGCTGTTTTCTTCCGCCATGACAGAGCCTTGCCGCTACCCGCCGTCGCCCGGGGCCTGCCGGTTGAGGAGCAGGATGGATATCCGCCGGTTCCTGGGCGCTTCGGGCTCGCGCGGCGAGATCAATTCCGTATCCGACTTCCCTTCCACGCGGGCGAACCGCTCTATCGGTAATCCGGCATCCACAAGCCACCGCTGCGCCGCGGTCGCCTTGGCGGCCGTCAATTCCCATTTGGTGTAGGATGGGGTGATCGAACTGTATGGCGCGCCGTCCGTGTGGCCTGAAATGGCGATATCGTTGGGCAATTCGGAAATGATCGAGCCGACCAGGGCGAGCAGGCGCTTGGCGTAATTGGTCAGCCGGGTGCTGTTCCCTTCGAACATCGCCTGTTCCTTCTGATCCAGGATCTGAATCCGCAGCCCTTCCCGGGTCGGTTCCATCAACAGACTGTCCCGAACCTGGGAAAGTTCCGGCGATTCCTGGATCGACTGCTGGATCTGGGCCATTGCGACTTCCAGGGCCTGGTCGATCTGTTCCGGCGTTTTGGTGCGCCCTGACCGGGGATTGGATTCAATGGGACTTTGGCGCTCCTGACCGGCTTCCTCACCTTGCGCCTCGTCTCCGAAGGTTGGAATCTGGGTGGTGATCTTGGGCCTGGCGGATGCGGAGCGCAGTGCGCCTTCGGCCAGAACCTCCAACCCCTTCAGCGCTTCGCCGATGCCGGTCTTCTCTTCCGAAACGTTTACGGGCGCGAAGAAATCGGAAAGACCCTCCATCTGCTCTTCAGTCGTCGCATTCAGAAGCCACAGCAGCAGAAAGAACGCCATCATCGCGGTCACAAAATCCGCATAGGCGATTTTCCACGCGCCGCCATGCCCTTCCGCGGGGATCTTCTTTTTCTTCTTCAGAATGGTCGGCTTGTCTTCAAGCGTATCGGCCATGAGATCCTATACCGCTTTGTCCGATCCTGCGCCGCGACCGACCGGCCGCGGCCTTTCCTTATTGCGCCGGACGGTTACTACTGAACCGCGGGCAGGTTGCCGCATGCTTCTTCGACTTCCGCGAAGGAGGGACGGTTATGCTCGCTCAACGTCTTTCGCGCGAACTCTACCGATACCTGCGGGGCGTATCCCTGCAGGTGCGCCGTAATCCCGGCCTTCATGCAGGCCATGTAGGTCGACTCTTCCTCCATGATCTGTTTGGCCGCGCTGGCGAACGGCGCGAAAAACCCATAGCACAACAGAATACCCAGGAAGGTGCCCACCAGGGCGCCCGCGATCAGGTTGCCGAGCACTTCCGGCGGCTCACTGATCGAACCCATGGTTTTGATCACCCCCAGCACCGCCGCGACAATTCCCAGGGCGGGAAAACTCTCCGCCATGTTCGTCAGGGCGTGGGCGATCGTATGGTCCGAATGGTGATGGATTTCCAACTCCTGTTCCATCAGGGACTCGATTTCGTGCGGATTGTCCGACCCCAGGGTGAGCAGGCGAACGTAGTCGCAGAAAAAATCGACCGCGTGATGATCCTTGTGGAAGGTGGGGAACTCCGAGAAAAGGCTGCTTTCGTGCGGATTTTCGACGTGCGCTTCAAGGGCCAGCGCCCCTTTCTGCTTCATAAGCTTGAAAACCTGATACTGCATTGTCAGCAATTCCAGGTAATCCGCCTTCTTGTATTTCGGGCCTTTGAAAATTCCCCCCAAACGGCCGAACGCGGCTTTGACCACCCGGATCGGGTTGGAGATGAAAAATGCCGAAATACCCGCGCCGAAAATCAGCGTTACTTCGAACGGCTGGTTCAGGACGCCCAGCTTGCCGCCCATAGCCATGTAGCTGCCGATAACACACACTGTGACAGCGATAATGCCGATTAATACAAACATCTGGTCCCCTCAGGACGTACCTAGCTTACCCGGTAACATGGGCCATGCGGGTTCTTACATCCATTCTTACATACGGCTTTATTACAGCAGCCAGTCAAAATCGCCAAACATTCAAGTGAGTTTCCCGTGAGTCGCCCACTAAAACTACCTCGTCCGCAGTATTTGGCAGGTCTGTGAATGTATTGCTAACAAGTATGCAGTCATTTTTTATTTCCGCTGTTGCTTTGGCGATCAGGCGGGGCATCGGTTCGCTGGACA
Organism: Hwanghaeella sp.; assembly: GCA_028282025.1. GTDB lineage: Bacteria > Pseudomonadota > Alphaproteobacteria > UBA8366 > Aestuariispiraceae > Hwanghaeella. The sequence goes on along the minus strand of JANQIT010000077.1, from coordinate 15,112 downwards.
GGAAGCAATAGACGACGGCGTAGGCCCCCAGATCTTCTGACCAGAGCGATCCGTAGCGGACTTCGGCGTTCCTGGGGCCGAACAGACCGCAGCGCAGCCGGGCGGCCAGATAGAGCAGGGGAGCGTTCTCTACACCCACCACCCGAACGTCCGGCAGGCGCACGGCCAAGGCGTGGACGGCGCCCGCCAGCCCACAACCGAGATCGACCACGGTGACGTTTTCCGATTGCGGCAGGTCGCGGACAAGGTCCGCCAACGCATCGATGGTGCGACGGTTCGTCAGGTAAAGCGGCACCCGTTCGCTGCGGACATTCCAGAAGATACCGGCCAAGACAATCAGCAACAGCGGCAGCACCCAAAATGGCGGCGTATACAGGACGAACAGGGCCGCAGCGGGCGGCGCAGCGGCTGCGGCCAGACGCCAAACCAGCGTATGGCCCGTGACCCATCCGAGCAGGAAGGCGAGGGCAGCGGATAGTCCGGTTGCGATCCATCCGGGCTGAACCGGTCCCGTATCGGGGAGGATGTTCAGCCGCAGCAGAACCACGCCGGCGGCCAGACTGACGGCCACGATTCCAAGCCAACGCCAAACCCTTGGCCGGAAAAACCCCCGCCGTTTCTCGGCGTCGGGTTGCGGCAAGGGGGTATTCGACATCGGGGCAGGTTCTCCAGACATGGACAGACGGGATAACGGTGCCTATACCAGCCCGCAGTCGTCGATTATGTGATCCATCCCTACAGTGTGACAGTAACCAACACACCTGCAACAGCATCACGCAGCCACAATCGACGCCGGGGACGGTTGATGAGTTTTGATCCGCGTGTTTTCCGCGATGCATGCGGCCATTTCGCCACAGGCGTCGTGGTCGTCACCTGTCTGGACAATTCCGGGACACCCGCGGGCGTCACCGTCAATTCATTCACATCCGTCTCCCTGCAACCGCCGCTGATCCTGTTCTGCCTGGACAACGAAGCCTATAGCAAGCAGGTCTTCGCGGATGTCGACCGGTTCGCCGTCAACATGCTGTCCGGCGCTCAACAGGACCTCTCGACCGCTTTCGCGCGGTCGCAGGCAGACAGGTTCGAAGGGGTTGCCTATACCGCCGGACGGGCCGGCGTTCCGCTGCTGACAGGCGCGCTGTGTCATCTGGAATGCGTGGTGGAACACCGCTATCCCGGCGGCGACCATGAAATTATCGTCGGGCGGGTGACGGACCTGTCCATCGAACGTCCCGATGAACGCCCATTGATCTACTATAAGGGCCGGTACGACGCCCTGGCGCCGCGCAGCGGGTCCTAGTCCAGGCGGGTAGGCTGCGTTCTGCGGTCTTACGACGCGGGCTGCCTTCTTATTCCGCCAGGTCGGAGAGCAGCTTGCTCTTGAAGCCGGCGGCGTTCAAACGGGTCAGAACGGCTTGAACGTGGTCGTAGTCGCGGGTTTCGACCATGATATCCAATTCCGCGTTCTTGACCGAGACGTCGTAGAACATCCGTTGATGCTGGACCTCTACGATATTGCCCCCGGTCTGGCCGATATGGTCGGACACTTTCGCCAGAACGCCGGGGGCGTCCTTGATCAGCACGCGGATACGGGCCAGCCGGTGTGCGCGCACCATGCCGCGCATCAGGATGCCCGCCAGTATCCGGGAGTCGATATTGCTGCCGCAAACCACCAACGCGACCTTCTTCCCGGCAAAGCGGCCGCCATGGGTCAGGACGGCGGCGAGCGGTGCGGCGCCCGCGCCCTCCGTGATGATCTTCCCGGTTTCCAGCATTGTCTGAACGGCGCTTTCCAACGCCGGTTCGTCGACCAATAGAATATCGTCCACCAGCCGGCGGGTGGCCTCTATATTGATCTCACCGGGCGTCTTAACGGCGATCCCCTCGGCGATAGTCTCGCCGCCCATCTGCGGCTCCATCCCGTGAACGATTTGATACATCGACGGATAAAGGGCGGCTTCGACGCCGATGATTTGAATGCGCGGGTTCAGGGCCTTCGCCGCGGTGGCAATCCCGGCGATCACGCCGCCGCCGCCGATGGGAACGACAATCGTGTCCAAGTCCGGAACATCTTCCAGCAGTTCGAGCGCGATTGTCCCCTGACCGGCGACGATATGAGGGTCGGCATAGGGATGGACGAAGGTCAGGTTTTCCGCTTTCGCAACCTCCTGGGCGTAGGGTTCGGCGGCGTTGATATTGTCTCCGTGCAGCATGACGCGCGCGCCGTGCGCCTGGGTCCGCGCAACTTTGGTGAAGGGGGTGCCCTCCGGCATGACAATGGTTGCAGGAATGCCGAGCCGCTTTGCGTGATAGGCGACGCCCTGCGCATGATTGCCGGCGGACATCGCAATGACACCGTTCCGTTTCTGCTCGTCGGACAACGCCGACAGTTTCACGAACGCGCCGCGGTCCTTGAAAGAGCCGGTGTGCTGCAGCGTTTCCAGCTTCAAATAAAGATCCGCGCCGGTAAGTTCGCTTAGCGGACCCGATTGATGCACAGGGGTGCGGACAACCTGACCGGCAAGAAGGTCAGCCGCGCGCTTGATATCGTCCAGATTAACGACCGCTGAGCCCTCGGTCATGGCCACGTATCCTTCTATTCGTCATGGCGACGGTTGCAGAAGGAGTATGCGGTTCGCCGTTGCGCCGATAGCCTGGGCGCGTCCGCCGCTTCGGAAATAGCGACCGTCCCGCCAATCCTCCAGCATGTCGTCATAATGCGGCGACAGGAAGTTGCCCGACTGCCCCCCGGCCATGGAAAAGCGGCTGTTCGCCAGATCGGCCAAATCGTACACGGCCCGGTAACCCGCGCCGTGCACGTGGCGAAACGGATAATCCTCATCCGTCGAGCTTTGACCCCGGTTCAAAGTATGGTCGCCGCCCGGCGTTTGGATCGTCATGTTGGCCAGTCCGCCGAGACCGGGAATGCGGCCCAGGAACCGGCTGTCGAACACCGCCACGTGGGCGTCCCCCCAGCGCCAGGACTTAGGATCCGCGCCGTATTTCCCGGTCAATTGGGTCACGGCGTTTTCCAGCGTATCGGACAGCAAGGTCTCGCAGTTCTCGGTTTCTGGTGTTTGAATATTGTCGCACCAGGTGGCATTCGCGCCGTTCAGGACGGAAATCAGAAACAGTTCGCGTTCCTGCCAGTGCCGGGCGAAGGATGTGCCGGCCTCGTCGCCGGCGACCGCCGTGGTCAGCAGGTTCAACCATGTCGCATAGATCAGCGGCGCGGGTTTATCGACATCCATCCTTGCGTCCCAACCCTTTATCAGATCCAGGGCCGCTTGGGTGTCCTCGACATAGGCCCGCGCTTTCAGCATCAAGGGCAGCAGCCGGCGGGCGGCGTCCGAAACGGTGTCCATCTGCCAGGCGATGCTGTCCTCCACGCCGTGCAAGCCGCCTTCAGCGATCAATTCGTCCAGCCTGTGGGCGCGCAGCCCGGGCGGCCACTCGGCGGAGATAAGGTGCGGAAAACTCTCATCCACCAGACGGTTGTTGGCGTTTCGGATAACGCCGCCCGGCGGATTGAAGATCTTCGGCGCTTCGTCGAAGGGAACGACGCCGATCCAGTCGTAGGATCCGGAACTGGCGTCGACCGGGAACAGTCCGTTGCCGTTGGCCCGGATCGGGAAGCGCCCCGGGGCGACAAGGCCGATGTCGCCCGACCGGTCTGCGTAGTGGATGTTCTGCACCGGCGATGTATAGAGCCGCATGGCGTCAAGGAACGCTGTCCGATCCCCGGCGCGGTTCAGTCTATAAAGGGCGTCCGGCGTCGTATCGTCAGCGGCGAGCCCCGTGAAGGCTAGGGAGACAGCCGTGCCGCTGCGCACATCTTCGCCGCCCCACAAGTCGCTGATCACCGGACCGTTTCGCGTTGAACGCACGGTGATGGTCTCGGGCTCTCCGAAGCGCACCTCTATTGTTTCCGTGCGGGTTTCGAATTCCCGCCATCCCGCAGCCGTCTTGTAGGCGCCGCCATCCTCGGAAAGCGTCTCGACGAACAGATCCTGGGTATCAGCATAGGTGGTGGTAAAGCCCCAGGCGATGCGGTCGTTGTGACCCAGAATGTGGAACGGCACGCCGGGGACCGTCACGCCGCTCAGTTTCAGGGTCGGGCTGTCGATGGTCGCGAAATACCAAAGGTTCGGTGCGGTAAAGCCCAGATGCGGATCGTTGGCCAGGATCGGCGATCCGGTTTCCGTCCTGGAACCGGACATGACCCAGGCGTTCGAGGCTGTGTTCTGCTGCAATTCCTGGGGCGGCGGCAGGTATGCGTCCAGCAGGGCCCGGGCGGCGCTGGGGATCGTCGTCGGATCTTCCGGCAGCGATCCCGGCAGCAAATCTTGAAGCTGCGTGGGGGACAGAACCCGCGAGAGGCGTTCGCGCGTGCGCTCCGATCTCATATTGGTGGAAAGCTGAAACGCCATCAGTCTGGCCCAGACCAGGGAGTCCGCCGGTTTCCACGGCTCAGGCTCGAAGAAGAGAAGCTGGTACTGAGGCGGAAGCGGCCGGTCCCTGGTCTCCATCCAGGCGTTGACCCCGGCGGCGTAGGCATCGAGCGCCTGCCGCGCCTGCGGCGAGAGATGGGCGAGTTGCTCTTCCGCCAACCGGTACAGGCCCATCGTTCGGATATAGCGGTCTATGCCGGTGACGCTGCCGCCGAGCAGCTCGGACAGCCGCCCGGCGCCGATCCGCCGGGTCATTTCCATCTGCCACAGACGGTCCTGCGCATGGGCGTAGCCGAGGGCGAAGTAAGCGTCCTTGTCGCTCGCCGCACGGATCGTGACAAGACCCAGTTCATCGCGTTCGATGGCCGCTTCCGCCGCCAGACCGGGCAGGGCGACCCGGCCTTCCAGGTCAGGGAGGGCGAGATAGAACCGCGTTCCGAAAACAGCCCCCGCGATTATCAGGAGACCAACCAATCCACCCAGAACGCCCAGCACCCAACGCATTGTAACTCCCCTCAGAAAAAAGCCCGCATCTTGTTGAGCGGCGGCGCGCCGCCCTTATATCGGTGGTTCCGGAAAAAAACGCCAGCCTTCCGGGCGGCGATCGATCCGGGGCGTTAGACACGTATCCACGACGGGAGCCAGCGCGATTTCGATAACATCGACAGTCAGATCCGCCGCACGGGGCGGCGTTGCGTGCGACACGCCCGGCGCGGAGCCGTTCCGGCCCCGCTTTCCCTGGATGACCGGAGATCTTCAAACCATCCGCAATGTGCTGATTATCGAACTGTTCGGCCAACGGATTGCGGTGCCGCCTTCCATCTTGCTTTCCCTACCGTTGGGCGATGCCTCCGGCGATACCCTGGTTTCGGAACTGAACCTTCCGGCGGACAAGCCGTGCGGCGTTGTCCTGGTCATTCATGGCCTGACCGGGTGTTCTCAATCGACCCATATGCTGGCGCTGGCCAAGACCCTGTTGGAGGCCGGTTTCGCCGTGCTGCGCCTGAACTTGCGGGGCGCGGGCGCGTCTGCGCCGCATTGCACGGACACCTACCATGGCGGACGAAGCGAGGATATTCGCGCCGCCCTCGGTGCATTTCGGGCGCAACGCCCGGACCTGGCCGATCTGCCGCTGTTCATGATCGGCGTTTCCCTGGGCGGGAACGTGCTGATCAAGTTCCTAGCCGAAGGTGAGGGGGCCGAAGGCGTCGTTCGGGCGGCCACCGTCAGCGCACCGCTCGACCTGTCGGCCACGTCGGAATGGTTCCGCCGACCCAGGAACATATTGTATCAACGCTACTTGCTTAATCGTATGAAGAACGACGCTCTGCGGCTGTCTCTTTCCAAGGTGGAGCAGGAGGCGGTGCGGTCCGCGCGGTCGGTCCTGGATTTCGACGAAGGTTTCATCGCCCCCCGCTTCGGCTTCGCAGGGGCCGAGGATTATTACAGCCGGGTCAGTGCGCAAGGTTTCATCGATGATGTGAAGACGCCGATGCTGCTGATCCATGCCGAGGACGATCCTTGGGTGCCCGCGAAGTCTTACGGAAAGATCGACTGGCGCCGGAATCCGGACTTACATGCGCTTGTATCGCCCGGTGGGGGGCATGTCGGATTCCATGGCGTCGGCATGGCGCACCCCTGGTACGTGACAAGAATTACCAGTTATTTTTCAGAATCTTGATGGGATGTTTTAACGTGATTTCAAGGCGACTGATTGGGTTTGTCGGTGTGGCTGTCGTCTGTCTGCCGGTGTTCATGCTGGCCCCGCCGTTTGTGCGGGAAGGCCGAAGCGAACTTCTTACCCGTGACGGGCTTTCCAGCCGTTCGGAGTATCTGGCACGGGTTGAAGCGCTGGTGGCGGCGTTGGTTGCATCGGACCGCTCGGCGGCGTCCGAGTTCCGGTCGCTGGTCGTCACGTTGGACGCCGCTCTGAGAGACCTCAGAGTGCGGGAGGCCGGCGAAAGGTCGGGAAAGGTGCTTCCGCCGCCGGCGCTTACGAAACCGGACGTCTCAGGCGGCGCGGCGGAGCCAAAGCCGCTCGACAAGATTCCGGACGATTGGCTGCTGAAAACGATCCAAGATGCGCGGGCGTCCGTGGAACGGCTGGCGCAGGATCTCGACCGGGGGGAAGGGCTTTCCTCGCCGCGTATGGACCGGAACGTTGCCGAGATTGCCGGCCGGGTTGCTAGGATCAGCCGGCCGGAATAAGCGCGGGCTACCTCTAACCGATAGGGTCGGTTTCGATCACCGTGTTGGGATCCAGGCCCGTGACACCAATGACGACCGCGGCGTCCGTGAAATTCTGGGCCTCGCCGCTGCCTGTCGGATCGATTTTTACAGTGGTGCTTCCACCGTTCTCTTCCAGTCTGACATAGTCGGACAGGACGTCCCCGTTTTCGAAGGTGATCAGGTCGGCGATATTCAACACATCGCCATCCGCGGCGTTGAAGGATTGGATATTGTCCACCGCGCCGTCGAGGACGCTCAACCGGTAGGTATCGGCGCCGTCCCCGCCATTGAGGAAATCCGCCCCGGCGCCGCCGTCCAATATGTCGGCGCCGCCGTCACCGAGCAGAAAATCGTTTCCATCGCCGCCGGAGAGGAAATCCGCCTCGTCTCCGCCGCGCAGGATGTCGGACCCGATACCGCCGAACAACCGATCCTCGCCCGCGTCGCCGATCAGCAGGTCGTTCCCGTCGTCGCCGAACAGGGTGTCGTCGCCTTCGCTGCCGAACAGTTGGTCGTTGCCGTCGCCGCCATTGATGATGTCGTTACCGACCCCACCGGACAGGCGGTCTGCGCCATCGCCGCCTGAGATAACGTCGCTGCCGCCGCCGCCGGCGATGGTGTCCGCGCCGCCGCCGCCGTCCAGATCGTCGCTGTCTTCCCCGCCTGCCAGGGTGTCAGATCCGTCGCCGCCGATCAGCGTATCTTCACCCGGGCCGCCGTCCAGGTTGTCGTTTCCGTCGCCGCCGTCGACCACATCGTTGCCTTCCCCGCCATCGACACTGTCTGCGCCGTCACCCGCATCGACGATGTCGTCACCTTCGCCGGACGCGATTGTATCGCCGCCATCGCCGCCGTCGATCTGATCCCCGCCATCGGTGCCGGACAACGTATCGGCGCCATCGCCGCCGGCAATCGTGTCTGCGTCTGCGACGGGCGTCACGGATACGGAAAGGGACTGAGAAACGCTCGCCGTATCGCCGCTGTCGAGGTCTGTCGTTATAGCGGTGACCGTAAGCGCAAAGTCGGCGAATGCATCCTGGGCCGGGGTGATGGTCAGGCCCTGAAGGTCGGCCAGGGTCAGGTCGACCGTGCCGTCCACGGCGTTTACCGTACCCGCGTTCAAGGTAGCGCCTGCAGGAATATCGCCAATCCTGATGGCGGCCCTGTCATTGATCTCTATGCCGGAAACCGTAATTTCCAAGGGAATTGCCGAGTTCTCAAGTCCTTGGGCCGCGGTTACGGTCATGGTTGCTTCCGCAGCCGTTCCGACGACGAGGACGTCCTGAGTGCCGGAGAAGTTGCGTGGCGCACCGTCTATGATAGCGGTGGCGCTGACGGTTAAGGTCATTTGCCCGGTGCTGTCCGCCGGCGGGGTGAAGGTCAGACCCGTGAGTTCCGCATGGGTGAGGTCGACGGTCCCGTCAGGTTGCGGAGAGCCCGCGGACAAAGCGCCGCCGGCGGGCATGCCGCTGATGGTGACGGAAGCGTCCTGGAGCGTCCCGATCGCCTGGAGAGGGCCCAGGATGTCCACCGGAATCGCCGTGTCTTCATCACCCTGAGAAAGCGTCAGTGTCAGTGTCTCGGGGACAGGAGCCGGGTCCGCTGCTTCCGGGGCGGAAGGCGGCGGTTCCTCTTCCTCGGCCTCCGAAAGGAGGGGAGTCCCGGGTTCGCCGTTCTCCTCGTCGCCGCCGCCGGCCGGTCCGCTCAGATCCGTTGCACCGAACGAGCGAAGGCCGGATGCTTCGAACTCCGCCACGGTGAACTCGCCGAAATCGGGTGCGGGGGCGGCGGGGTCTTCGGGCCCCGGTCCGGCGGCGGTTTCCAGTCCGGCGAGAACCTCTGAGAGATCCGAGACACGCAAAGCCCCGTCAAGAAGCGCCGGCGCTTCCAAGGCGCTGCCGTCCGGAAGCGCCAGGGACTTGAGGAGCCCGGCATTAAGGGCGGCTACATAATTCTCGATAACAACCACGGAACCATCGGCGGTCACGATCATCAGATCGATTTCCGACGCGATAACGGTGTCGATGCTCTGGGGAGGGATGTCCAGAGCGAGGGTCCCGGCCACGATAGCGTCGGTGTCCAGGGCATTGCGCACACGGCTTCCGGCCGCTGCCGGGTCATCGGCACCGTTCTGAGTAAATTGCCCGTAGGCGGATATATCCCCACTCATATCGATACAAAGATCCTAAACCGTCCCAACATCCCTTCGTGAAATCCGATCACGAATAGCCGTTAGTCCGGCGGTTCAATAATTTCCCCAAAAAACCCCGGAAGACTCGGTGACTATCAGTAAAGATAACCCGTCGCAGAAGCCTGTGATCACAATCACCAACGCATATATTAATTTATATTTTTCTTAATTTTAACGCACTTCGACACCGATCACCATGTGCAGACCGGATCGTTACTGTTGGCATTGACAACAGTTGTTGACGATTTGCGCGTTGCCGGACGCCGACTCACGCCGCCGCGGTGGTTTTCGCCGCTACAATATCCCACCTTGGACCGTTATACCCGACCCGATGGAGGGCGGATTCCGGGCAACGCGGTCCCGGGCAAGGACCGCTTCAACCGTTTTGGAAGGAACGCAAACGGGGTTAACCGCCTTCGGGAGCCGGCTGGCTGACCTGAACGACCTGATCCAGTTGCAGATCGACCGATCCTTCGAGCACGGCAACATCCTCGAAGTTCTCGTCCTCGCCGCTACCGCTGGTATCAACCTGCAGGATGGTGTTTCCTTCGCCGTCTTCTTCCAGGCGGACGTAGTTGTCGAGGACGCCGCCTTCCGCAACGGTCACAATATCGGTCAGGTCGAGACTGTCGCCGTCGTCCGCGTTGAAATCGCCGATGGTATCGATGCTTCCGTCCAGCAGGCTGACTTTGAATGTATCGCCGCCCGCACCCCCGGTCAGAATATCGGCCCCGCCGCGGCCATCGATGATGTTCGCACCGGCGTCGCCGGTGATCGTATCCGCGTGGGCGGACCCTTCGGCATTTTCGATGCTGCCCAGAATGTCGGTGCCGTCCGCGCCGGTCACCGTACCGCCGGCCAGGTCGATGGTCACGCCGCCGTCCGCGTCCGCGTAGGAAACGGTGTCGGATCCCGCGCCGCCGTCGATCGTGTCGTCGCCCGCGCCGCCCGCTATGATGTTCGCTCCCGCATCGCCCGTAATCTGGTCGTCGTGGGCCGAGCCGATAACATTCTCGACATTCGCGATGCTGTCGCCTTCCGCATAACCGCCGGAAATCGTACCGGTGGAGAAGTCCAGGACAACGCCGCCGTCGGAGTCTGCGAACGAGACGGTGTCGGAACCCGCACCCCCGTCGATATCGTCGATGCCTGAGCCCGCGACGATCAGATCGTCCCCGTCGCCCGCGTCCACGGTGTTTTCCGCCGCGCCTGATTGGAAGCCCGTCAGACTGAGATCGTCGAAGGTAACCGACATATCTTCGGAGTCCTCGGTGAACCTATTCAAGTAGCCGCCAAGGGTGATGCTGTGGGCGCCCGCGCTGAGCGTGCCCAGATTGAGGGTAATGGTCTGAAACCCCGTACCCCCGGAATTGTCGCTTCCGTCGATGGTCGCGACCGCGCCGTTCTGGGCCCCGGAATAGGGCTGTCCGTCGATCAGGACGCGGACTTCCGCGTATTCGTTGCTTTCGAAGGATGAGTCGAAATCGATCTTGTAGCTGAAAGTCAGGCTTGCGCCCGTCGTTTCCTCCGCGACACCGAAAGAAGTCGTCCATCCGCCGGACGCCGCACCCAGGTCTTCGTCGTCGTCGTTATTGCGCAACGCTCCCAGGTTGACCTTAAGGCCGCTGCCGGTCGCACTGCCGGAGGCGGAGGGCGCATTGCTGGTGCCGAACGCGTCATCGCTATAGGTGAAACCGCTGGCGCCCGCGCTCAGGTCCGCTTGCAGCAGGTTGACTTGCGCCGTTCCCGCAGAGGCGTCCGCGCCACCGCTGTCGGTTCGGATTACATCGTCTCCGGCGCCTCCGGTCAGCGTGTCGGCGCCCGCGCCGCCACTGATCGTATCGTCGCCCGCGCCGCCATCCATGACATCGTCCGCCGCGGTGGCTGAGGTCAAGATATCGCCGCCGTCCGTACCGGTTAGAGCAGGACCCTGCGTTTGCGCATTGGCATCCAGCGTGGCTTGAACGCCGTTGTTGTGCAGGCTCTGAATCGCGGTTTCACTTAGTTGCGAACCGAAAATCGCAACATCATCCATTATGCCATTGAAATCGTTCCAGATATCTTCGTTGATGGCGAGCAGGACCGGGTCCGTGTTGCCGTTCAGTCCGTCGGTGACAGAACTGTCGGATGCGATCAGCGAGCCGTTCAAATACAACTGTAATCCGTCATCGCCGACGGTGAAGGTCGCCGTGTTGAAGGTGCTTGACGAGTAAGATCCACCCGTCAGCGTATGGGTGCTGCCGTTCTGGTCGGTGAACTTCAATTCGACCTGACCATTGGTCAGAGTGTTGAGTTGGAAAGCGCCGGGATCGTTCCCCAATTCGCCTTTCGAGATTAGGGTGTCGTTGAGGATCTCGTCTTTGAAAGCGACGGTAACGGTCGCGTTTTCCAGATTGAAGTCGGAGGAATGCGGGATCTCGACGCGGATATTGTTGTCCGCCGAAAAATCGATTCCACTACCATGAGTGCCGGAGACATTGAGGTCGCCGCCGCTGCTGAGCAGGGTTCCGTCGTTGTTTCCGATGCTGTCGGCAATAGTCGTTCCGCTGGTTTCGGAGAAGTTCCAGAATCCGACCGCGTTCAGCACGCCGCCGCCGCCCGCTGCGCCGACATCCGGCACGTCAACCGTCTGGATGGTAACGCTCTGGGCGGTCTGTCCCAGGGCGTCGGTCGCGGTCGCAGTCACGGTCAGGTTGAAGTCGGCGGAAACCGTTTCGTCCGTGGTGATGGTCAGGTTGCTCAATTGCGCCGTTGTCAGCGTCGCGCCGCCGTTGGCGACCGGGATATCGCTTCCGTTCGAGGACAAAGCCGCGCCGGCCGGAATGCCGTCCAATGTAACAGTCACATTATCGCTGACTTCGCCGGCAACCGCGGAAATGTCGACATCGAAGGTGAATGCTGTCTCGCCTCCGGACGTGGCGGTGAATCCGCTTACCGGCGTGTCGGCCGCCAAGGTGGCGATGTCGGTCGCGCTCAGCGCACCGTCGAAAATCGCGATATCGTCGAGTTTCCCATCGAAATGGCTGTGCAGATTGTTGGCGGTGTTGTCGCTGCTGACGGACTGCGAAGCGCCGAAGGTCCAGGGGTTCTGGTTCCCTTGCAGAACTCCATCGAAGCCGGCGGGAAGCGTTTGGCTGCCGACGGCGACACCGTCCGCGTAAAGCGTGACAGTCGTATCGTCCCAGGCCACGGCGACGTGATGATACCCGCCTTCATCGAGGTCATCGCCACCGCTGATGTAAATCGATTGATCGGCGTCCTGAATGCGCAACTTCAATTCGCCGTCATCCAGGGACAGCGTGAAATGACCGCCCGTGTCGTACCCGCTGGAGTCGGAGGAGGCGATTGTGCCATCCTCGTCGTCGGAATTGATCCAAACGCTGAGAGTGCCGCTTTCCGGTTTGTTGGCGGCGTCATGCGGGATTTCGATATAGTCGTTCGAACCGTCGAAACGGATTCCATGGTCGAACTTTCCAGCGCTCGTGCCGCTTGCGCCGTTCTTCAATGTGGCGTCGGTATGCCCGCTGCTGTCGGTTAGGGTGGAACCGGAAATGCCGGCTCCCCCGACGCCTGGATCGAGATGCAACACCGGTTGCGCCACGCTGGAGGTTTCGGCGGCATCGCCGACCGAAACCGTCAGATCGGGCGCCGTGGCCTCCGGGAAGTCGAAGGTGACCGTGGTCGCGGTCGTGTGCGTATCGGCGCCGTCGGTCGATGTCGCCTGGATGTATAGGTCGAAATTCTGTTCGCCGGTCGGCGCACTGACGGTCAGGCCGCTTAATTCATTCGGCGACAAGGTGACCGTGCCGTCCGGATTCACGGTTCCGGCGGACAGGGTGACGCCGTCGGGCAGATTGGAAACCGTGATGGCAAGCGTTTCCGACCCATCCGTGTCGGTCAGGGCGCTCGTCACGTCGAGGGCGTAGGTCAGCGATCCCGCCGTGCCGGGCGTGCTGGTTTCGAAGGAAATCGCGTTAATCAGGTAATCGTCATCGGATCCCGGGGCCGTGAAAACGATTTCGTCGAAGGAAGCGCCCTGATCCGCCGTAAAGGTCAATGTGGGATCCACCGCATCCGTGATCCCGGTGACGGTTCCTTCGCCGACTTTAACGCCGTCCTGGAAAAGTTCATAGGTCGCCTGCTCGGTTGGGGAGAGCCAGGAGAAATTTACGTCGACAGAGGAGACATCCTGGTCGAGGGCGACGACAAGCTGTTCGGACTGGCCGGTTGCCGCGTCGAATCCCAGTTCCACATCCGCGCCGGAGGCTCGGCCCTGAACCCCAAATCCAATCGGTGTCTGGTTGACCTGAATGACGCTGTTGGTTGCGTCCGAAAGCGTACCGTCCGCATTCACAGTGCGTGCCGAAACCGTGAATCCGTTGGATGTGTCCAGGAAATTCGTGGTGTCCAGCACTGTCTCTGTGGTTTGCCCGGCGGCGTCGGGAACCACAGAGGGGTCCCCGACAGAGACAGAGAGCGTCGGTGCATCGGCGTCGGGGGTGACCGCAACGGTAACCGTGCTGTTTACGGAAGCTGTGTCGCCGGACTCGGTATCTGTTGTGGTGACCTCGACAGACAGTGTGAAATCCACATCGCTGTCTGCGGGCGGCGTTACCGTCAGGCCGTTCAGGTCTGCGGGGGTAAGCGTGACGGAACCGTCGTCGTTGACAGTTCCGGCAGAGAGTGTTGCTCCGGCTGGGATGTTCGAGACAGTGATGGAGGCCGTATCGCTGCTCTCCACATCGCTGACGGAAATCGACAGCGCGATTGCGGTATCTTCCAAGCCGCTCGCCGCCTCCGTCGTTACGGTCGCTGTGGCCGCGGTTCCGGCGACGGTGACCGGCAGAGTGGTCTGCGTGGTTGCGATATCGCCGCCGGTGTCTGTGGCGGTCGCCGCGACGGTCAGGGTGAAGTCCGCGACGGAGTCCGCGGCGGGTGTGATGGTGAGGCCCGACAGTTCTCCCGCCGTCAGGGTGACGGACCCGTCCTGATTGACGGTGCCGGCGGACAGGGTCGCCCCCTGTGGAATGCCGGAGACGGTCACGGTGAGTGTCTCGGACCCATCGGTGTCGGTAAGGCCGGAGGCGATATCCAGGGAGATTGCGGTATCTTCATCGCCGGAGGCGGCGCTGACCGAGAGTGTCGGTGCGTCCGCATCGGCAGTGACCGCAACCGCAACGGAGCCGGTAACCGTGGTGGTATCGCCGGACTCGGCATCGGTCGTGGTGACTTCCACGGCGAGCGTGAAGTCCGCGTCGCTGTTGGCGGGCGGGGTGACGGTCAAGCCGTTAAGCTCCGCGACGGTCAGCGTGACGGAACCATCGTCATTAACAGTCCCGGCGGAAAGCGTCGCCCCAGCCGGTATGTTACTGACAGTGACGCTGGCCGTGTCGTTGCTCTCCACATCTCCGACGGAGATGGAGAGCGGGATGGCCATGTCTTCGGTTCCGCTGGCGGCATCGGTCGTCAGGGTCGCTGCGGCGGCAGTGCCGGTCACGGTGACGGGAAGCGTCGTCTGCGTGGTTGCCGTGTCCCCGCCGGTGTCGGTGGCGGTCGCCGCGACGGTCAGGGTGAAGTCGGCGACAGAGTCTACGGCAGGCGTGATGGTGAGACCGGAGAGTTCATTCGCCGTCAGGGTGACGGACCCGTCCTGATTGACGGTGCCGGCGGACAGGGTTGCTCCCTGCGGAATACCGGAAACGGTCACGGTGAGTGTCTCGGACCCGTCGGTGTCGGTAAGGCCGGAAGCGATATCCAGAGAGATCGCCGTGTCTTCATCGCCGGAGGCGGCGCTGACCGAGAGTGTTGGTGCGTCCGCGTCTGCGGTAACCGCAACCGCAACGGAACCCGTGACGGTCGCCGTGTCGCCAGACTCGGCGTCGGTCGTGGTCACTTCCACGGTAAGAGTGAAGTCCGCATCGCTGTTGGCGGGCGGGGTGATGGTCAGCCCGGTGAGTTCCGCGACGGTCAGCGTAACGGAACCATCGTCATTGACGGTGCCCGCCGAAAGCGTTGCTCCAGCCGGGATGTTCGAGACGGTGACGGACGCGGTGTCGTTGCTTTCCACATCTCCGACCGAGATGGAGAGCGGGATGGCCATGTCTTCGGTGCCGCTCGCGGCATCGGTCGTCAGGGTCGCTGTGGCCGCGGTTCCGGTCACCGTGACGGGGAGTGTCGTCTGTGTCGTTGCCGTATCGCCGCCGGTGTCTGTGGCAGTCGCCGCGACGGTCAGGGTGAAGTC
>JANQIT010000064.1 GCA_028282025.1 Hwanghaeella sp. | reverse complement strand
GTCGGGCGTGTTGAAGATGTAGTGCAGCGCCACCGTCAGTTCGACCACGCCAAGCCCTGCGCCCAGATGCCCGCCGGTTACGCTGACCGCGCTGACAAGCTCCGTGCGCAGTTCGTCGGCCAACTGCGCCAGATCCCCTTCCGACAGGGTGCGGAGGGCTGCGGGGCTGTCGACCTTATCGAGCAATGGCGTCGCGGAAGTCATGGTATCGACTCCAATCACATTTCTCTCGGTTTCTTCGCGGACCGGTTTTGTCTTTAATTTAACGAGGATAGAGTTTTACCGCCGCCTATCCACAACAAACCTTGCGGCCATTCGAAGCAAGTCGGCTTTATCGTCGAAAACTGCAAGATGTTCAACAGCTTGCTGGGACAGCAACTCCGCCTGACTGCGCGCCCGTTCGGGCCCCAGAATGGATACGAATGTCGCTTTACCCTGTCCGGCGTCCTTACGAAGGGCCTTTCCGGCCTCCGCCTCGTCCCCTTCGACATCCAAGAGATCGTCCGCGATCTGGAAGGCGAGGCCCAGATCGTGGGCAAAGCCGCGCAGCGCCTCGCGCGCTTTCTGCGGCGCATTGCCGAGAACGGCCCCGGAGATGCAGGCAAATTCGATCAGAGCGCCGGTTTTCAGGCGCTGCAGCCGGGTGATCGCGCCGATATCCAGTTCGGTTTCCGCCGCCATGAGATCGATCATCTGGCCGCCGACCATCCCATGGCCGCCCGCGGCCTTGGCCATGCGAACGACCAGATCGGCCCGGACCGCCGGACTGCTGTGGGTTGCCGGATTGGCCAGGACCCCGAAGGCGAGCGTCAGCAGCGCGTCCCCGGCAAGAATAGCGGTGGCTTCATCGAATTGTTTGTGCGTCGTCGGCTTGCCCCGGCGCAGGTCGTCGTCGTCCATGGCCGGCAGATCGTCATGGACCAGGGAATAGCAGTGTACCAGCTCCACCGCCGCCGCGGCCCGCAAGGCCGAGCGTTCGGACACGCCGAAAAGCCCTGCAACCTGGAGCGTCAGGAAGGGCCGCAAGCGTTTCCCGCCGCCCAGCACGCTGTAGCGCATCGCATCGATCAGCCGTTGCTCCGGCGCCGTGTCGGTCGTCAGGATCTGATCCAGTTCCTGTCCCACGCGGTCTGCGGACTCGCGAAGCGCATTCTCTAGCACGGTCATTGAATAATCCTGAGTGACGCGGTCCGGTATCGGTCGATCCGGCCGCCGTTTATGAGAGATCGGCCGGTTCGGTCGAGACGGAACCGTCGGACTGGATGGTGATCTTGTCGACCCGTGTCTTGGCTTCGTCCAATTTCTTCTGGCAGTGCCGTTTCAGCAGCGCGCCGCGTTCATAAGCGCCGATGGCGTCGTCAAGGCTGGTTTCGCCGTCTTCGAGCCTGCGGACAATGGTTTCGAGTTCCGCCAGGGCCGCCTCGAAGCTCATCGCCCCGATGTCGTTAT
Source organism: Hwanghaeella sp. (assembly GCA_028282025.1). GTDB lineage: Bacteria > Pseudomonadota > Alphaproteobacteria > UBA8366 > Aestuariispiraceae > Hwanghaeella. Next base: position 909 of record JANQIT010000064.1, on the reverse strand, counting down.
TGTCGTCCGTCGGCATATGCCTCCCTTTCCCTGCGCCTTCACGCCAAGCCGCGTAAAACCGCCAAGACGCACCGCATCACCCGGGACCCGGTGCGGGCCGTTCCGGTTCGGCTGCAAGGTCGTCGTTATAGTACCGGCGGGCCGCGCGATGCAAACGCGCCGCACCGGGCTGTTGCGCACGGTTCATGCGGATTTGCTTATTTTCTGCGCGCCGCGGATCAGTCCTTGCCCCGGGGATGGGTTTGGGTTGACACTCGGCGGCATGACGACGGCGCTCTATTGGCATCCCGCCTGCCGGGAGCATTTCATGGGATCCGGACATCCGGAGCAGCCCGCGCGCCTCGACTCGGTGTTGGTGGCGCTTGAAGCCGAGGAATTCCAGTATCTCATCCGGGAAGAAGCACCCCGCGCCACCCGTGAACAAATCGCCCGGTGCCACCCGCTGAACCATATCGACTCCATCCTGGATGCCGTGCCGGAAAACGGCATCGTGCATGTCGACGCGGATACCGCCCTGTCGGTTGGGTCGGGAGAAGCGGCCCTGCGGGCGGCGGGCGCGGTGGTCGCCGCGGTCGGCGCCGGGGCCGGCGGCCAGCATCGGAACGCCTTTTGCGCCGTTCGTCCGCCGGGCCATCATGCCGAGCCCGACCAAGCCATGGGGTTTTGCCTGTTCAACAATATCGCCATCGGCGCGGAACACATGATTGCCGCCCATGGCGCGTCCCGGGTGGCGGTGGTCGACTTCGACGTGCATCACGGGAACGGCACACAGGCGATGTTCGCCCGAAACCCGAACATGTTCCTGGCCTCGACGCATCAAATGCCGCTTTATCCGGGTACCGGTCAGGAGTCGGAGCGGGGCTGCGCCGGAAATGTCGTGAATGTCGCGTCGCCGCCGGCATGCGGCGG
>JANQIT010000049.1 GCA_028282025.1 Hwanghaeella sp. | reverse complement strand
GAAACAACTCCGCGTGCTTTGTCATTTGTCTTAAGGTCCCCAAGCAATGCGACAATGCAGCATGCCAATATTTCAGATTGGCACATGATATTCTTACTTTGTGCGGCACGCTGAGGCAGCGATTGCGCCAACCCCGAGACAAACGAGGGGCGGCTGCCGTCATAATTCGGCAAACATTCCGCTACTGAGCGCATCTCATCGATTAATGATGTGGCAGAAAATCTCCCACCCAGATCTTCAGCCATCCGCCACAATTCTTTTGCCTGGCCCTTGATCAGTCTGCCACTCTCGGACGCTGGCGGAATATTCACTAATTCGAACACATAAGAAGGCGCTCCACCGTCGAAATGAGGGTTCACGCAAAACGAACTCGAACCAAAAAGATTTAACCCCCAACATACCGGGGTCTGGTCAGGATACTTGCTAACAACCATCTGCGACGCGCGCTCACCTATTTCGATCAGGTTCAAGTGCGAACGTGAATCATGAAGGCGTTCTTCCCCAGAAACACAGCGAAGCAAGGAACTAGTAAGATACCCTCCTTGAATATCTTCACCTGCACCCTGATTGCTCATGGACGCTGCAACAACACAGATGCTTGGTGTACCTGCCTCACCTAAGAGCGAAGGATTGATAATGGAGGTGAGGTCGTTGACGACGCCACCAGACTCGCAAGCATCGATAACAATATTCGCGCTCGCCGGTTGCGCATCACTGACAAGCCTAAGAATTTCAGAAAAAGAAAACGCTGTCGCTGCCAACCTATCCAACTTTGTATCCTGAACGCAAAGATACAGACTTCCACCCGAGACTAATCCGTGACCCGCAAAGAAGAACGTCAACGTGTCCAATTCTTGCGCGTATATCACTTCTTGGAGGGCCGCTCGCAGTTCGGCTAGCGAGGGAGACAATAACTTTCTCGATTGAGTCGGGTCATACTGGCCATGATCTGGATCTATTGAAAGTTTGAAAACACGATCCGCGTCATAATGCGCGCCGTTCAAGCTACCCAAGCTCGGGTCTTGATATTCATCGACACCAATGACGATCGCGACACGCATGAAATGAATTACTCAGTTCTGAACTTGGCGACACGCGTCGCTTCACGAGCAAGTGCTTCTTCTTCTTTTTGTTTTGTTACCCTGTCTACTTCGTTCTTGAATTCAGCGCCTAAACGTTCAGCATCTGCCTGAATACTTTCGAAAACTTCGGTCCCAAGATGAAATTCCGGCCTAGAGACGTTTCCTTTGCGATCCACGCCAAATTGTATGTTTTTTAATGCCTGAAGAAATGACATTGCAGGAGAACCGACCTCGCTAGCCTTTACAACATTACCCGACTTCTCAGATGCCTCGGAGACGGTCTGATACATGGAACGCATCATCCCGTCAGTCATGGCGGAAATAATCCCACTCGTGAATTCGTTCATGACTGTTAGTTTGTGATCGATGATGTCCACGAAATTGATTTCAGCCACGTGTTCATGCACCGCCATTTCACCCTCGTCATCTGGTGACGAAGACGTAAGAGTTTGCCAGCGTCTACCATGCGAATATCCATGAGCATTTTCGGGTGGGATAATTTTGGCCAATGCATTCACTCTTAGCCGGTCAAGCAAATCGTTGTGTGCTTGCTGAAACTCTTCGCGCTGATCCTCAAACTCAAATATTTCGACTTTTTCAAATGTCATCGATTGTTTTTCGATTCTACTTGTAGCGATGGTTGATCTACATCTTATAGCATATGAACGGGTCCACTCTTGCTTAGGGTCGCGATATTCCTGACCTAATGGGCCAGAGTTAATTCATTAACGCGGTTCTGCCTAAACTGTCGGCGCTTTGCCAACCGCGCCATCCCAAAGCGCCTTGAGTTCTGACCGATGCCAATTCTCGACGAAATTTCCTTCCAAGACGCCTCCCCCGAGATCCAAGCGATCTATCGCGAGCTGATGGCCGCCGCCGGGTCCGGCTCGCCGGCCTTGATCTTCCGCCATTTGGCGACCTATCCGGGGTTGTTGGAATGGCTCTGGGAAACATTGCGGCCCGAGGTCGAGACCGGCTGGCCGCGCCAAGCCGTCTGGGACCTGGTCGCCGAGACGCCGCCCGTTCAGTTGCCGCCCATCACATCGGAAGACCTGGCCGACCAAGGCGTCGATGCAACGGCGCGCGAAGTCATCGGCCATATGCTGACCAGCTACAACCGCATGAATCCCATGAACATGGTGATGATCGGCGCCGCCAGGGTGATCCTGGACCCAGTAGATGACGGCGGAGAAGTGGACGTGCCAGAGGCCGTCCCACCAGCCCCACCCCCACCGCCGGACCTGCCCGCGCCACCCGCCGTGGCATCCCTCACCGACGACAACCGGGCACTGATCGTCCGGCTGTGCCGGTCGCTCCCGGACCTGGGCGCCGAGGCCACGCCCACCATGTATCGGCATTTCGGCCTTTGGCCGGATTTTCTGAATGGCGTCGGCGGGAACCTTCTGGCCCAGATGGACGCCATCGTCCGAGCCACCGATGCCTTGGGACAGGCCGCCCGTCCATTGATGCAAACACTCGCCCACAGAGCCGCCGAGGACGCAGCGCCGCCGCCGGAGATCGACGGCAAGGAGGCGCTGGTGGCGCGGCTGGACGGCTTCGCCGGCTTCCTGATCCCGCATATGATCGTCGTCGGCCGGGCGGTGGACGCGTCGTTACCAGACTAAGCCGCACCAGAATAAGCCGGTTGCAGACCGTGATGACGGTAGATATCCGCCACCTTCGCCGAGCACATGTGATCGGCGAAGGCCCGCCCCCAATCGCCGGGCTCGGGGCGCAGGCCCACATGATAGATGGTGATGTCGTGTTCCGGGCCCGGCTGGGGGTCGTCCGCCGTGCCGCCCCCGTTTGGGCCAATGAGGGGCACAATGTCGAACACGTCCGGGAATATCCGGCGATACCTGAGCGCCAGGTGATGGTAAACCGGCGCCACGTCGGCCCGATCCGTGGCGAGGAGTTCCGGCACCTCGCGGTGGTGGATCACTTGTGAATGCGCGGTCCGTCCGCCGGCCCCCATCATCAGGCGGACAACCGCCTCGCCGTCGTCCGGGTCCCGTTCGGCCGTGGCGAGCGCCGAGAGCGTATTGGCGTAGACCGTGAAGCTCGCCTTTTCCGTTTCCGGGTTGGAACAGCAAAGCCGCACGTCCGGGCGGAACAGGTCCGCCACGCCCGAAATACCGAGCGGATTGCCACGGCGCACCAAAAGCGCGCAGCCCCGGCTTTTAGCGAAGGGGCGGCCGGCCGAGACCTTGCCGCCTTCCGCCAGCTTTCCGATCACATCGGCGGGGCCGATGAAGACATGGGGTTTGACGGTCACCAGCAGATTGCCGAGCCGGATCTGCCCCGCGTCCAGGGCGGCGATCAACGGGGCCGGCGGCGTGGTGGTGTAGAAGATGTCGCCCACGTCGGGATTGGCTTCGTAAAACGCCCGGCAGGCCATTTCCAGCGCCATGTGGTGATTTCCGTCGGAGAAAACGACAAGGTTCGCGGCCTGCGGATCGCCGTGCAGATCGAGCACCAAATTGGACTGCCGGTGGACGAGATACCCGGCACCCGAGGCCGCCACCGTCTCCGGCGGGCGGGCGCCCTCATAGGGCCAATCGAGGTCAACAACGGTCATGGCCCCAAGCATATCAGCTTATTGGGCGCCGGCCTGTCGGATTGGCGACTCCGTCGGCGGGCGAACGCCGGCAGCCTATCCCCCGGACTTATCCTCCGTTGCGCACCGACGAAAGGAAACGATCAACCTGCTCGCGCAGACTTTCCGATTGTTGCGAAAGGTCCCCGGCGGAGGTCAGCAACCGTTCGGAAGCGGTCCCCGTTTCCTGGGCCGCGTCGCGCACATCGGCGATGGACGCGGAAACCACCTGCGTGCCCTCGCTGGCGGCCTGAACGCTGCGGGTAATGTCGCCGGTCGCCGCGTTCTGCTCTTCGACGGCGCGTGAAATATCCTGGGCAATATCGTTGACGTCGTTGACGGTCAGTGAAATCGCCTTGATCGCCTCGACCGCTTCACGGGTCGCGGATTGAATTTCCTGGACCCGGTCGGAAATGTCCTCGGTCGCACGCGTCGTCTGGTTCGACAACGCCTTGACCTCGCTGGCGACAACGGCGAAGCCCTTGCCCGCCTCGCCGGCGCGGGCCGCCTCGATCGTCGCGTTCAGGGCCAGCAGGTTCGTCTGGCTGGCGATATCGGTGATCAGGCCCAGAACATCGCCGATGCGCTCGGCCCGTTCCGACAGACCGGAAATGATCTCGTTGGCATCGCCGGCCTGCCGGGCCGCGTGTTCCGCCTTTGCCGTGCTTTCCGAGATATGGCCGGCAATGCTGGACGTGGATCGGGACATGCGGTCGGACGCGGTGGCGACGGTGCCGACGCTGTCCTTGGCGCTTTCCGACGACGTGGCGACCTCGGCGGCCTTTTGCCGGGTCACGTCGGCATTGGTGCTGAGGGTTTCCGCCGCGTGGCGGACCTGGGTGGAAGATGACGACAGGGCGTCGACCACGCCCCGTACCGCGCCCTCGAAACCGTCGGCCAGGTTTGCCATTTCCTCGCGCCGTTTGGCTTCCGCCCGTTCCTCGGCCTGGGCGCTGTCGCGGCGTAATCCTTCGGCCTCGACCGCGTTCTGTTTGAACACGTGAACCGCCTTGGTGATCTCGCCCACCTCGTCATTTGTGGTCGCCTTGGGGATTTCGACGCTCAGGTCGCCATCGGCCAGGATCAACATGTTTTCCGTCAACTGCTGCAACG
>JANQIT010000338.1 GCA_028282025.1 Hwanghaeella sp. | reverse complement strand
CGCAGGCGGCGTTGAGAGCATGTCCCGCGCCCCCTTTGTGATGCCCAAGGCGGAAACCGCCTTTTCCCGCTCTTCCGCGCTCTATGACACGACCATCGGCTGGCGCTTCGTCAATCCGCTGATGAAAAAGCAGTACGGCATCGATTCAATGCCGGAGACGGGCGAGAATGTCGCCGAGGACTATCAGGTCACCCGCGAGGACCAGGACGCCTTCGCGCTGAGCAGTCAGAACAAGGCCGCCGCCGCACAAGCCAACGGCCGGCTCGCCCGGGAGATCGTTCCCGTCTCCATTCCACAGCGCAAGGGCGATCCGATCCTGGTCGATACGGACGAACATCCGCGCCAGACGACGGCTGAAAAGCTGGCTGGCTTGCCCACGCCGTTCCGGGAAGGCGGGTCGGTCACGGCGGGCAACGCCTCAGGGGTCAATGACGGGGCGGCGGCCCTGATCGTGGCGTCGGAGGACGCCGCCAGGAAACACGGCCTGACACCGATTGCGCGTGTCCTGGGCGGCGCCACGGTCGGGGTGACGCCGCGGATCATGGGAATCGGCCCGGCCCCCGCCACACAGAAGCTCTGTGCGCGTCTTGGGCTAAGCCCCGCCGACTTCGACGTGATCGAACTTAACGAGGCCTTTGCTTCCCAGGGGATTGCGGTGCTGCGGGAGCTGGGGTTGGACCCCGACGCCGGCCACATAAACCCGAACGGCGGTGCGATTGCGCTGGGCCATCCGCTGGGAATGTCGGGGGCCCGGATCACTGGAACCGCCGCCCTGGAACTCTCCGAACGGAAGGCAAAACTCAGCCTCTCCACCATGTGCGTCGGGGTCGGTCAAGGTATCGCCGTGGCGCTGGAGCGCGCCTGAGGCGACTTACTTCGGTTGGGCGTCCTTCCGCCAAGGGACGTTGGCGGACGACGCCCGAGCCACCTCGTTCCCGTCTGGCGGGGACGCGGACAGCCTCTTTACCGTACCTCAAGGACGCGCCGCGCATCGATTGAGGAGCGCCCTCACCACCCGGCCCGCGCCTCGGCCATCGCAAAGCTCACGCCCCCGGCGCGCCATACGGTCTCTTACATCCTCATCCTCGGCGAGTGCGGCCAGCGCCTGACCGAGTTTCTCCGAGGTGAAATCCTCGGCACCCAAATCGTGACAATCGGTCGCCCCGAACCGCTCGGCGGCTAGCGCGGGCCGTCTTTGATTGCCGGCCAGAATGACCGTCACGGACGGAATCCCCAAGGCGCACCGTTCCCACAGCGAGACACCGCCGCCGCCCAGGACCAGATCCGCGGCGCGAAGCGCCGCCGCCATGTCTTCGCAGTATCTCTGGACGATCCATTCCGGCGGCGTCTGATAGCGAAGATAGCCTTGCCCCGGATCGATGATATGCACGTCCCAGGCCGATGCTGTGTTCAACAGGGCCGGATAGGCCATCGACCAGGCGTCGGTCTGCTCGCCCGCTCCGAAGCATGCCAGCAAGCGGGGCCTACCGCCCAAGTGCCGCAAGAATGGGCGAGGCGTCGAGAATTCGGACCTCAGCAGGGCGTGGTCCGCCCCGGCCAGAACGGTGCAACCTTCCGGGACCAAATGCGTATAGTCGGACACGTTAAACCCGGCGTTCGGATTGACCAGCACGTCCGCCCCGCGCCGGGTGCCCGCGCAATCGTCGATCACCGCAATGTTCTCAGCCCAGTTCCGGCACGCTTCCTCCGCTTCATACGACCAGCTGTAGCTATCGACGATCAACAGGTCGCAGGATGCTATCGGTGGATTGAGGCGCGCTGTTTCGCCCGCGCCCGCGCCCGCACCCGCACCCGCACCCGCCGGAACAAACTCATACTCCGCCAGCTCGGGGTAAAGGGTCCGCGCCCCCGGATTGGACCAGAAGCGTACGCGTGCGCCGTCCACGGCCAGTTTTCTCGCCAGAACCAAACAGCGCGCAATGTGCCCACCGCCGATTTCCGGCGATGCATCCGCCCTGATCACGACAGTGAGATTGCTGTGCCGGCGTTCAGTCATTGGAAACAGCTTACCATCCTACCGATCCGCCGACCGGGCATGAAAATCAGATCTTCCGGCTTGCAGGCAGCGACAGTCAACCGCATGCGGCATTCTTTGCATCGAACCCAATGAGCGAGTGAAGAAACATGGTTTCACAGGAACACATCGCTCTTTGACCTTATTCACCTTGAGCGGGACCGCCGCGCCCCTGATGAAAATATCGATCTCCCGTCTCCGTCCGTTGCAGGGAGAGGTTCCTGTCGATTGGCCAATCGGACTTCGCCCTGTCTGCTTCGGCGTCAGCGCCGAACGCCATGTCCAGAATCCGCTCCGGCGACCGCAGCCCCGCTTCAATCGACAGAGACGAAGCGCCGCCGAAGCGCAGATTGGCCTCTACAAAGATTGGCACGTCGTCCCGCCCAAGAAATGCCTGAAGCGTGGAATGTCCGCGCAAACCGAACAGCCGGGCAATCCCCATCGCCTCCTCTTCCAGCCGGGAGTGAGACT
>JANQIT010000318.1 GCA_028282025.1 Hwanghaeella sp. | reverse complement strand
CAGCGCCAGCAGAATCAGAAAGCCGCCCATCGTCGGCGTCCCGGCCTTAGCCAAGTGCTGCTCGGGAACGTCTTCGCGGATGTTGGACGAACCGCGCTGTTGCTGCTTCAGCCAATTGATGATGGTGGGGCCCAGCAGGAAACTGATCACGAGAGCGGTCATCATCGCGCCGCCGGTTCTGAAAGTCAGATACCGGAACAGATTGAAGATCTGATAGTCGTCGGCCATCGGCGAGAAGAGGGCGAAGAACATATCTTTAAGCGCTCCCGCCGGATTGGGTGGCGTCCAGGTTGACCAGCGCGTCGACGATCGGACGCATGTTGGTGCCGAGGGAGCCCTTCACGACGATGACGTCGTTCGGCTCCAGAATTTTTAACAAGGGATCGACCAATTCGCCGCTTGTCTGGGCGTGGTGCGCGGCCGTGTCGGGCGCAAGCGCCGCTGCGAGATGCGCCATATGCTCCCCACAGAGAAAGATTCGGTCGATCCGGTTGGCCAGAAGCCGAGGCGCGAGATCGGCATGCATCTGCGAGGCCGCGCTCCCCAGTTCGCGGATGTCGCCCAAGACGGCAATGCACCGGCCGTTGGTGGAATTTGCGGCCATCCGCGCGACCTGCAGCGCCGCGTTCACAGAGGCCGTATTGGCGTTGTAGCTCTCGTCGATAACGGTTACCGAGCCGCCTGCCGGCAATTGAACCGTGGTGCGTTGCCCGCGCCCTGCGCCGGGCGTCAGATCCTCGAAAGCCAGGGCGGCTTCTTCCATGTCGCCGCCCACGGCGTCGACCGCCGCCAGGGCCGCCAGAGAGTTTACCGCCCAATGGGACCCCGGCATGCCGATCTTGTATCGCAGTGTACCCTTCGGTGTGGCGGCGACAACGGCGGATCCGTCTTCGCGCCCCTCCATGCAGATCAAGTGGAAGTCGGCTTCCTTGCCGCTGCCGAAGCTGACAAGGGATTGGACGCCGCGTTCCTTTGCGCGCCCGGCAAGATGGTTGAACCATTCGCTGTCACGGGGCAGGATGGCGACGCCGTCAGTCCCCAGCCCGGCGAAAATCTCCGACTTCGCATCGGCTATGCCTGCAACGCTGTCGAAGAACTCCAGATGCACCGGGCCGATTGTCGTGATGATCGCGACCTGCGGTTCGAGCAGTTCGCTGAGGGGCTCGATCTCGCCTGCATGGTCCATCCCGATCTCGAAAACGCCGTAGTCGGCATTCTCTGGAAGGCGCGTCAGCGTCAAGGGAAGACCGTACCGGTTATTCTGATTGCCAAGAGTGTGGTGTGTTTTTCCCAAACGTCGTAGCGCCGCCGCCAGGCTTTCCTTGGTACCGGTTTTTCCCATGCTTCCGGTAATGGCGATGCGCTGGGCGCGGGACCGGGACCGCGCGGCCTGGGCGAGACCGTACAGCGCCCGGTAGGTGTCGGGAACGGTCAGCAGGGGAAGCGGCGCGCGATCCGTCCGCGCCGCCCAAGCGTTCGAGACAACGGCCGCCGCCGCCCCGGACGCGGCCGCGTCCGTAACATAGCGGTGCCCGTCCTGGTTGACCCCTTCGATGGCGATGAAGAGGTCGTCGGGCGCAATGTCGCGGCTGTCGATCTGCACGCCGCCGGCCAGGAAGGCGGCGGTCGCCCGGCCTTCCGTGGCCTGGGCCGCTTGAATGTCGGACCAGAGGGGTTCGCGTGCCATCACGATGCGGTCCCTTCCAACAGAGAGGCGCATTCCCGAACGACGGCGACATCGTCGAACGGCAGCACACGGCCGCCGACATCCTGGCCCTGCTCGTGGCCCTTGCCCGCGACGCAGAGGACGTCGCCGGCCTCCAGCGAACGCATCGCCTCTAGGATTGCGTCGTGGCGGTCGCCGATGTTGCGTGCGTCAGGGCACCCTTGCATCGCTTGCGCGCGGATCGCCGCCGCGTCTTCGGTCCGTGGATTGTCGTCGGTGACGATTACCACATCCGCATGCGTCCTGGCGGCTTCCCCCATCATCGCCCGTTTGCCGGGGTCGCGGTCGCCCCCACATCCGAAAACGATATGCAGCCGGTTGCCCACGTGATGGCGCAGCGCCTTCAGGGCGGACGCGATTGAATCGGGGGTGTGGGAGTAATCGACATAGACCACCGCACCGTTTTCAAGCGCGACCGCCCATTCCATGCGCCCGCGCACCCCGGTCAGGCGGGCTAGGTTCGGTGCGGCGTGGCGCGCGTCGGCGCCGCTGGCCATGACCAGTCCCAGGGCGGCGAGTGCGTTTTCTACCTGAAACAGGCCGGGCAGGGGAAAGTCGACGTTGAAGCGCTCGCCCATGACATCGAGTTCCAGATCGAAGCCCGAGGCGCGGGGAGCCTTCTTAACACACCGAATCTGCCCATTTACAAGGCCATAGGAAATCAGCCGGAGTTTTCGTTCCGCAGCGAAGTTTGCGATCTGGTCGTGTTCGGCGGCGGCGGTATTGACCACCGCTGTGCCGCCGCCCGGCAAAAGTTCCTCGAACAGGCGGAGCTTGGAGGCTTTATACGCCTCCATGGTGCCGTGATAGTCCAGATGGTCGCGGCTAAGATTGGTGAAGGCGGCTGCTGTGAAGCGCGCCCCGTCGAGCCGGTATTGATCCAGACCGTGACTGGAAGCTTCCAGGGCGACATGGTCGATCCCGGCCTTCTTCATGGAGTCCAACAGGCTGTGCAGATCGACAGGGTCCGGTGTCGTCAACCCCTTGTCGCTGTCGAAACCCTCTGCGGCGACGCCAAGGGTGCCGATAGCCGCTGAAACATTGCCGTTGGCCTGCCACAACTGCCGCGTAAATTGCGCGACCGAGGTCTTTCCGTTGGTGCCCGTGACCGCCACCATAATTTCCGGCTGCGGTTCGTGGAAGGCGGCCGCAAGGCGGGCGAGGCGACGCCTTGGATTGGCGTCATGCACCAGTGTAACGTCTGTCCTGTCTTCAATTCCCAGATCCGAACGACTGACATCCGGCGTCGTCAGAACGGCGCTGGCGCCACGGGCCAGGGCGTCTTGAACGTAGTCCCGGCCGTCGCGCACCGTTCCGGGAATCGCGGCGAAGAGAAAACCGGATTCCACTCGCCGGCTGTCCGCCGTCAAACCTGTCAGGTTCAATGAAGATAGGTTTCTATCGCCGTTCATATCCCGCATCCTCCCATTAGCGTAGAGAGGCCAATGTGGCGTTCATTTGTGGCGGCAGAATGGCGAAATGTTGGCGAATCTCAGGCGCTTCGTCGCTTGTGGGGCTGATTCCCAGAACGGGCGCCATGCGTTTGACCACAGCCGCGACGACAGGGGCTGCAACCCATCCGCCAGTGGCGAAGCCGAAGGTTTCTTTCGTGCCTTTCGGCTCGTCCAGAACGATATAGATCGCATAGCGCGGCGCGTGCATCGGGAACACGCCGACAAAGCTGGAGATCAGGGACTTGCGTTTGTAACGCCCGGCGGATGCTTTCTCCGCCGTTCCCGTCTTACCGCCGACCACATAACCTGGAACCGATGCGTTGCTCCCGGAGCCGCCGGTGCCTTCAATCGCATTCAAATGCATCAGCGCGCGCACGGCGCTGCTGGTCTTCTCGCTGACGATCTGTTGCCCCTGGGGCTGCGTTTCCGACAGCAACAGCGTCGGGCGGTGAAGCCGGCCGCCGTTCACCATCGCGGCGACGCCGTTCACAAGATGCATGGGGCTCACGGCCAGGCCGTGACCGAAAGAGATCGTCATTGTGTTGACCGGCCGCCAAACGGCTGGGCTCTGGGGATTGCCGACTTCAGGAAGCTCAAGGTCGATGGGCGTAAGGAAACCCATACGCTCGAAGAACCGCTTCTGTTCCTGGGAACCGACATCGACGGCCAGCTTGGCCGACCCGATGTTCGAAGAGTATATGAAGATTTCCGGCACGCTGAGCCAGCGGTTTTTCGCGTGATAATCGGATATTCTGAACCGCCCGATCTTGATCGGTTCGGATGCATCGTATCCGTCGGACAGAGTGACCGTGCCGGTCTCCAGACCAAGCGCCGTGTTAAAGATCTTGAAGGTCGACCCCAGCTCGTAGACGCCTTTGGTGGCGCGGTTGATCAGGGCGTCGTTGTTCAGAGCGCCTGGATTGTTCGGGTCGAAGTCGGGCAGCGACACCATGGCGACGACTTCGCCGTTCGTTACATCCGTGATGATGCCGGCGCCGCCAACCGCGCTGAAGCGGTCGATGGCGGTGCTGAGTTCCTCGCGCAGCAGGTGTTGGACCCGGACGTCGAGGGAAAGGCGAAGCGGGTCCGCGCCGTCCCGCAGGTCCCGGTCGAAGCGCAGCTCAAGCCCCGCGATGCCGTTATTGTCGACATCCGTGTGGCCGATCACATGACTGAAAAGCCGGCCATGGGGATAGACCCGTGTCTGTTTCCTGTCGAAGTCGATCCCCGGCAGGCCAAGCTTGTTGATTTGAAACTGCTGCTGCGGCGTCAGCGTGCGTTTAAGCGGTACGAAGCGGGAATCTCGGCGCAGTCGTTCCTCGGTCTTTTTCGGATCCAGGTCCGGCAGCACGGAGGCGAGGCGGTATGCGGTCTCTCTCGGGTTTTGTACGAACTTCGGATCGGCGATCAGAGAGACGGTGGACAGGTTCGTGGCCAACAGGACGCCGTTCCGATCCGTGATCGGCGCGCGTCGGTCCTTCGGTGTCGGCGTTGTGGCCGCGACCTTTGCCGCGCCGGGCTCGGCAGGCGCGCGAATGGCCGTTACGTCGACCAGACGCAATCCGACCACGGCGAAGGCGAGGGTCAGTACCGTTCCGGTAATAAGAAGGCGGGTTCTGCCGGTCTCGATGGCTTGGCGGAAGATGCCGTCCTGTTGCCCCGACTCCCGGCAAAAGGAAGGACGTCGCCCATCCGGCGCAACCGGAGCCTTACGACTGCGGACCGGGGTCGGTGTCGCCGGCTGAACGACGGCGGTCCGTTTGCGGGTGCGCCGCGTCCAGGCGTCGGCGGCGGAAACCGTCCGCTTTTCCTCCGAAAACTTCGGTTTCTCCGGCGTGGGGCGCGGTTCGGGTTTGGGGTCGCTCTTGCCGGCCCGCAGCACGGGTTCGACCTTACCGTCGTTCGTCGGGTCGTCCGGCCGGCTTGGAACACGCAGCTTCATTGGGTGCTCCTGACCTGCGTCAAGCTTTCGCGAACCAGAGTTT
>JANQIT010000279.1 GCA_028282025.1 Hwanghaeella sp. | reverse complement strand
TTCAGATTGGGCACGGTTGCGGCTCCGCTGTCTGGGGTTGCGTGGGGCGGGTCGGCTAGACCAGAGGACCGGTGCAGGTCTCGCCGTTATGGGTCACCGTTACGGTGAAAAGCTCGCTCATTTCCTGGCCGAGGGAGGTAGGGGAATCGGCCGGCAAGCCGCGATGCAGGAAGGCGAAACCCATGATCAGAGTGGCTTGTTCTTGCGGGTCGCCGCCCTCTTCCAGATTGAGGAACTTGGTGATGATCTCGCGCCGGAACTCGACGCAGGAAAGGGTAGACAAGCCGCCGGGCCGGTACACCGTGACATTGATGTCGATGGTCGGGTCGTCGCTGAGATCCGGGTTGATGAAGGCGTTTGCCGATGCATCGGCGCGTACCGCCTGACGGTTCACCACCCGGTCGATACGCTGCCGCAGGTAAACGATGCCCAGGTCGAACAGCGTGGCCGGCTCGCGGCGCAGCAGGCCTAGGGCGCGGGTCTGGGCCTCCGTGGAACTGGAGAGAAACGGCAGGATCGCGACAGCGGCCAGCAGGCCGGTGCAGAGAAGGAAAACGGGTCGCCGCAAACGGATCATGAAGGGTCCTTGTAGCGTTCGTACCTGCGAAGGTTCTGACATCCGCCCGGTAGGTTGGGACGGCTGTGTACTTACGGATATGTAGTGTCTATTGCGGGCGTTCCGCAACCTGCGCACCGCGCGCCGGTGCGAAAACCATGCAATCAACACGCTGTTGCTTCAGCATGTTACAGACGTTGCGGGCCGCAGATTTGCTCAACCCGGCGAGGCGCGAGCGGAACAACGGACGGCTGCTGCGCCGGGAGGGCACGACCGCGACGACGGTCTGCGACCCGACAGAGCCCAGGCGGGCCTGCGCCTTTTCGGCCGCGGCCAGCGCACGGCGCTGACTGCGATAGGCGCCGACCTGAACCGACCAGGCGCCGGCCGGTTTCTGTACGGCCGCGGCCCGCACCGGGGGCTTTGGCGCGACCGGTTGCGCCGCGGTGCGCGCGAGCGCCGTATTGACCTGTTCGACGAAGGGATTGGGATGCGGCGCGGCCGTCGGGGCGGTCGCGCGCGCCACTTGCGTTGTCGCCACCGCGGGAAGGCCGGGGCGGCGCGGCGGGCGGATGGCCAGCGCCTCGTATCCGACGAACGCGCGGTCGAGCAGATCCATCATGTGACGGTCGCGGCTGCGCGAAGATTTGCCGCCGAACACCACGCCGACAAGACGGGTGCCGTGCCGGCTGGCGGACGTAACCAGATTGAAGCCCGCGGCGCCGATATAGCCGGTCTTCATGCCGTCTGCGCCGGGATAGCGGGCCAGCAGACGGTTGTGGCTGCGGTATTTCTGGCCGCGGAAGGTAAAGGTGCGGGACTGAAAAATACCGTAATATTCCGGAAAGTCCGCACGGACCCTCTGCGCCAGACGGGCCATGTCGCGGGCTGTCGACTTCTGATTCCGGTGATACAGGCCGGATGCATTCTTGAAGGTTGTCTTACGCATTCCCAACGCGCGCGCCTTACGGGTCATCTTTTCGGCGAACGCGGCTTCGCTGCCCGCAAGGGCCTCGGCAACGACGACGGCAACGTCATTGGCGGATTTCACGACAAGCGCCATGACCGCCTGCCGCACGGTAATCGTCTCCCCGCGGCCCAGGCCCAGCTTGCTGGAGGGCATGCGGCTGGCGGCGCGCGAAACCTTAAGCCGCTGATCCATGGTCAGGCGACCGTCGCGCAGGGCTTCGAAGGTCATATAGAGCGTCATGATTTTGGTCAGCGACGCCGGATGCCTGAGGGTGTCGGGGTTCCGGGCGTGCAGAACGCGGCCGGTCTCTTCCTCGATCACCAGCGAGGCGTATTTGGCGGATGCGGGGACGGAATAGGAGATCAGAGCCATCGGCAGCAAAAGCAGCAAAAAGCTTCGCAAGTAACGGCGATGGGTTTTATCTAGGATTTTACTCATATATCCCAACGATCCTTAGTAAAAAGCTAGTATTGCGAAGTCTTCAGAGTCCGTCAGCCCTATTTATAGCCGAATCGGTCGAATCCGTCTATGCGCCGGAACACAAATTAAATGATGCAAATCTGAGTCCGCAGTCCCTATCTGTGGCTTTGTCTTCCGGCTTTCACGTCCGACGACGCTCTTAATCTAGTAGTTTTTCAATGGTTTTCTAAGAAATGGTTACCGATGCGCGTTTTTCTACTTCTCTCCGTCTTCGTTCTTGCCGCCTGCACCCAAGCGTCCAGCGGCGAAATCGCCAACCCGTTGGAGCGGCGCTGGACCTGGATCGACTTCATCGGCGCCGGTGATATTCGTAGGGAATGCCGCCCGGGATCGGCGGACCGGGTTCGTTTCGTGTTGAACGCGGACCGGTCGAAGCAGGTGCGCGCGTATGATTTCGACCCGGCGGCGGGGACGCTGCGCACCCGTGTCCATCGCACGCGTGTAGCGTTTTCAGCCTTCCGGATAGACCGTTCGTTCTTCTCGCACTTTACGCCCGTAGACGATACGGTTCGGCTTGAAGAAGGCGCGGCCGCCAGGATTACGGAAGCGCTGGCCGCCGACCGCGCGGGCAAGGTCGTCCCGCCGCCGGACCCGCTGTTGACCGAATGGCACTTCTGGTTGGTCGGCGCCTGTATGGACGGGACCTTCACCTTCGATGTCTGGGTCTCTCCCGACGCTGAATACCGCGCCTTGCGGTTTCCGGCCGAGCTGCTTTCGCACGATATCAGCAATGTTCCGCTCGTCACGAAGGGGGCGGAGCGCAGGCTTGGGCTGCATGACTACAACCCCGCCCGCCAGGATGCGTTTTCGCATTATTTGTTGCACCTGCGTGAAGATCGTGTCGTGCTGGGCCAGAACTATGGCGAGGATCGGTCAGTTCCGTAGTTAACGGCATGTAAAATAAACAAAAAACAAAAATTGTGCGGCGCACAATAATTCCTTGACACTCTCCTCCGCGTACCTATATACCTGGCGTTGTTGTGCAACGCAGCATGAGACGTTGCTGTTAAGAATTTTTAAAGGCTAACGGCGGTCGGGCCGCATGACAGACCGCGCAAATGGGGGCCGGGGAAAGGCCCGCTGAGTGAGGAGAACGAGTATGAGTGCCAGCAAGACCAAGACCGCCGCGCCGAAAATCGACGTCAAGAAAATCGATGAAGCCGTCGCCGCCGGTAAGCAGACCGTGGAACAGGCCGTGACCGCGACCAAAGAGCAGGTCGAACAGGCCGTCGCCGCGACGAAGGAACAGGTCGAAAAAGCGTCCGACGCCGCGCTGAAGAGCTATGACGAAATGACCGCGATCAGCAAAGAGACCTTCGATGTCTATGCAAAGTTCAACGACGCCGTCGTGAAAGGTTCCGAGGAACTGGGCAAAGCCTATTACGCTTTCGTCAAGTCCGCCGCGGACGCCAACGCCGAAACCGCGAAGGCCCTGATGACGGCCAAGAGCCTGAACGAAGTCGTCGAGATCCAGTCCGAATTCGCCCGCTCCAGCTTCGATTCCTTTGTCAACGAAGGCGGCAAGCTCAGCGAAATCGGCGTGAAGGTTGCGACCGAAGCGTTCGAACCGGTCCAGGCGCACATGAACAGCACCGTGGAACGGATGGTTAAGCCGCTCGCCGCCTAAGCGACCGGTTGACCGAAAGGTTCTGTCCGGTTCGCCGGACGGTAAGGCGAACGGCCCGGATCCCCGGGCCGTTTTGCTTTGTTCGGGCGGGCGCGCCGCCGCCGCCCGGCCGGCCCGATACACGGTTGCCGGAGAACATGGGCGGGCGTGAACGCCTACGGCTCTTTTAATGCCCGCCCGGCGGTGTTATATCGCCATTCATCCCAACCAATTCATGTGCTTTGGTCGGTCTTGGGGAAGGTGAGACCCTGCGGAGGCAGGGACCCGCATTCCCCCCGGGGTGCGACGCTTTGCACGACCGCCAGGGTGGAATTTGCAGGAAATCCCGGCGCCTGAAGGAGAAGATGCTATGGCGAAATTGTTGATGCCGAAGGCGACCGCCGTGTGGCTGATCGACAACACGACCCTGACATTCGATCAGGTTTCCGACTTCACGGGCCTGCATATGCTGGAGGTTCAGGCGATTGCCGACGGCGAAGTCGCGCCCGGCATGCAAGGGCCCGATCCAGTCGGGAACGGGCAGTTGACGGCAGAGGAAATCGCGCGCTGCGAGGCCGACGCCACGGCGCGCTTGCAGATCCTTGTGACCGATCTGCCGGAGCCGGTCATCCGGCAAAAGGGGCCGCGCTATACGCCCGTGTCGAAGCGGGCGGACAAGCCGGATGCGATCTCTTGGCTGCTGCGCCACCACCCGGAACTGAGCGACGCACAGGTCGGCCGCTTGATCGGCACCACCAAGCCGACGATCCAGGCGATCCGGGACCGGTCGCACTGGAATTCCTCGAATCTGCGTCCGCGTTCGCCTGTCGAACTGGGGCTGTGCCGGCAGGAAGAGATGTCGATTGAAATCCAAAAGGCCATCAAGGCCGGGCGGAAGCCGCTGGAGCAGCCGATACAGGAATCTTTCGAGGAAGAACCCGACGCGGCGCCCGGCTGGGAAGGTCTGGAGTCCTAAATCTCTGCCTTCGCATGATGAGGCGGCTTGCGCCGCCGGCCGTTCCGGGTTCGATCCCGCCGCCAGACGCGGCAAGGCCGCGGTTGCCTGCCCTTGCGTTGTGCGGCCCCTCTGGTGCGTCACTCGACCTGTATTCGATCTCGATGCGAGGCGTCGTACGTAACGCGCCTCAAATGCGACGCGCCACTTTCAATCCCGGCGGGGAATCCAATATCATTGAACCGGCCCCGGCTGCGGGGACGGTGTAGGATAAGGTTGGCGTAGTGATCATGAGTGGATTGGTCTATCGACCGGTATGGGCGGCCCCGTCGGAGCCGGATGAACTTAACCCCGGTGTCTTAACGGCTTCCGACGAGAATAGTGACGACGACGGCGTCGGCCGGGATCAGGATTCCGGTTTGCTGACGAAAGCGAAGCCGAAGACCAAGAAGCCGTCTATGTATAAGGTCTTGATGCTTAACGACGACTACACACCGATGGAGTTCGTGGTCTACGTTCTGGAGCGTTTTTTCAGCAAGAACCGGGAGGAAGCGACGCAGATCATGCTGCATGTGCATCGCCGCGGTGTCGGGATCTGCGGCGTCTATACATACGATGTCGCGGAAACCAAGGTTAATCAGGTCATGGACCTGGCGCGGAAGGAGCAGCACCCGCTGCAATGCACGCTGGAAAAAGAGTAAGTCTGCGCCATTGTCGCGCAGCGGTCCGGTCGGGTCTTGCGCGGCGGGGCCAGGGCACAAAGATGTAGCATCTGGGGACTGGCGCGGAAGCGCACGACGTCCCAAAATATCTAGCGGGGCCGTTTTGACCGGCCTCACCGGGCAAATCCGGCGGCGGTTCGGCCACCCGTCGACAGGAACAGCAAAGGATCATCGTTAGCATGCTGTCAAAGAACCTCGAAGAAACGCTGCATCGGGCGCTTTCTCACGCCCGCACCCGCCGCCATGAATATGCGACGCTGGAACATCTGCTTCTGGCGCTGGCGGACGACCAGGACGCGGTCGCGGTCCTGCGCGCATGCGGCGTGGAACTCGACAAGCTGCGCAGCGACGTTGTCGATTACCTGGATAACGACCTTTCTTCCCTGATCGCGTCTTCGGAAGACGACCCGAAACCGACCGCAGGTTTTCAACGCGTGCTTCAGCGGGCGGCGATCCACGTTCAGTCTTCGGGCCGCGAAGAGGTGACCGGCGCCAATGTGCTTGTCGCCATTTTCTCCGAACGGGAGAGCCACGCCGTCTATTTCCTGCAACTGCAGGACATGACCCGGTTCGATGCGGTCAACTATATCAGCCACGGTATCGCCAAGGTGCCGGGCGAAAGCAACACGGCCAAGCCGGTGAGTGGCGCGGACGAGGATTCCAAGTCCGAGGAAGTAAACAAGGAAGGGTCCGAAGCGCTGGACGCCTACTGCGTCGACCTGAATGAGAAGGCGCGCGACGGCAAGATCGACCCGCTGATCGGGCGTTCGGAAGAGGTCGAACGGACGATCCAGATCCTGTGCCGGCGGACGAAAAACAATCCCCTGCTTGTCGGGGACCCCGGCGTCGGCAAGACGGCCATTGCCGAAGGATTGGCCAAACGCATCGTTGAGGAAGACGTGCCGGACGTCCTGAAGGATTGCACGATTTTCCAACTGGATATGGGGACCCTGCTTGCCGGAACGCGGTATCGCGGCGACTTCGAAGAACGGCTGAAAGCCGTGATGAAAGAGCTTGAGGAGACCGAAGGCGCGATTTTGTTCATCGACGAAATCCACACGGTGATCGGTGCGGGGGCGACGACGGGCGGGGCGATGGATGCGTCGAACCTGCTGAAGCCGGCGCTGGCCAGCGGCACGCTACGCTGCGTCGGCTCGACCACCTATAAGGAGTTCCGCGGTTACTTCGAAAAGGACCGCGCCCTGGCGCGCCGTTTCCAGAAAATCGATGTTACCGAGCCTTCGCTTGAAGACACGGTGAAGATCCTGAAGGGGCTGAAACCGTATTACGAGGAGCATCACAAAGTCCGCTACACCGCGGACGCCATCCGTACGGCGGTGGATCTGTCGGCCCGCTATATCAATGACCGCAAGCTGCCCGACAAGGCGATCGACGTGATCGACGAGGTCGGCGCGGCCCAGATGCTGCTGCCGGAATCGCGCCGGAAGAAGACCATCGGCGTGAAGGACGTCGAAGCGGTGGTGGCCAAGATCGCCAGGATTCCTCCGAAGCAGGTTTCCCGCGACGACCGCGAAGCGTTGAAGAATCTGGAGTCGGACCTGCAGATGGTCGTTTATGGGCAGGACCGGGCAATCGACGCCTTGTCGTCCGCGATCAAATTGTCCCGCGCGGGTCTGCGCGATCCGGAGAAACCCATCGGCAGTTATCTGTTTTCCGGCCCGACCGGGGTGGGTAAGACCGAGGTTGCGCGCCAGTTGGCGAAGACCCTCGGTGTCGAACTCAAGCGTTTCGACATGTCCGAATATATGGAACGCCATACCGTGTCGCGGCTTATCGGGGCGCCCCCGGGATATGTGGGTTTCGATCAGGGCGGTCTGTTGACCGATGCGATTGACCAGACGCCGCATTGCGTCGTCCTGCTGGACGAGATCGAGAAGGCGCATCCTGACCTGTTCAATATCCTATTGCAGGTCATGGATTACGGGAAACTGACAGACAACAACGGTAAGTCCGTCGATTTCCGGAACGTGGTGCTGATCATGACCACCAATGCCGGGGCGGCCGATATGGCGAAACCGGCAATCGGCTTCGCCCGCGAGGACCGGGCCGGGGCGGATACCGAAGCGGTGGAACGGATGTTCACACCGGAATTCCGTAACCGTTTGGATGCGATCATTCCGTTCGACTATCTCTCGGAAGATGTCATCGGCAAGGTCGTCGACAAGTTTGTGATGGAGCTGGAATCGCAGTTGAGCGACCGCCAGGTCGCCATTGAACTGACGGACGACGCCCGTTCCTGGTTGGGCCGGAAGGGCTATGACAAGCTTTACGGCGCGCGCCCGCTGGGCAGAATCATTCAGGAAAACATCAAACAGCCGCTGGCCGAAGAACTGCTTTTCGGCAACCTTACCAAAGGCGGTTTGGTGGTCGTCGACCGGGACGGGAAAGCCGACAAGCTTGTTTTCCGGTTCGAGGATGATAAGCCGAAGGCGAAGCCGCAGCGCAAGTCGGGTGGAAAGTCGAACGACGGTGACCCGTCGTCCAAGGAATCCGAATACGCCAAATAGGCGCAGCCTTTGAAACTGTTGCTACAACGGGTCGGAGAGGCCAGCGTTTCCGTCGGTGAAGAGACGGTCGGTCGGATTGATGCGGGGTTGCTTATCCTTGCGTGCGCCGATCCATCCGACACACCGGAGACGCTGGGTTATCTGGCCCGCAAGGTTGCGGCCATGCGTATCTTTTCCGATGAGAAGGGCAGGATGAACCGCTCGGTGCGCGACGCTGGCGGGGCGGTGCTGGCGGTTAGCCAATTCACCTTGGCGGCGCGCTGGAAAAACGGCAACCGTCCGGGGTTTTCCGACGCGGCGCCGCCGGAACAGGGGCGCCGTTTGTTCGATGAATTTTGCGGAGCGTTGCGGGAACAAGGTCTGCATGTTGAATCCGGCCGCTTCGGCGCGGAGATGCAGGTGTCGCTGGTGAATGACGGCCCGGTGACGATATGGCTGGATAGCGAAAACCCGCGCTAACGGAATATACCGCGGCTTCCCAAATTGGGAGAACAGGGTCTAAACGCTAAGAACCGCAAGCGTCCCGACCAGGCCGAACACGACAAACACCGATAAACCGAAGATTTTCGCCAGTCGGAACATATCGCCGTCATTGACGCTGGCCCGCGTGCGTTTGGACGAAAAGTCCCCATCGCGAAGTTCACGGTGCACGGCGCTCTGCCTTTCGAAATCGGTCATTATCTCGGTCCCTGTACTAAAGCCCTACTTTTCCTACGCGTCACCCTGCCCGATGGATGTGGTCGAAATGCGGCATCCGTGCGGCGGTTTCAAGGCAAGGAAAAACGCGGTCGTCTAAAGATTGCTTGGTTTTTTATATATCCACGCAATCCTCTACGATTTGTTAACGGGTTTCGTGAATTATGCAGTGATCGATATCACGCTGCTTGGTGCAACGAGGGAGAGTGTCGGGGTGGGTTCGCACGCGACGAAACCGAACGACGGTTACATTCCGTTCATGGTCCGGTTCAAAGCCTGGTGGGAAGGCTTGGAACCGGAAGCCATGATCGCACGCGTGTCCGACGGCGATACCGGGAATTCGGCGTCTTCCCCGTCCGCTGCTGCGATCGAAGTGGATGTCCCCGATCCGGAAGAGCAGGTGTTGGTCTGGCCCGAAAGCCGGCTATCCTTCTGCCGCCGCTTGTGGGGCAGGCAGTTTGATGTGGTTTGCCCCGGTCAATCCGAATTCTCGGTCGAACTGGTGCGGCCGATGGCCCTGAACAACCAGAACTCCCTGCTGGATTTAAGCGCGGGGCTGGGCGGCGGTTCCCGTAAAGTTCATATGGAATTGGGCGTGTGGGTGACCGGGATGGAGCGCGATGCCGAATTGGCGGCGCACGCGGATGAGATCAGCAACATCAAGGGAGTTGCGCGTCAGGTGCCGGTAAGCGCCTACGATCCGCAGACGGTCGCATTCAAGCCCGCGTCGTTCGATGGGGCCCTGATCCGCGAGATGCTCCACGAACTGCCGTTGAAATCCGCTTTTCTGCGGAAGGTGAGTGAAGCCATCCGGCCATTCGGACATATTGTGATAACAGATCTGATGCTGCGGGACGAAGAGGCGGCGGAAGATGTCAACGTCAAGGCATGGCTGACCCAGGAACCGGAAAACGCCACGCCTTCCGTGGCGGGCGACTATACGCAGATGCTTGAAAGCATGGGATTCGACGTTCGAGTCGAAAAAGACGAGTCCAAGACCTATACGGGGCAAATCTCGCGGAGTTGGGCGGAGTTCGTCCAGGGTTTGAGCCGCGAGGACCTTACCAGGGACTTTGTGAACCAGATGATGAAAGAGGCCGAATACTGGATGGCGCGGAGCCGGGCCTTGGAAAGCGGGGCCCTTCGCCTCTACCGGATCCACGCTATCAAGGACGCCGAGTATTAGAGTATCCGTGTTGGTCAAGGAGGTTTTTTTGACCATCCCCGCTAACGCACTCGTAAAAAACGACAGAGAATGGGCCCATTCTCTGTCTTGATCATCAAGGATACTCTAGAGCTCCGAGGGCGCTTGACAGAGGCCCAGCCGGTTCTTATGTTCCGCGCTCTTTCGAAAACATGCTGCGCCGCAAACGACCGGCCGAAAGGGTGGTCGGCGGATGTGTAGCGCAAGTGGAGATCTGAGATGCGAGTGGCTAGCTCTCTGAAGACGTTGAAGAAGCGGCACAAGGATTGCCGTGTGATCCGCCGTAAAGGCCGGGTCTACGTCATCAACAAGACCAATCCGCGGTTCAAGGCGCGTCAGGGCTAATTCTGCGCGACCGGCATCGCCGGACGACGGACATGGCCGCATCCTTCAATGCGGCCTTTCGTTTTTTCGGGGTGTATGGGCGGCGTCGGCTGTGTTCGCGCGGGAAGGATTCTACGGGCGGAACACTTCCATCTCAATCGGACCGTCGGCGCGGCCGTTGATGAACTGATCGACGAAGTCGTTGCCGCTGGCGTCGATTGAGGCGGTAGGGCCTTGCCAGACATTCCTACCCTTGTACAGCATCGCCATCCGGTCTGAGATCCGCCGCGCACTGGGCATGTCATGGGTGATCGATAGGGCGGTCGCGCCGACCTGACGGACGCAAGCCACAATCAGATCGTCGATAACGTGCCCCATGATCGGATCCAGGCCCGTCGTCGGTTCATCAAAAAAGACGATGTCGGGGTCGCCGGCGATGGCGCGGGCCAAGCCAACCCGCTTGCGCATGCCGCCGGAAAGCTCCGCTGGGCTCAGGTGCCCGACATCGCTGCCCAGGCCGACCTGGCTCAGCTTTTCCATCGCAACATCCCGAGCTTTCGAACGCGCCATGTGCTGCCCTTGAATCAGGCCGAAGGCGACATTTTCCCAAACCGGCAGTGAATCGAAAAGCGCCGCGTTCTGAAACAGCATACCGATACGGCTGTTCACCTCTTCCCGTTCCCGCCGGGACAGGGTGGCGACATCGACGCCATCGATTTCGATCGTGCCTTCGTCAGGCGCCAGAAGCCCGAGAATACACTTCAGAGAAACCGATTTGCCGGACCCGGACCCGCCGATGATCACCACCGATTCCCGCGGCATGACCTCCAGATCGAAGCCGTTCAGCACCACTTTCGGACCGAAGCGCTTGCCCACGCCGGTCATCTTGATTTTGGGCGTTGTTCCGGTGGCGCTCATTGGGCGAAAAACAGTTCGGTGATGATGTAGTTGAAAACCAGGATCAGGATCGAGGCGCTGACAACCGCGTTCGTCGTCGCCGTTCCCACCCCTTGCGCGCCGCCCCGGCTTTGATAGCCGTGATAGCAGCCCATCAGGGACACCAGAAATCCGAATACCGCAGCCTTCACCAGGCCGGAGAAAATGTCTTCGAACTGAACGAAGTTCCAGGTGTTCTGAATATAGGCGGAGGCGTTGAAGCCAAGCTTGTAGACCGAGACGATGTAACCGCCGAAAACACCGATGACGTCGCCTACCAACACCAGCAACGGCATCATCGTGACGCCGGCAATCAGCCTTGGCGCGACGAGATACTTGAACGGATTGGTGCTGAGTGTCTCCAAGGCGTCGATCTGTTCGGTCACGCGCATGGTGCCGAGTTCGGCCGCCATCGCCGCCCCGATCCGTCCGGCGATCATCAGGCCCGCCAGAACCGGCCCCAGTTCGCGTGTCATCGACAGGACGACGACGCTGGGAATGGCGCTTTCCGCGGAGAAACGCGCGAACCCCGTATAGCTTTGAAGGGCGAGGACCATGCCGGCGAAAAGAGTGGTTAGCCCGACGACGGGCAGTGAGTAGTAGCCGATATCGACCATCTGCTGACCGATCAGGCGGAAATAGATCGGAGGCCTGAAACAGTGTGACAGGCCGTTCGCCGCGAAAACGGCCAGCCTGCCCGTCGCCTCCAGAAAGCCCAGGAACGCCGCGCCTATCCGGCGCAGCCCTTCAAGCGGCCCGGTCGTCTTCTCCGGTTCGCTCACCCGGCATCCCCGAGATAACGGCGCGCGTATCGCGGCCCTAGACCGGTGAGAATCTCATAACCGATGGTCCCCGCCTGGTCGGCCAAGGCGTCGACCGGGTGATCGGGTCCGATAAGCTGAATCCAGTCGCCAGGTTTGGCGCTGGGCGCTTTTGAAACGTCGAATGTCAAAAGATCCATCGATACACGACCAACCAAAGGAATGGTCACCCCATCCAAGACTGCTGTGGCCTTCCCGCTAAGACTGCGAAGATAGCCATCCGCATATCCAACCCCCACGGTTGCTATTTTGGCGGGCTCTTCGATTTTGTGCGAGGCACCATATCCAACGGTCTGAGGGGCGTCAACGTCCTGGATTTGAAGGATTTTCGCGTCCAGCCGGACAACTTGGCGCAGCGGATTTTCGACGCCGTCAACGGGCCGCCCGCCATACAGGGCGACCCCCGGGCGCACCATGTCGAAATGCCATTCCGGTCCCAGGAAGATGGCGCTGCTGGCTGCCAGCATCGCGATTGTGTGGGGGATCGCATCGACCGCGCGCCGGAAACGCTCCAACTGCTGTCTGTTCAGGGGATGGTCCGGCGTATCGGCGCAGGCCATGTGACTCATAAGGTAGCGGAAGGAGATTCCGTCCATCAGGCCGGGGTCGGCTATCAGCCGCTCCACCTCTGCGGCCGGAAGTCCAAGACGCGTCATCCCGGTATCGATCTGCAGCGCGGCCGGAACGTGCTCGCCAACGTCCCGGCAATAGGCGCGCCAGTGCGCCACTTGACCCAGATCGTTCAGGACGGGGAACAGTGCATGCGCCCGGTAGATCATTTCCTCGCCGGGGCACAGGCCGTTCAGAACGCCGATCTCTATCGCCGGATCCGCGAGGGCTTCGCGCAGGGCGATTGCTTCGTCCAGATGGGCCGTGAAGAACAGCCGGCAACCGGCCTTTGCAAGCTTCCGGGCGACGATGGGCGCGCCAAGCCCGTAACCGTTCGCCTTCACCACGGCCGCGGCACGGGCGGGGGTGGCCTTGTCGTTCAGAAACCGCCAGTTCCAGGCCAACGCATCCAGATCGATGGTCAGAACGGCGGGCGCATGGTGCGGGCCGGCCGGACCGCTCACAGCGTATGCCCTTTAAGGCCCGGTCTAAAACCCGCCCTCTTCGTGGCTGCGGTCGAGATCCTCGAACCGCGTGTAATTGCCGTCGAAGAAGAGTTCGACGATTCCAATGGGCCCATGGCGCTGCTTGGCGATGATGACTTCGGCAATGTTTCTACTATCGTTGAGGCGTTGATTAT
The DNA here is from genome assembly GCA_028282025.1 of Hwanghaeella sp. Classification (GTDB taxonomy): domain Bacteria; phylum Pseudomonadota; class Alphaproteobacteria; order UBA8366; family Aestuariispiraceae; genus Hwanghaeella. The sequence continues at coordinate 12,799 of JANQIT010000279.1, read as the reverse complement.
GGCGTTCGACACGTTCCTGGAACTTATCGGGCGATTCGTTCTGACGTTCCGTCGGATGTTCGCGCTGTAGATAATATTCCGGCCGGTAAATGAAAGTGACGACGTCCGCATCCTGTTCGATGGAGCCGGATTCGCGAAGATCCGAAAGCTGTGGGCGTTTATCTTCGCGTTGTTCAACCTGGCGGCTGAGCTGGCTGAGCGCAAGTACGGGAACATCCAGTTCCTTGGCCAGGGTCTTCAGGCCCCGGGTGATGTCCGACACTTCCTGAACGCGGTTGTCGCTGCGCTTGTCCGCCGGGCCTTGCAGAAGCTGCAAATAGTCCACGACGATCATATGCAGGCCGTGTTGGCGCTTCACGCGCCGGGCGCGCTGGCGCAGGCCGGTGATCGTCAAAGCCGGCGTGTCGTCGATGAACAGAGGTACCTGGGAGAGTTCCTGGGCCGCGATCGCCAGTTGTTCGAATTCGTCGGTTTCGATTGCGCCGCGCCGGATTTTGTCGCTGGCGACCCGCGACTGTTCGGACAGAATACGGGAGGCAAGCTGTTCCGCTGACATCTCCAGCGAAAAGAACAATACCTTTCCGCCTTCTTCGAAAACGTTACCGTTCTCGTCTTCCCGCCGGTTGTAGGCTTTGGCGGCGTTGAAAGCCATGTTCGTCGCCAGGGAGGTTTTCCCCATCGACGGGCGTCCGGCCAGGATCAGCAAATCCGACCGGTGCAGACCGCCCAGCATCTGGTCGACATCGCGGAAGCCGGTCGTCACGCCGACCAGATGCGTATCGCGCTTATAGGCCTGTTCCGCCGATTCCAGGGCCAGTTCCACAGCGCTCTTAAGGGTGGCGACCCCACGGTCGACCTCGCCGGTCGTGGCGAGCTGATAGAGCCTGTGTTCGGCGCGTTCGATCTGGCGCTCGGCGGTGTCCTCCAGATCTTCCAGATCGTAGGCTTCGTTCACCACGTTTTCGCCAAGGCCGATCAGTTCGCGCTTCAAATGCAGGTCGCGGATCGTTTCCGCATAATCCTTGGCGTTGATCACGGTGACGACGTTCGCCGCCAGCTCAAACAGGTAGCTGCCGCCGCCGACCTCGCGGATCAACGGATCAGTATCCATGACGTGGCTTAGCGTTGTGGCGTTCGCAACCTGGCCCTTTTCCGTAATCTGGCGGATCGCGCTGTAGATGCGCTGGTGCTCCGGTGCGTAGAAATGCTCGGCCGACAGCAGGTCGCCAACCTGTTCGAACGCGCGGTTGTTCCGCAGCACCGCGCCAAGCAGCGCAGCTTCCACTTCCAGGTTATAGGGCGGTTCGCGAAGGCCCCGCTGCGGGGTTTCTTCTTCGGAAATGGCATGCAGTGTTTGGGGAGAGGATGTTGTCATTACGGGAGACTAGAGGCGCACAGCTTGCGCGTCAGCGGGAACGGATGCGGAACCGCATCTGTGGATAACGAGGATATCGGGGTCGCTTCAAAATCGCCCATCTTCACCGGTCTGAAAGAGTTCGGGCGCGCCCGGCAAAGTGCCCAGCGCGCCCGAAAATTTACGCCGATTCGCGTTCGGCTTTTAGGCTTCGGCGGTTTCTTCCGCTGCGGGCGCTTCGCCTTCGGCTTCTTCCGCCGCAGCGTTTTCTGCCGCTGCTTCGGCCATCGCCGCAGATTGCTCTTCAGCGATCCGCGCGGCTTCCTGCTGATCCAGCAGAGCGGCGGTCATGACCGCCGGCTCACCGCGGGCGACGCGGTCGGCCTGGGCCTGCGCCTCTTCTTCGGACTGCGCCACATTGATCTTAACGATCTGCGTGACTTCCGGATGCAGACGCACCCGCAGGTCGAAGATGCCCAGCGTCTTGATCGGCTTGTCCAGAACCACCTGGCTGCGGGAGACGGTGAACCCGCCCTCCGTCACGGCTTCGGAGATGTCCCGGGCGTTCACCGACCCGTAAAGCTGGCCGGATTCCGATGCGGCGCGGATGATCACGACGGTCAGGTCGTCCATCTTGGCTGCGACGGCTTCCGCTTCGGTGCGGCGCTCCAGGTTCTGGGCTTCCAATTGAGCGCGCTCGGTCTCGAACCGCTCGATGTTCTGCGCCGTGGCGCGCAGCGCCTTACCCTGCGGCAGCAGGAAGTTGCGGGCGAATCCCGGCTTGACGGTGACTTGGTCGCCCATCTGGCCGAGTTTCTCGACGCGTTCCAACAGAATGACTTGCATCGTTCTTTTCCCCCTAGTTGTTCAGGACGTAGGGGATAAGACCCAGATACCGAGCCCGCTTGATGGCTTTCGCCAACTGCCGCTGCTTCTTGACGCTGACGGCGGTGATGCGGGACGGCACGATCTTTCCACGCTCGGAGATGAAACGCTGCAGCAGTTTCACATCCTTGTAGTCGATCACCGGCGCATTGGGGCCGGAGAACGGGCAGGATTTCTTGCGGCGGAAGAAGGGCCGCCGGCCGAAGGGACGGGTGCTCATGCTTCAGCTCCTTCTGCGGGTTGCGGACGCTCTTCACGGCGCGGGCGGCGGTCGCCACGATCTCCGCGGTCGCCCCGGTCGCGGTCGCCGCGGCCGCGTTCTTCGCGGCGTTGCAGCACGACGCTTGGCTCTTCCGGAAGGTCTTCCGTGCGGATCGTCATGTAGCGCAGCACATCTTCGGAAAGACGCATGGTGCGCTCCATTTCCGCGACAACGTCCGAGCTGGCTTCGTAGTTGAACAGAACGTAGTGGCCTTTCCGGTTCTTGTTCATCCGGTAGGCCAGGTTCTTCAGGCCCCAATTTTCCCGGCGGGAAATGCGGCCTTCGTTGCTGGTGATATGCTCGGCATATTGGTCAGCAAGCGCTTCTGCTTGCGCGGCAGAAATATCCTGCCGTGCAATAAACACGGTTTCATAAAATGCCAATTTGGATCTCCCTTTGGCTTCTTCACGATCCAGCGCAGTTTCCGGGAAACCCCGGCTCTGCCGCCTGAATCCAGCCGGCGGCTATTCGGACGGTCTGTCGCCATCCGCCGGCAAGGAGCGCCGCTGCGGCTTTTCCGCAGTGGACGGCGGCTTTTACGCGCGGGTAGGGCGCAATGCAAGGAAAATCGGGCAAAAAGAAACGGGGCGGACGGGCCGCTTGATGCAGCCGCGCCGCCCCGTCCGGGAGGGACCGAAAAGGTCTTGGAAACTAGAGATTTTCGACGTTGATGCCCAAGGTGATCGCGCCAATCGGCGAACCGGTCGCCGGGTCGACGATGGTCGTGCTGACCTGCGACTGGAAAGTCTGGGAACTGTCGTCGAATTCGACCTCGTCCACGAAGACGGCGTCCGGGCCGGCCGAATAGGTTTTCTGCCACTTGCCTTCATCACCCTGCATGTAGTCGGAGGTGACGTCGCTTTGGCCGACATTCAGGCCCTTGTTATCCATCACGAAGATCTCGCTGAAGACGCCGTTCGAGGCGTCCTTTTTCGCGGTCAGAAACTTCGAAACGTCTTTGCCAAGCACCTTGTTGACCAGATCGCCGCCGCCGGATTTGGCTTCGGCGCGCCATGTTTTGTCCAGACCGTCGATATCCGCGGCGCTGAGGCCGGCATGCGCTTCATTCTGCGCTTTGACAGCGTTGACGATGGCCGGATCGGACAGCCAGCCTTTCACCTGATTGTTCAGGATATCCATGATCTGCGGCTCAAAGTCATTGGCCGACGCGGTGAACGAAATACCACCTGTGATAAATCCGGCGGTCAGTGCGGCAACTAGTACTTTTTTCATGAGGCTCTCCTCCAAGCGATGCTAATTTTCAGCTTCCGTAAATAGCTCCGAATGACGGCGACGGGTTTCCGGGTCTTGGCGCTGCGTTGCCGTATCGTCTGGAGGAAATATCCGATCCAAACGTAAATCTTTTCTTAATAATGGACCGCTAATTATTTACCGCGAAATGAGTGAGTAAACTTGTGCATGGAGGCGGTTGATGCGTATTCGCGCGAAAGTCGGGGCGGGGTTCGGCGCCGTGTTATGCCTGACGATCGTTACCGGCGTTGTTGGATATTCGGCGCTACAGACTTATTCGAACGGCGTCGCCTTCCTGAATATGACAAACCAGGCCGCCGCGCAGTTCGATCAATCCTATCAACTTGTAGGAGAGTTTCAGAGCGCCCGGGATCCGGCCATTGCTGAACAGGCCGCGGCCAAACTGGAAGACGCGTTGGCCGGGAAGAAGACCCTGGAGGCGAAGTCGGACAGCGATGAAGTGACCGTGGCTCTGCGTGCGGCGATTGCGGCATCCGGCGAGTTCGGCGCGACGCTGCAGCAATCCATCGGCATCGCCGCCGAAACCAACAAGACGGTTCAGGAATCGCGGGCCGGTCTCGACGCCATCGCCTCCCTGGCTCAGACGATTAACAAAGAAGCCGGGTTGCTTGCAGAAACAGCTTCAGAGGACCTTGAAGCCGCCGAACAACGCATGAATGACCGCTTGGCGGCGAACGAGTTCGCGGAAGGTCTGATCCGGTCGGCGCTGCAGGCGCGCCAGGCCGAAACAGCCTACCGTCTGTCCTGGTCCGAAGAGGATCTGCAGGCGACTAAGAAATATACCAAGGAGATGTTTCTAATCGCACTGAAAATGCGGAAATCGGTGCAAGGAACGGATGAAGAAGGCATCGCCAAGAAGATTGCGGGCGCCGTAAATGTCTACCGCAGTTCCTTCGACAGTCTGGTGACGGCCTTTACGGATAACAGCAATCCGGACGAAGCGCGTGCGGCGCTGAAAAAAGCCAGCCGGAACATCAATGTGTTCACCGCGGCCATGGAAAAACGGCATATGCGCGCGATTGCGGAGGCCATGGAAGGCGCCCGCGAAAGCAAAGCCGCGATGGCGCAAATGTCGTTGTTGCAAAAGAACGCCGGCCGCCTGGTCACTTCCGTCAATGAGGTTCGGCTGTCTGTCGGCGTTCTTCTCGACGGCGATCTGACCGCCCAGGAAGCCATCAATAAGCACGTCTCCCGTATCTCGACCCTCGCGAAACTGGCGAAAGACGCCGCGGCGGGCACCAACGCGGAAGCGGCGCTCGACTCGATCATCGGGGAAGCGGCGACGGTGCAGAGCGCGCTCAACCGGACGGCCGAGGCGCTGACGAATATGGCGGCCGCGGAAACCAAGATTTCCGGTGACCGCGACATTGCGGCGACGGCTTTGGCGAAGGTGCGCGACGAAGTAAAAGCGTCGCTTGCCGCCACGCAGTCCAATAGCGTTCTGGCAATCGTTGTCGCCAGTGTGGCGGCTGTCGCCCTGGGCGGCGGCATCGCCGTTTTCATGGGACGTCATATCGGGGTGCCGCTGCGCCGGATGACAGAGACCATGGAGGCTTTGAGCAACGATAACCTGGAGGTGGAAATCCCCGGCGTCGGGCGTACCGACGAAGTCGGCTCCATGGCCGAAGCGGTCGAGGTCTTCAAGCAGCAGGCGCGAGACGTTCGAACGCACCGGATGGAGGAAGAGCGCCGCACCGAACAGGCGGCTGCGGAAAAGCGCGAGTCGATGATCAAGATGGCCGACGAATTCGAACAGGCCATTGGATCCGCCGTCCAGTCGGTCCGGGATTCTGCCAAGGATATCGGCGCTTCGGCGAACCAGATGTCCGGTTTGGCGCAAGACACGCAAGCGCAGAGCGGTTCGGCGGCGCAGGCGACGGAGCGCGCGAACGGCGCCGTCCAATCGATGGCCGCCGCGGCGGAGGAACTGGCTGCCTCTATCGCGGACGTGAATCGTCAGGTCAGCAAATCGGCGGAAATCGCCGGGGATGCCGTGCGCACGGCCGAACAGACCAGCCAGACCGTGGGCGAATTGTCGAAGGCCAGCGACAGCATCAGTTCGGTTCTTTCCGTCATCTCGGAAATTGCCGAGCAGACGAACCTGCTCGCCCTCAACGCCACCATCGAGGCCGCCCGCGCCGGAGAAGCGGGCAAGGGCTTTGCCGTGGTGGCCGGCGAGGTGAAGAGCTTGGCCAGTCAGACCGGCAAGGCGACGGAGGAAATCGCCTCCCATGTCGACGCCATGCAGCGGGTCAGCAGAAGCGCTATCGAGGCGATACAGTCGATCAGTAAGACGGTTGGAGACGTCAACGAGATCGCCACGACAATCGCCGCCGCGGTCGAGGAACAGGATGCCGCGACCCGGGAAATCGCCCGCAGTGCGCAGGCCGCATCCGGCGATGCGGAAGGTGTCAGCCACAATGTGGAAACAGTGAAACAGGCGGCCAACGATACCGGGGCCGCGGCGTCGGAGATTTCCAGTGCAATCGGAGAACTTGGCGCGAAAACCGAGGAAATGGCCAAGGAAATGAATTCCTTCCTTTCCCGAGTGCGCGCCGGCTAAATTCATCTGTTTGAATGAATCAACTGCCTGCGGTCTGCCGTCCTGCTTGCAATGCGGGGCGGCAGACGCAATATGGGCCCCATTCGCACCGATTTCCGAAGTAAATTGATCGAAGAGGGAGCGCGTGGATGGCGCGGGCGTTCGTCTTTCCCGGACAGGGATCGCAAACCGTAGGCATGGGCAAGGATCTGGCGGACGCGTTCGGCGCCGCGCGGGAAGTGTTCGAGGAAGTTGACGAGGCCCTGGGCGAGCATCTCTTCCGCTTGATGCAGGAAGGTCCGGACGAGGCTTTGACCCTCACGGAAAACGCACAGCCTGCGCTGATGGCGGTCAGCTTGGCGGCTCTTCGCGTTCTTGAAACGGAAACAGGTAAGCCGATCTCGGAAATGGCTTCCTTCGTGGCGGGCCACAGCCTTGGGGAATATTCCGCGCTGGCGGCGGCCCGCGCTTTCGATCTTGCGGACGCCGCGCGCCTCTTGAAGTTGCGCGGACAAGCGATGCAGTCCGCGGTCCCGGTCGGCGAAGGGGCCATGGCGGCTATCCTTGGGCTGGATCTGGAGGCCGCCGAAGCGGTGGTGGAGGAAGCGGCGCAGGGGGATGTCTGCGCCGCCGCCAACGATAATGCGCCGGGTCAGGTGGTGCTGAGCGGCAGCGCGGCTGCGATTGAACGCGCCGTTACTATTGCGAAGGAAAAGGGTGCGAAACGGGCGATGCCCTTGCCGGTTTCCGCGCCGTTCCATTGCGATATGATGCAGCCCGCCGCCGACGCCATGCGGGAAGCCCTGGGCCAGACAGATATTCAAGCGCCCAGCCTGCCCTTGGTCGCCAATGTGACGGCGGACCTTGTCACCGCGCCGGACCGGATCCGCGACCTGCTGGTCGAGCAGGTATGCGGGCGTGTCCGCTGGCGCGAAAGCATGCTCTTTCTGAAACAACAGGATGTCGACACGTTGGTGGAGGTCGGCGCGGGCAAGGTGCTGACCGGTCTGACCCGGCGTATCGATAAGGAAATGAGCGGTGTGGCCGTGAATACGCCGGCTGACGTCGAAGCGTTTCTGAACAGTCTTTGAGAACCGGCGGACCAACGCCGCAACATACGCAGCAGCGGGGTAATCATGTTTGACCTAACTGGAAAAACCGCCTTGGTGACCGGCGCGTCCGGCGGCTTGGGCCAAGAAATCGCGACAGCGCTCCACGCCCGGGGCGCCGCCGTCGTACTGACGGGCACGCGCGTCGAAGCGTTGGAATCCGTGGCGCAGTCCCTTGGCGAGAGAGCCCATGTCGCGCCGGCCAATCTGTCCGATCCCGACGCGCTGGATGGGTTGATCAAAGACAGCGAGGCCGCCGCCGGTCAGATCGATATTCTGATCAATAACGCCGGCCTTACCCGGGACAATCTGGCGATGCGCTTGAAGGATGAAGACTGGGACACGGTGTTGAATGTGAACCTGACGGCCGCCTTCCGGTTATCCCGCGCCGTCCTGCGGGGGATGATGAAGCGCCGCTGGGGCCGGATTATCGGCATCACCTCCATTGTCGGCGTTACGGGCAACCCCGGCCAGGCGAATTACGCGGCCTCCAAGGCCGGTATGATCGGCATGTCGAAGTCGCTGGCGCAGGAAGTAGCCAGCCGCGGCATCACGGTGAATTGCCTGGCGCCGGGTTTCATCGAAACGGCGATGACCGACGCGCTGGGCGATCAACAGCAGGAAAAGCTGCTGTCCGCAATCCCGGCGGGGCGCATGGGAACGCCGCAGGATATCGCCGCGGGCGTGGTGTATCTGTCGTCCGAAGAAGCTGCCTATGTGACGGGGCAAACCCTGCATATCAACGGCGGTATGGCGATGATCTGATCCCAGCTTTTTTCACCTTTAAAAGTGCTCCTGTCGCTAGAAGAGCGCGACGAATCGTGTTCACTGGAGCACCTGTTGGGCGGGGCTGGCGCGGCCCGAGCAACTATGTTAGGACACGCGCCGTTTTGGGGATGGACGTCCCTTGGTTCAGGAATTTCGCGGCTCTGGTCGGTGCTGGCGTTTTTCCGTGACCTAGAAATATAACTTGGGTCGCCTCGGCACAGGGGCGCAGCACAAAGGACAAAAGAAATGAGCGACGTTGCTGAGCGCGTAAAGAAAATCGTTGTTGAACATCTCGGCGTGGACGAGGCGAAAGTCGAAGACAACGCCAGCTTCATCGATGACCTGGGCGCGGACAGTCTGGATACCGTTGAGCTTGTGATGGCGTTCGAAGAAGAGTTCGGCGTCGAAATCCCGGATGACGCCGCGGAGAAGATCCTCACCGTCAAAGATGCGATCAACTTCATCGGCGAAAACGCCGGTTAACGGTTATGCCGGGCGCAAAGCGCGCCCGGCGGTTTCGCGTGCTTGGAGCGGGTGGTGATGAGACGAGTCGTCGTAACCGGTGTTGGCGCTGTTAGCCCTCTAGGGTGCGGGGTCGACTACATTTGGCAGCGTCTGACGAATGGCGAATCCGGGATTCAGCCGATCCAGTCGTTCGACGTGTCGGACCTTCCGTCGAAGATCGCCGGAGTGATCCCTGTCGGAGAGAACGAGCAGGGCCGCTTCAACATCGACGATCACGTCGACCGCAAAGAGCAAAAGAAGATGGACACCTTCATCGCCTACGCCATGGCGGCGGCGGATGAAGCGGTCGAGGATTCCGGATGGCGTCCGACGGAAGAGGAAGATCTGGACGTCACGGGCGTCATGATCGGATCGGGCATTGGCGGGCTCGAAGGAATTTCCGCGGGCACGCTGACGGTTCTGGACCGGGGCCCCCGCCGGCTTTCTCCCTTCTTCATCCCGGCGAACCTGATAAATCTTGCATCCGGTTTCGTGTCGATTCGGTACGGTTTCCGCGGCCCGAACCATTCCGTGGTGACGGCGTGCGCGACCGGTTCGCATGCGGTGGGGGACGCCGCCCGGCTGATCATGTGGGGCGATGCGGATGTCATGGTGGCCGGGGGTACGGAAGCGGCCGTCTGCCGGATGGGCATCGCCGGTTTCTGCGCGTCCCGCGCGCTATCGACCAATTTCAACGACGAGCCGACCAGGGCGTCGCGGCCTTGGGACAAGGATCGCGACGGCTTTGTCATGGGCGAAGGGGCCGCCGTCCTGGTGCTGGAAGAGCTGGAGCATGCCAAGAAACGCGGTGCGCGGATCTATGCCGAAGTTTGCGGCTATGGCCTCAGTGGGGATGCCTATCACCTGACCGCTCCGGCGGAAGATGGGAATGGCGGGTTCCGTGCGATGAAGGGCGCGTTCCGTAACTCGAACGTTTCCATCGACCAGATCGATTATATCAACGCGCACGGCACCTCCACGCCGCTTGGCGACGAAATCGAACATAGCGCTGTGAAGCGGCTGATGGGCGGTCATGCGGACAAGGTCGTCATGTCGTCGACGAAGTCTGCGGTCGGTCATCTGTTGGGGGCGGCCGGCGCGATTGAGGCGATTTTCTCGGTCAAAGCCATTGAAACCGGGATCGTTCCGCCGACATTGAATTTGGACAATCCGTCGGACAGTTGCGATATGAATTTGGTGCCGAAACAGGCGCAAGAACGGAAGATCGACTATGCATTGTCGAATTCGTTCGGGTTTGGCGGCACCAACGCGTCGTTGATTTTCGGCCCGACCCCGTAACCTGACCTACCGCCGCGTACCCGGAGGGCATGAAACGTTTCGCTAAACTTTTTCTGCTCTTTACAGTGGCGCTCGCGGTGGGCGGTGCCGGTTTGGCCGGTTGGGCTTATCGGACCTATCATAGTCCCAGCAGCAATCTTGAAACTGTGGAGCTTGTCATCGCGCCGGGCACAAGCCTGACCGCGATCGGCCGCATGCTTGAGGAAAGCGGCGTGATCGCCGACGCCCGGGTCTTCGTGCTGGGCGCGCGCCTGGACCGGCGGCACAAAAGACTGACGGCCGGCGAATACGCCTTCCCGCCGCAAACGTTTATCCCAGACATTCTCGAAAAACTCGCCCAGCACGATGTTATTCAACGTTCCGTGACGGTGCCCGAGGGACTGACCAGTTTCGAGGTCGTGGCGCTGCTGAATGCAACACCCATCTTGGAAGGCGTGCTGTCCGACGTGCCGGACGAAGGATTGCTGATGCCGGAGACCTACCGCTTCACCCGGGGCGTCGGGCGGGCGGAGATGCTGGCGCGGATGGAGGAATCGATGCGGGCGCTGGAGACGGCGCTTTGGCCGACGCGCGCGGCGGACCTGCCGATATCGACGTGGCGCGAGGCCGTCATCTTGGCCTCCATCGTCGAAAAGGAAACCGGTATCGACGGCGAACGGGGGAAGGTGGCGGGCGTTTTCATGAACCGCCTGCGCAAGGGCATGCGCCTGCAATCCGACCCTACCGTGGTTTATGGCATAACGGGTGGAAAAGCGCCGCTGGGACGCCGTCTGCTGCGTTCCGACCTGCGGACGAAAAGCGACTACAACACCTATACGATAGACGGACTGCCGCCGGGGCCGATCACCAATCCGGGGCGGGAATCGATCATGGCCGTCCTCAACCCGACGGTCACGGACGCACTCTATTTCGTTGCCGACGGCACGGGCGGGCACGCTTTCGCAAGAACCCTGGCCGAGCATAACCGGAACGTCGCCAAATGGCGGCGGTTTCAGCGTCAGAATCAGCAATAGAGGCGGTCAGCTTTTCTCCGGAAGGCGGCTGAGCAGCCGGACCGCCAGCGCAGGCGGTAACAGAGACAGCAGGCTGACCATCACGTGCATCGGCCAGGGGAAGGCGACAACCGTCTTGCGGCGTTCAAGACCCCGGACCATGATCTCCGCGGCCCGGTCCGCGTCCATCAGAAAAGGCATCGGGAATTCGTTCACCGCCGTCATGCGCGATTCTACAAATCCTGGGCAGATTGCGGTTACCGCGATGTTGTCCACGGCGAGCGCCCCGCGCAGGGCTTCCGCATAGACCTTAACTGCGGCTTTGGACGCGCTGTAAGCCGGGGCGCCCGGGAAGCCCCGATAGGCGGCCAGCGAACTCATCACGGCGATATGGCCGGCCCGGTGCGGGCGCATGACTTCAATGGCGGGGTGGATCGTGTTTATCACGCCGGTCAGGTTGATGTCGAAAATCTCCCGCGCCTGCCGGTCGCTTTCTCCGCCCGCGCCGGTCCCGCCCGAGATCCCGGCATTGGCGATCACCAGGGTCAGTGGGGCTGTTTGGTCCGCGCGCCGGATGAAGGCGTCCATGGCGGTGGCGTCGCGCGTATCGAGCAAGGCACACGACACCAGGGCCCCCCTTGCGGTGCAGGCGGCTTCCACTGCCGCCATCCGGTCCGCGTCGCGCCCGGTCAGCCAAAGGTGGACGCCTGGCCCCGATAGTCGCCGGGCCAAGGCTTCTCCAAGTCCGCTGGATGCGCCGGTGACAAGAATGCTGGCGGGACGGGTCATGAACGGAAGTTCCGATGGGATTATGGGCCAGCTTTCATTATTGTCAGCGCCAAGCGCAAGGAAAGCAGGGATTGGAGTGGCGTATGACGGCGGACAGCGGCGCAAATGTACAAAGCATGACGGGTTTCGGCCGCGCCGAAGGGGTTGACGACCGGTACCGTTGGGCCTGGGAGGTGCGCAGCGTGAACGGCCGTGGGCTGGATATCCGGCTGCGCGTCGGCATGGGCTTCGAGCGCCTGGATCAGCAGATCCGCAAACGGTTGAGCGGGGCCTTCGCCCGCGGTTCGCTCTCGGTCTCGCTCGATCTCCGCAGCCATGCCGAACAACCCGACATCCAGGTGAATGAGGCTTTCCTCAATACGCTTGAGGAGATTTGCAGGATCCGCGGCCAGGAGGCGCGGATAGACAGATTGCTGAGTATTCGCGGCGTCGTGGACGCCAGCGACGAGCGGCAGTCGGCGGCGGAGGATGCGGACCGCTGCGCCGCCGTGCTGCGGACGCTGGACGAAGCGGTCGGCGGGCTGCGTGACGCGCGCCTGGAAGAGGGCGGGCAGACGGCCGGCGTCCTGCTGACCCGGATTGCCGAAATCGAAGAACTGGTGGAACGGGCGGCGGGGCTGGATTCCGCGCGGCTGCCCGCCATCCGGGACCGCATGATGACGCAGATCGAAGAACTGCTGGGGGCGGGCGATGCCGTCGATCCGGAACGGCTGGCGCAGGAGGTGGCGGTGCTGGCGACCAAGGCCGATATCCGCGAGGAACTCGACCGGTTGACCGCGCATGTCGGGGCGGCCCGCGGCTTGCTGAACGGCGGCGGCCCGATGGGGCGCAAGCTCGATTTCCTCAGCCAGGAATTCAATCGGGAGGCTAATACCCTGTGCAGCAAATCTTCCGATACCGAATTGACGCAGATCGGCCTCGACCTGAAGGCGGTGATCGATCAGGTCAAGGAACAGTCGGCCAACCTGGAATAGACGCCCCGCGGGATTGGCGGCAGGGCGATGAATCGTCCTATAAAAACAG
>JANQIT010000271.1 GCA_028282025.1 Hwanghaeella sp. | reverse complement strand
ATCGGCGCAGCGCGTGACCATGCCGGGAAATTTCTTCGCCACAATGTCCGGCCCAAGATGCTTCATCTCGATATAGTCGCCGCCATGCGGCGTGGGTTTGCCGGACCGCATTTCCTCGTAGATCGCCCGGCTGACAATGTCGCGGGTGGCCCGTTCGCCGCGCGGGTCGTACCGCTCCATGAAACGCGCGCCGTCGCCGTTCAGCAGATAGCCGCCGGCACCGCGCAGCCCTTCTTCCAGGACGGTGCCGGTCATCCGCGTTTCTTCGCCCGCCAGCAGGCCCGTCGGGTGAAACTGTATCATTTCCATATCGCGGAGCGGCAGGCCCAGATCCAGGGCCATGGCCATGCCGTCGCAACTCTTGTCGCCGGAGGGGGTGTGGTACAGATACATGGTCGGGCCGCCGCCCGCCGCGAGAAGCACGGCCTTTGCCTGAACGAAACGGTACCCGCCCGTGCGCATGTCGATGAACAGAGCGCCGGCCAGCCGCGATCCGTCCTTCGCCGGGATCAGGGCGATGGCGCGATGTTCCTCCAGCCGGTGGATTCCGCGCGCCCATACCTGTTCCATCAGGCGGTTGATGATTTCGATTCCCGTCAGATCGCCCTTATGCACGGTCCTGTCGAAGCTCTGTCCGGCGAAAGCCTTCTGATGCAGCGATCCGTCCGGATTGCGGTCGAAGAAACAGCCAAGCTCGTTCTCCAATTCATGGATCCGTTCCACAGCCCCTTCGACCAGACGCCAGGCCAGGTCCTGCCGCGGCAGCCATTTGCCCCCAACGATGGTGTCCATGAAATGGCGTTCCAGAGAATCCGCCGCCGCCATCGCCGCGTTGTAACCGCCCTGGACCATGCGGGTGCAGCCGCACTTGCCCAAAAGCCCTTTGACGGCGACGGTGACATGCAGGTCCGGATCCGCCTTGAAGGCGTGCAGTGCGGCGAACAGGCCCGCGCCGCCCGCGCCGATGATCAGGACATCCGTCTTGTGACGCTCGATTTCCATTCTCTAGACTACCCGTACCGCGAAGATCGCACCGGCCAGCAGTGCGCCCGCCGCGCCGATTACGATCAGCCCTTTCCTGGTGTCGCGCCAGGGCAGAAATTCCAGCATCAGCACGCGCACGCCGAAGCCCATATGCAGGGTCAGCAGCACCACCAATCCCCATTCAGCGGCTTTGACCAGGGGCATATCGGTCAGCCGCAGAAAGCCGTCCAAGCGGTCGGCGCTTTCCAGCGCCAATCCCAGCACGATGAAATGGAAGGGCAGAAACAGCGCGAGCGCCAAGCCGGACAGCCGGTGGCCCAAGGCCGCCCAGGCGCCGGGATGCTTCCGGCCGATACTGTTCCTCAGCCTATTCATCGCCTAGATCACCGCCGCCACGGCGCGGAAACCCAGGCCGGCCAGAAGAAGTGCGAACAGGCCGAGCCAGATATCCGTCATCCCGCCACGCAAAGCGAACCATTCCCGCAGGATCGTCCGCAGGCCCAGCGGCGCATGGACCGCGGCGGTGACCACGAAGGCGCTGTAGAACAGGCCCCAGCCCAGGCTGCCGCGTGTGCGGTCGAGAATTTCCTGCGCGGTCAGCCCGTCGCCGACGGCGTAAAGGATCAAGCCTAGATGCACCAGGACAAGCGGCGCCAGAACCATGGCCGACAGGCGCTGCGCGGCGTAGAGCGCGGCTTCGTTCATTCGCCGCCTCCGCTCCAGAGAACCTGCAGCATCGTCTTGCGCTTCAGGCCGGCGATCCCGGCGGTCGGGTTGATCCCCACCGGACAATGTTCCACGCAACTGCCGTGGCTGTGGCAGGAATGGCAGCCGCCGCTTGAAGAGACTTTGCGCAATGTCTCCGCCGTTACCGCGAAGCGTTCGTCATTTACCAGGGTCCAGGCCCGGTTCAGGGCGGCGGGGCCCAGATAGTCGCGGTCCCAGGCGACCACATCGCAGGCCGCGTAACAGACGCCGCAATTGATACACTCGATGCCCGCGTCTACCGCTTTCCGGGCCGCGCTGTCCGGTTCCACACGGGCCAGCGGCGCGGTCCGGTCCTTCGCCCCTTCGAATTTTCCGCCGGCGTCCCGCCACTTTTCGAAGAAGCGGGTCATGTCCACCGCTAGATCCTTGATGCGGGGCAGGTTGCGCAGCGGTTCGATGGTCAGCGCGCCATCTTCCAGGACCTTGGACACATGGGTCCGGCAGGTCCAGCGGGGACGGCCGTTGACGGTCATCGCGCAAGATCCGCAGACCCCGACGCGGCAGGCGAAACGGTAGGCCAGCGCCGGTTCCAGCCGCCGCTGTATCCAGGTGACCACATCCAGCACGGTCTGATTGGAGCGCGCGGGCACCCGGTATTCAACGAACCGCTTTTCGTCCCCCTTGCCGCGCGATACGCGCGCGACAAGCCAGGCGTCTTCGGTCGAACCGGCGGGAGATTGCGTCGCTTCCGTCATGGCGTCAGATGCTAGGAGCCGACCGGCCCGTAGTCCAGCACCCTTGCGCCGGGAATTAGTCTATTGTGTCTTCGGTTATGGTCAGGTTGTTGGCTTTTTCGACCTGATCGGGGGGAAGGGGCACGGTTTTGCCGTTTTCCAGGCCGGCCTGAACCGCTGTCACGTCGCTGGTCGCGACCAGATCGCCGGTTTCCACATCGACCATGCGGTGGAGAAACCGCATGTGTTTTTTCCCGACCGCGATGAAGCCGCTTTCGATTCTGACCAGTTCGCCGCCGCGCAGCTCCCGGACATATTGGAAGTTCTGCCGGACCACCGCGATCCGGCGGCCGGCGGACTTTATGGTGCGCGGCGTAACGCCGATAGCGTGCAGCAGAAACCACGTGGCCTGATCGAAGCGCTCGATATAAAGGCGGGAGTTCATGGAGGATTCAGGGTCGTATTCCGGGGCCAGGACCGCGCCCCGGAATGTCTCCACCCAATTGTCCTGCTTTGCTTTTCCGCTCATGCCGTCTCCCCATGCCTTCCATTTCGGTCCACTTTGAATAGCCTGAACAAGACTGTAGCACATTGATCTGGCTCAGCATTTAATATATAAATATTTTATATATAAAATAAATGGAAGCGCCATGTGGAAGCCCGCTGAGAAACTTAAACACAAAGCCGAACCCGGCGTCTGGCCAAGCGCCGATGAGGCCGCGGCGTCGCGCCTGTTCAGCCCTGTTGAAAGCGGGTGTTTCCGGCTGGCTCAGCGCACCTGGGTGCCGGCCATGGTCCCCTGGCGCGCGACCGAGGACGGCTTTGTCACGGATGATGTGCTGGATTGGTACGAGGCGATGGCCAAGGGGCGGCCGGGCGGTCTGGTCATCGAGGCGACGGGCATTCGCGACGTCCCCTCCGGCCCGTTGATGCGCATCGGTCACGACCGGTTCATCCCGGGGTTGAAGGAACTGTCCAACCGCGTTCGCGCGGCCAGTAACGGCGAAACGAAGCTGTTCATCCAGCTTATCGATTTTCTGGCGATCAAACGCCGTCCGCCGAAGGAGAAGTTCATCCGCCGGTTCCTGGCGGTGGACGAGGAATTGCGGCGGAAGATTGGTGCGTTGGATTGGCCGGAAGAGGATGTGCGCGACCATCTCCTGGGTATGGAGGATGAGGATCTCGATACAGTGCTGGACGAGCGGACCCGCGAGTCTCTGCGTATGGGGTATCGGGAACGTGTGACGGATCTGAACCTGCCGCATATCGCAGAGTTGCCCCGGGTGCTCCCGGACCTGTTCGCCGATGCGGCGAGGCGGGCCCAACAGGCGGGGATCGACGGGGTCGAATTGCACTATGCGCACGCCTATACGATGGCCTCCTTCCTGTCCGCCAAGAACACCCGGACCGACGGGTATGGCGGGTCGCGGGAGCAGCGGGCGCGGCTGCCGCTGGAGGTGTTCCGGGCCGTCCGCAAGGCGGTCGGCGATGATTATCCGGTCGGCTGCCGGTTCCTGGCGGACGAATGTATAGACGGCGGTGGGACGGTTGAGGACGCGGTTTATTTCGGAACTGAATTCGCCCGTGCGGGAATGGACTTCTTGTCCACGTCCAGGGGCGGCAAGTTCGATGACGCCAAGCAACCGGGCGTCGGACAGGCCGCCTATCCCTATACGGGGCGCAGCGGATATGAGTGCATGCCGGCCTATATCTCGGACACTTTCGGGCCCTTCGGCCGTAATATCGCGCCGACCGCGGCGATCCGGGATGCGGTACGCGCCGCGGGCTTGGAAACCCCCGTCATCGTGACGGGGGGAATTCACGGTTTCGAACAGGCGGAGCGCATCCTCTGCGACGGACAGGCCGATATCGTCGGGGCGGCGCGCCAGACGCTGGCCGACCCGGTCTGGTTCCGCAAAGTCCGGCTGGGACGGGGATCGGAGGTTCGTGTGTGCGAGTTTACGAACTATTGCGAAGGGCTGGATCAGAAGCACAAGATGGTGACCTGCAAATTGTGGGACCGCCTGGATATGGAAGAGACCGACCTGCGGCGGACTCCGGACGGTAAGCGCCGCACGACGGCCCCGGCCTGGTGCGAATAAGACAAGGCGCCTTCATGATCGGTCCGCGCCCGAAGCGCGTAGAATAAGCATGGAAAGAGTTGCAATCATCGGGGCGGGCCTGGCCGGGCTGACCGCCGCCCAGCGCCTTCAAGCCCACGGGCTGTCGGTTACCCTTTTCGAAAAAAGCCGTGGCCTTGGCGGCAGGCTGGCGACACGGCGGCGGGAATTGGCGGATGGCGCGCCGCTATCCTTCGACCATGGCGCGCAGTTCTTCACTGTCCGCGATCCCGACTTTGCGATACTGCTGCAGACCTTGACCCTTGGTGGAGAGGTATCGGAATGGACGCCGCGCGTCTCCGACAGCGGCGCGGCGTGCGGCGGGGATTGGTGGGTCGCGACGCCGGGCATGTCGGCCTTGGTAAAATCCTGGACCCGGGATCTCGACATAAGGACCGGCCTGCGGGCGGTTTCCCTGGATCGGCGGGACGGAGCCTGGTCCATCGATTGCGAGAATGGCGGCGGCGCGGACGGGTTCGATAGAGTGATCCTCGCCGTGCCGGTGACGCAAGCTATTGACCTTCTGCCCCCGCAGGCCCTGTCGGCGCGGAGACAGCTTTCCCAAGTCAGGGTTGCGCCCTGCTGGGCAGGATTGTTCGCGTTCGAAACGCCGCTTTCGACACCCTTCGATGTCTGGCGCTTGCAGGGGCCGGTTCTTTCGTGGATTGCCCGTAATGGGTCGAAGGCGGGCCGGCCGGCGGCCGATTGCTGGGTCGTTCATGCGACGCCGGAATGGTCGTCGGATAATCTGGAGCGCTCTCCGGAAGAAGTGCTGCCCAAGCTTCAGCACGCATTTGCAGAGGTTGCCGGGGCATTCCCCTGCGCACCCGGCTATGCGGAGGCGCACCGCTGGCGTTATGCCCGCACAACCGTTCCGCTGGGCCGCCAGCATGTCTCCGATTGCGACGGAACGCTACTGATCGGCGGCGACTGGTGTCTCGGCGGTCGGGTTGAAAACGCCTTTCGGAGCGGGCTTTCGATTGCGCGGGAGGTTTTGACGCCCACCGCCGGCTCCACCGCCGCCAAGTCTGCCTGATGGCGACCCTTCGGAGTTTCGGGGAGGGGCTGACCGTTGCCGTTATCGGTGCGGGCGGCGGCATAGGCCAGGCGGTCGCGCGGCAGCTGTGCGAGGACCCGTCCGTAGAAACTGTTTTAGGCTTCGCCAGGCGGCCGATCCCGGCGGCGCATGGGAAGCTATCTACTCACACTCTGGATATGCTCGATGAGGACGCCGTTCAGAAGGCGGCGGCCAGGGTGGCCGGCGGGAAACTCAGTCTGGTCTTTGTCGCGACCGGCCTGTTGCATGATCCGGATAGCGGACTGCAGCCGGAAAAAACATGGCGCAGTCTGGATGCGGATGCGTTGGCCAGGGTCTATGCGGTGAACCCCACCGGCCCGGTGCTGATCGCAAAGCATTTCCTGCCGCTCCTGGCGCGTGATGGGAAGTCCGTTTTTGCGGCGGTATCCGCACGGGTCGGCAGTATTTCGGATAATGGACTTGGCGGGTGGCACGCCTATCGCGCCTCCAAGGCGGCGCTGAACCAACTGTTGAGGACGCTGTCCATCGAACTCGCCCGCAAGAACCCTGCCGCGCTATGCGTCGGCCTGCATCCGGGGACGGTCGATACCGGCCTTTCGAAACCGTTTCAGCGCGGCGTGGCGGACGGGAAACTTTTCACGCCGGATCATTCGGCGGAATCGATGCTGTCGGTCCTGGACGGCCTCACACCGGAAGACAGCGGAAACCTGTTCGCCTGGGACGGTCAGCGCATCCCGTTCTAGCTATAGACCCGGCTTTCCTGTGCGGCCCCGACCGACTGCGCCTTGGCGTGGATTTCCATGATGCGGTCATAGCGTTCCAGGGCGGGGGGCGCGAAATCGCCTTCCGGTCTGGGGATATAGTCGAAATTGCGGAAACGGTCCTCGCCGCAGACGGGAACGGCGAAGTCCGTATCGGCGTTCTGTTGAACAAGGTCCGGCGTGATGTAGCGGAACACCAGGCCGATCCGCCGGTCGCCGGAGGCGTTGGGGCCGGAAGCATGGAACATCCGCCCGTGATGAAGCGACATCTGGCCGGGCTGCAGCACGACATCCACTGCGTCTTCCTCATCGACTTCGACGGACAGTTCCTGACCGCGCGAGAGCAGGTTGTTGTCCGCGTAGGTGTCGCGGTGGGGTATGATGGCGTTCTTGTGCGACCCGGCGACGAACCGCATGCAGCCGGAGGCGGGCGTCGCGGGCGACAATGCAATCCAGGCCGTGACCTCGCTGTCGCTATGGCCGATCCCCCAATAGGTAAGGTCCTGATGCCAGCTCACTACCTTGTCCGTGTGCGGCTCCTTGATGAACAGTTCCGCGCCCCAGCACAGCATGTCCGAACCCAGGACGGTACGCGCCGCCGCCACGACCTGCGGATGGGTTATCATGTCATGGACCAGCGGCATGACGATGTGCGTGTTCATGCGGAGATACTGGGCCATCGGACGGGGCAGACCGTTCATGCCGGATTCCAGCGCTTCGATCCGCCGGCGGAGGTCGTGCGCCTCGTCCCCGGTCATGACGTCGATCGGAAAGGCGAAACCGTCCCGTTCGTAGGCTTCCCTGGTCAATTCCTCGACACGCATGGTCTTCTCCGTGGTTCGCTGCGTACTCAACTTTGCCAGAGTTTCGGTCTCCCTGCGTTGTGAATTCATTGAGCCGGGGGGCGAATGGGAGAAGAGAATGCGAATTGCGGCTGTTATGACGCTCCTTGCCGGGGTCCTGGCTTTGACGACGCCTGCAAAGGCGCTGGAGGTACAGGATATTGCGGCGGGCGGATACGTTCTGCTGCTGCGCCACGCCCTGGCGCCGGGGACGGGCGATCCGGCGCGCTTCCGGTTGGAGGACTGTTCCACGCAACGGAACCTCGATGAAGCCGGGCGGCGGCAGGCGCGCGACTGGGGCGCAAGACTCCGTTCCGCCGGCGTCGAGGGACTCCGCGTCCTGTCCAGTCAATGGTGCCGCTGCCTGGAAACGGCGGAACTGATGGATGTTGCCCGGGTGGAACCGTTCTGGCCGCTGAACTCGTTCTTTACGCAGCGGGAAAATGAGGAAAAGAACATTGCCGCCCTACGCCGGATGTTTGCGGATTTACCCCGGGACGCACCGCTTGTGGTGATGGTCACGCATCAGGTGACGATCACCGCGGTCACAGGGCGCTGGGCGGATTCCGGCGCCGGTTGGATTTTGAAACTGAACGGGACGCAGAACCCGGAGATCGTCGGGGAAGTCGCCGCGCCTTGAACCCCCTCGTGCGGGTTAGTGCAGCGGTCTTCTGGCGCTGGCGATGACAAGGGCTTCGGACGAATAGAAAATGCCTCGTTCGTCCCGCTGCCGCAGGTCGGTGTGCAGACGCCGCATATTCAGTTCGGAGATCACGCCGGCCTCCAACGCCAGTTGCTCGGTCTCGTCGATACAGAACAGCCGTCGCCATTGCGCGTAGTCCGAAAGAATGCCGGGTTCAATCCGTGTTTCGATTTCGACGAAGCCTGCTTGTTCCAGATGGTGCCCCAGGTCGCGGCCCGCGTAGCCGTTGCGCATCTGGGTATCGGCGAAGAACCGGGCGAGTTGTCTTTCCGTCTCCCGTTCCGCCGTGGCGGTCGACCAGGTGCCGTGGTCCGCATCCATCAGGACCAGGCGGGCGCCGGGACGCAGGATGCGCTGCAACTCCCGCAAGACCGCCGCCGGATCTTCCAAATGTTGGAACAGGCGTTCGGACCGGGCGCTGTTCACCGACGCATCGGGCAGCGGGAGGGCGGCGGCGTCCGCCAGCAGGTGCGTCGCCGTGCCGACGACGCCTTGGACCCTGGCCCGCTTTTCCGCCAGGGAGATCATCTCCGGGTCGGAGTCGATGCCGATGACGCAGCCGGAGGACCCGGTTAACCCGGCCAGACGCACGGTGTCCAGTCCGGGCCCGCAACCCAGATCCAGCACGGTATCGCCGGACCCGACCTGCATCAGTTCGTATGTCCGGTGTTTCAGGTTGCACAACAGTGCGTCCGTTTCGTCCAGATAGGCGCTGTCGACGTAACCGGGATGTACGTTGATTTCAGTCGCTGTCATCTCGGGTCATGCATTCGGGGCGGTTCCTTACGCTTCAAAGTGATGCCGATTTGTTAGAGGGAAGTGAAGGTTTTTCATCTTTCGGTTTATTAAAATGCCGATGGTTCTTCTGCTATAAGCGCAGATGGAAAACAGCAGCCGGGCTAAACCGGCCCAAATGACCTATCGGGGGAGACATAAATGAGCGGCCTGCACGGGATTATCGCACCCTTTACCACGCCCTTCACGGAGAAGGGCGTCATCGACCTTCCCGCAATCAAGTCCCAGGTCGACTGGCTGATCGAGAACGGGGTCCATGGCCTGGCCGCCGGCGGAAGCACGGGGGAGGGGCATGTGCTGGACCGCGCCGAGTATCAAAGCCTGATCGAAGAGACGGCGGAGGCCATCGGCGGCCGGGTGCCGTTGGTCGCGGGGATTATCGCGAATTCCACTTCGGAAGTTGCGGCGCGCGGCGGCAGCGTCGCGCATCTGGGGGTCGCCGCCCTGCAGGTCACGCCCCCGCATTACCTGTTCCGGCCCGACGATGACGCCATGGTCAAC
>JANQIT010000255.1 GCA_028282025.1 Hwanghaeella sp. | reverse complement strand
CCCTGAATGCCGGAGCGGCGGCCCACCCGCGTCGAAGCCGACGGCACGCGCTAAGCGGTTTGCTGACCGCCTATACCCTGTCCGGTCCGGCGCTGTTCCTGATGGCGATGCTGCTGATCGGTCCCGTTATCGTCGTGCTGCTGATGTCCTTCACGGACTACTCGCTGGGCAATTCGGATTTCGCTTGGGTCGGGCTGGCCAACTACGCGGAGATGATCGAGGACGGTATCTTCTGGAAGGCCATCGGAAATACTTTGCTGTATGTCGGCATCGTCGTGCCCGCTTCGGTCTTCCTGGGCCTGGGCGCGGCCATGCTGATCGAGAGCCTGACCGTTGGCCGCGCTTTCTGGCGGGCCGTTTATTTCCTGCCGGTGATGGCGACCCTGATGGCCATGGCGATTGTGTGGGAATTCATGCTGAACGCCCGGTTCGGGATGATCAGCCAGTTCCTCGCCCTGTTCGGCATTCCATCCAAGAACTGGTTGCAGGAAACCGCCACGGCGCTGCCCATGCTGATGCTGATCGGGATCTGGCAGGCGCTGGGCTTCAACATGGTTCTGTTCATGGCCGGTCTGACCTCCATCCCCCGCGACCTCTACGAGGCGCTGGAACTGGATGGCGGGTCGTCTTCCTGGTCGCGCTTCTGGACGATCACCTGGCCCCTGCTCTCCCCCGTCACGCTGTTCGTCGTCGTCATTACCGCAATCCGGTCTTTCCAGGTGTTCGACACCGTTCACGTCCTTACCAAGGGCGGCCCGAACAATGCCAGCATGGTGCTGATCTACCAGCTTTATCAGGAGGGGTTCGACTTCTTCCGGTCCGCCTACGCGGCCGGCCTGACGGTGGTGTTCCTGATCTTCGTCTTCGCCATCACCTGGCTCAAATCCCGCGTTCTGGAAAAGAACGTGCACTACTCTTGAGGTTTCGGGCATGCGATACGGAAAAAGCACTACAGCCGGCACAATCGTCAAACACGGCGTGCTGGCTTTGGGCGCGGTCTTCGTCCTGGCGCCGTTCGTTCAGATGATCTCCACCTCGCTGAAGTCATCGAAGGATATCTCGCAAGGCGGTCTGCGCCTGCTGCCGGACGAGTGGGCAATCGTCGAGAACTACACCGAAGCCTTCACCGCCACGCCGCTGCTGCAATTCATGCTCAACGGGGTCATCGTCACCGCCAGCATCTTCGTGCTTCAGGTCTTGATCGCACTGCCCTGCGCCTACGCGCTGGCCAAGCTGCGCTGGCGCGGACGCGACACGGTCTTCGCGCTGGTCATCCTGTGTCTGCTGATACCGCCGCACGCCGTCGCCATACCGGTCTATATCCTGTTGTTCCAACTGGGTCTGCTGGATACCTATGCCAGCCTTATCCTGCCTTTCATCATTTCGGTCTTCGGCATTTTTCTGATGCGGCAGTTTTTCATGACGGTGCCGGACGAGTTGATCGACGCCGCCCGGATGGACGGGATGTCGGAATTCGGCATCGTCTGGCGGGTCATGGCGCCGACCGCGGTTCCGGCGATCATCGCCTTCGGGATCTTTTCGGTCATCGCGCACTGGAACGATTATTTCTGGCCGCTGATCGTCCTCAGCAGCGAGGAACTCTACACCCCGCCGCTGGGCGTCGCGACCTTCCGAACCGCGGAGGTGGGCTATGTCTTCGGCCCGCTGATGGCCGCATCGACCATCATTATCGCCCCTCTGGTTATCGCCTTCCTGTTCGCGCAGCGGCGGTTCATCGAGGGGATCACCCTTACCGGGATGAAGTAGCAGGCACCCGCTTCAGACTGGGTGACCGCGGTCCCGGCCGCGCCTCCGCCAACCGTGCGAACAGGGGGGAGGCACACCGTAGAGGCGTCTAACGATGGAGGATTACCATGCGACGCACTTTCCTTAAATCGGCCGTTGCCGCGGCCGCTCTAACGCTCGCCGGGACGACTTTCGCCGCCGCCGAGACCACGATCGAGGTTCAGTATCCCTATTCCCACCTGTTCAAGACAACCTATGAGAAGATCATCGCGGATTTCGAGCGCGACAATCCGGGCATCACGGTCAAGATGCGGGCTGCCTATGAAAGCTATGAGGACGGATCGCAAACGGTCCTGAAAGAAGCGATCACGAACCGCACGCCCGACATCACCTTCCAGGGCCTGAACCGTCAGCGCATCCTGGTGGAAAAGGGCATCGCCCAGTCGCTTGAGCCCTTCATCGCGAAAGAAGCCGCCTTTGAGAAGGACGGCTACCACAAGGCCATGCTGGATCTGTCCACCTTCAACGACCGGGTCTATGGCCTGCCGTTCTCGGTTTCCCTGCCGGTCGCCTACTACAACATGGACATCGTGAAAAAGGCCGGCTGGAACAAGGAAATGCCCAAAACCTGGGGCGAAGTGATCGAACTGTGCCAAGCGATCAAGGCTTCCGGCCAGGACGTCGACACCATGTTCTGGGGTTGGAACATTACCGGCAACTGGTTCTGGCAGGCGCTGAACTGGTCGCGCAACAACCCGATGCTGGACGCCACCGAAACCAAAGTGAACTTCGACAACGATCATGGCCAATGGGCCATGGAAACCTTCGCTGATCTGGTGAAAGGCTGCGATATGCCGAACAGCGAGTGGAAAGAGGCGATGGCCAACTTCTCCGCCGGTAAAGTCGGCATGTTCTTCTGGTCCACCTCCGCGTTGCAGAAGATCACCGATGACAGCGCCGGCCTCTACACCCTGAAGACGGACCTGTATCCGGACGTCGCACAAGGCGGCGGCCTGCCCGCCGGCGGCAATGCCGGCATGATCCTGGCGACCGACCCGGTCCAGGCGGAAGCCGCGTGGAAATTCCTGAAATACGCGACCTCCGGCCAGGGAGCCGCCTATGTCGCGCAGACCACCGGGTACATGCCGCCGAACAAAGCCGCGAACGAGATCATCCTGAAGGACTTCTATCAGAAGAACCCGAACAAGTTCACGGCCGTGCGTCAGCTTCCGCTGCTGCGCGACTGGTACGCGTTCCCGGGTGAGAACGGCCTAAAGATCACCAAGGTGATCGAAGACGGCATGCAGTCCATCGTCAGCCGCGAGCGCGCCGACGAGCCGCAGGCTGTTCTGGAGGACATCGCCAAGGACACGCAGAAACTGCTGCCGAAAGCTTCGGGATCCTGATCCCACCCGAAGGGCGGCCGGCGGGGGGTTCAGAGCCTCCCCCCGCCGGTTCCTTTGACATCAAAAGAAAAGCCGCGGGAAGGGACTTGCCCGATGAAACTGATCCACATCACCGATACCCACTTCGTCAAACCCGGAGAGATGCTGTTCGGTCTGGACCCAAAGGCCAGACTGGACGCCGCCATCGAGGACATCAACAAACAGCACGCGGATGCGGACCTCGCCGTGATCACCGGCGATCTGACCCATTGGGGACAAAGGGAAGCGTTCGCCGCGCTGAAGCTTTCTCTGTCGGCCTTGCAGATTCCCGTCAAACTCATCCTCGGCAACCATGACGACCGCATCCTCTTCAAACAGACCTTCCCGGACGCCGTCCTGGATGAGAACGGCTTCGTTCAGGAAGTTGTCGATACCCCGGCGGGACGCCTGCTGTTGCTCGACACCAATCTGGAAGGAACGCATGCCGGCTGGTACTGCGAGGAACGGCTTGCCTGGATGGAGAAGGAGTTGGACCGCTCCGGCGATTTGCCGCTGTTTCTTTTCATGCATCATCCGCCCTGCAAACTGCATCTGGAACCGATGGACCAGATCGGCCTGGTTCAGGCGGACGCCTTTCGCGAAGTCGTCGAGCCGCACGCCCACAAGATCCGCCATATCTTCTTCGGCCATATACACCGGCCCGTGGCGGGAAGCTGGCTGGACATCCCGATGTCCACCATCCGCAGCACGAACCATCAGGTCTGGTTGGATTTCTCGGCCAGAGACAGCATTCCAGGCAGTTCCGAACCGCCAGCCTATGCTATCGCCCTGATCGACGACGAGTCCGTGGTGGTGCATTTCCACGACTATCTCGACGCCAGCGAGAAGTACGAGATGGGCGGCGTGAGCTATTCTGACTGGAGCGAGCCTGACGCGGCGGCGTAAGACCGATCCGCTATTCAACTTTCGAAAACGATCGTCGTCCTGTCGGCGGAAAACCGGGTGATCCCATACTCGATCACCCGGCCCGCGGGATCGATGTTTATGGCGCTTGTTACAATTAATGGCCGGGTTCGGGGCATCTGCAGCAAATCCGCCTCGCGCGTTTTCGGCAGTCTTGCGGAAACACGTGTCTCGCGGCGGTGGAAATCGGAGATGCCCAGCGCCTGGAAACAGGCGGTAATAGACCCGAACTTCTCAAACAGGTCCGGCATGCCGGCAAAGTCTTCCGCGTCGAACCAATGATCCGTCAGGCCCAGCGGTTTCCCGTCCGAACACCGCAGCGCCGTCATGCAAAGACAACGCGCGCCCGTTGGCAGTTCCAATGCGTTGGCCACCGCGCGGTCCGCGGACACGGTTTTCGAATCCAGCAGAACGCCGTGGGGCTTGCCGACATATTGCTTGAAGTTCTCACCGAAGCGTGTCCGCGCGCCGACCGGGTATTCGACAATCTGTTTGGCGACGAAGGTCCCATGGCCCTGCCGTACCGTGACCAACCCGGAATCCACCAGCCAAGCCACCGCCCGCCGCACGGTGTGGCGGTTCGCGCCGTAGCGTTCGCCAAGCTGCGTCTCGCTGGGCAGCCGCTCACCTTCCTGCCAGGTTCCGTCCAGCACGGCTTCGCGTAAGGACGCGGCGATTTCCCGCCACAACGGCACGCGCCGTCGCCTGAATGCGGTGGCGGCGGCCCGGTCAGTCAGTTCTTCCTTCTCCATGCGGTCAGCATAGCGCGGAAATATGTCAGAAATTTTGACCCCGGCGGAACGCCCGCATATGCGACAATCCGCCGGGCAAAACGGCGGCGCCGTTGACAGAATATCCATAAGACTTAAATGGATTTTTGCGCATCCGTTCGCGGCACCGCGACGTACACAGGTATATGCGTGAAAATGCACGCGCAAATTTCCTGTCAATTGCGCGCAAGTACGGTTACGAGAAAGGTTCTATGATGTCCCCAACGATGGTGAAGCTGGTGCAGCAAGTCGGAAAAGAACGCGAGGATGCGCGGGCCCGCCGCCCGGAACGCGAGGAAGCCCTGGCCGCCGTCCGGACGCTTCTGGCCTATGCCGGAGACGATCCGGACCGTGAGGGCCTGCTGGACACGCCGGACCGGGTCGTTCGTTCATGGGATGAGTTCTTCGCCGGTTACTTCGAGGATCCGGTGGAAATCCTTAGCCGCACCTTCGAAGAGACCGACGGGTACGACGAAATGGTG
>JANQIT010000249.1 GCA_028282025.1 Hwanghaeella sp. | reverse complement strand
CGTTTCGCACGGGAAAGGCTATGCCGCTCTGGCGGATCCGCTGATCGGGAAGGCCGCTTGCCTCGAAAACGAAAACAGGGCCGGCGATGACTTCGCCGGCCCTGTTTTTGGTGATTGGCTCCGCGGGCAGGACTCGAACCTGCGACAGGGTGGTTAACAGCCACCTGCTCTACCAACTGAGCTACCGCGGATCAGTGGCGGGCTTATAGCAAAAGCCAGCTCGGCATTCCAGCAATTCATGACGAAAAAATTGCGGCAGGGAGGGACCTTACGATTCCCTAATTTCGACCGTAGATATCCTCTAACCGGACGATATCGTCTTCGCCCAGATAGCCCCCGGTCTGAACTTCGATGAGGTGTAGCGGCTCTTCGTCGATGTTCTCCAGACGGTGCACCGCGCCCTGGGGGATATAGGTGCTTTCGTTTGCGTTGAGCGTCATCTCGTCATCGCCCCGGACGACCTGCGCCCGCCCGCGGACCACGATCCAATGTTCGGCGCGATGGTGGTGCTTCTGCAAAGAGAGGCAGCCGCCGGGTTTGACGATGATGTGTTTGACTTGGAACTGTTCGCCCATGCGGATCGTCCGGTAGGAGCCCCAGGGCCGAAAGACCTCGAGATGCGCATGCGGTTCGTTTCGGCCCTTCGATGCCATATCCTTCACGAGTTGGCCGACCGCTTGCGCTTTGTCGCGGGGCACCACCAGCACGGCATCCTCGGTGGCCACGATGGCCAGGTCTTCGACGCCGACCGCGCACAGCAAGGGCCCTTCGGCGCGGAGATAGGTGTTGCGCGTATCGTCGGCGATCACGTCGCCCTGGGTCACGTTGCCGTTTGCGTCCTTGTCGCCGACCCCCCAGAGCGCCGACCAACTGCCGACATCGCTCCATCCGGCGTCGACCGGAACCACGGCGGCGTTGTCGGTCTTTTCCATGACGGCGTAGTCGATCGAATCCGCGGGGCAGTCCTCGAACGCGTCCTTATCCAATCGGAAGAAATCCAAATCGGGCTTGCCATCTGCGACCGCGGCGCGGCAGTGGGTCAGCATCGTCGGCTGATGTCGCTCCATCTCGGCCAAATACGATTCGGCGGAGAACAGGAACATGCCGCTGTTCCAGGCATAGGCTGCGTCGGCGACGAATCGCTCCGCGTCGGGGAGCTCCGGTTTTTCGACGAATTTCTCGATCTGGAAGCAGCCGGGCAGGGAGCCGGTTCCGCTGTCGTAGGCCGCGCCGCGCCGAATGTAGCCGTAGCCGGTTTCGGGCCGGTCCGGCGTGACGCCGAACGTAACAAGGGCGCCATTCTCGGCCGCGGCGCTACCGGTCGCGACAGCGGCGAGGAAGGCCTCGGTATTCTCGATAAGATGATCCGACGGCAGGACCAGCATCATGGCCTTGGGGTCGGTCTTTGCCAACAACAGGGCGGCGCAGGCGACGGCCGGGGCGGTGTTGCGGCCCATCGGCTCCAGCATGAGCGCGGTGGTCTCGGATCCGGCATCGCGGAGCTGTTCCGCGATGATGAACCGGTGATCCTCGTTGCAGATCAGAACCGGGGGCGCGAAGCGGGCGGGATCGCTGACACGAGCCACGGTTTCCTGCAACAGGCTGTCGTCCGCGGTCAGCGGCAGGAGCTGTTTCGGATAGAGTGTCCGGGACAACGGCCAAAGCCGGGTACCAGCGCCGCCGGAGAGGATCACGGGATAAATCGTCGATTGCGCCATCGGCTTATTCCTTTTGGTCTCACTACCTCTCTACGTGAATTTTCGGGGCTTCCCAATACCCATTCCGTAGGGGATGGAGGCAGTGTCCCGAAAATAGCGGGATAGGCGTTAACCAAACAAAAAACCGGGATGAGCGAACAGCCCATCCCGGTCAACGGAGGTGCAAGATTGTCCTCGGAGGTTGTCGTCAGGCCGTGTTCTGCGTCCGGCGTATCCGGGTGAAGGATACAAGACCCAGAATGGCCGAAATGAACAGCCAGACTGCCGGCGGCAACGGAATCGGTGACACCGCAATCTTCACGGCGAAGTCGTCGAAGTCCGCGTCGGTTCCACCGTCATTAAACAGCGCGATGAAGCTGCCGTCGCCAAGATCGGCGAAGGCGATCGAAATACCCGCCGCAATCGCGCCATTGGCAGCGGTGCCGCCGATGGTCGATTGGAACGCGAAGTCGAGCAATCCACCGCCCAGTCCGAAGGTATTGGTGGTTAGGGGTGCGGTTGCGCCCGTGAACACCTGGCCGCCGAGAACGTCAAAGGCGTTCGTCGCATCGGCTTCGAGACCCAGGAACGTGAACTCTACTTGAGCAGGGCTTGAAAGCTGAAGCCCCAGTCCTGGAGTGGTGCTGTCAAAGATGGTGATCGGAGATACGCCTGACGTCAGGCCCGTCTCCGCTTCAAGACTGAACCCGGATGCTGGGATCGTCCCCGCAATTCCGCCCGCGTCGAGCGACAATGTCATCGCTCGGGCAGAACTGGCGAAGGATCCCGCCAGCAGCATCGCCGCAGCAACGACTGCGACAAACCGAGTGGTCCTGATTAGATTAAATTTCTCTCTCACCGTTGTATTCCCCCGTGTCTTCAACGAGTTAAAGTGACTTCCGGATCTTCCCCACTCAGTCTCCAGATCGACGGAACCGCTACCCTGTGTTCCGTCACGCCAAATCGAGTTTCTTAATTGGTAAATTTATATTTGTTAACGATTACACTGTATCACACGTTTGCCAAAATGAAATTTACCATATCGGGAAACTACACCACGAATACGGAATTTTCATCGTGTGTAATGGGCTTTTCATCAATCAATGTGGTGGTACCTCCAACGCGTGTGGTGGTGCCGAAAAAGGAAATTACCTTAATAAAGCCTTATAATTGCGACATTATCATGGTTATCAAATGGTAATTGTTTGCCGTTGGAATAAAGGAAGAC
>JANQIT010000236.1 GCA_028282025.1 Hwanghaeella sp. | reverse complement strand
GAGGCGCTTCGTTTTCGTCGGTAACGGTGACGGTTCGGGTCCATTCGTTCGACAGGCCGCCCGAGTCGGTACCTCGAATGGTGATCTGATGGCTTTGGGCGGATTCGAAATCCAGCGGGCCGTTCACACTGAGTGCGCCTGTATCCGCGTTAATAGCGAACCGGCCGCCGGCGTCGTCCGCCAAGGCGAAGGTGTGCGTGTCGTTGACGTCGGGGTCGGAGACGACGACCGTCCCGATGATTGCGCCGGCCGCAGCGGTTTCCGAAACCGAGAAGGGCACGGTGCCGTCGATATCCACCGGGGCTTCGTTGACATCCGCAACCGCTACCGTGATGGCCTTGTCCAGCACGGTTCCGGCATCTCCAACCGCTGAAACGGTCAGCGTATGGGCCGCGGCGGTTTCGAAATCCAAGCCCGCCGCCGTGGTGATCAGTCCCGTCGCCGCGTCGATTGCAAAAAGACCGCTGTCCGCGCCGCCGAGCGAATAGGTGAAATTTTCCAAGCCGTTTGCCGAAGCCGCGATTGCCCGGCCGACGGTTGCGCCTGCCTCGGCGTTTTCTGCGATAGGCTGAAAGTCGGCGAAGAGCTGCGCTTCGCCATTGAGCGCCACAAGGCGCGAACCGGCGAACAGAGCCAACTCGACGCCGTCTATCGTGTGCGTTCCGTCGCGCGCCTGAACCGTATCCGTGATAACTCCGGACCCAGCGGTTACAGAGATAGTGTAGTCTTCGACATTGCCCTGCAGCGTCAGCGTATCGACCCCGGCCCCGCCGAATATGCTGTCGAGTCCCTGGCCGCCGGACAAGGTGTCGTTCCCACCGCCCCCATGGATGGTGTCGTTCCCGCTGCCGCCGGAAAGAACGTCTGCGCCATCGCCGCCAAAGAGGGTGTCGTCACCGGCGAAGCCGAAAATCTTCAGCCCCTGATCGCCGCCCGCCAGGATGTTGGCGTCGTCGTCACCGACAATGCCGCCATCCAGATATCGCCGTGTTGTGAAGACCAGTTCGCTGCGGGTCGGTTGTTCGATAATTGCAAGCTGTCCCGGTCCGAGTGCGGCGACGTTTTCATAAGCCCCGATTTCCAGGGGCGCGCCGACAAGCCGCCCATCGAAATCAATCGCTTGCACGAAAGTCGATGAGTTCGAGCGGTTCCCCGAATAGGTCACCGCGTAGATCGACTCATTGACCGCCGCTATCTCAATATAAGCGAGGTCTGCCGAGACAAGTTCGCCCACGAGAATAGGGCGGCCCAGTGCGATGCCGTCCGAAGAAACCCGCTGAGTGAAAAACTGACTGGTCGCGCGTCCGGCAACGTCATCTCGCCAAGCTACGACGAAACTGCCGTCAGAAAGCTGTAAAATTCTCGCCGTAGTTGCGCTTGTACTTGAATCGGACACCAGAAGTGGTTCGGTGACCGCGACGCCGTCAATGTCAAACCGTTGAAAGTAGATTTCCCGATTTTCGCCATTCCGGCCTTCGACGAAACCTATCGCAAACCCACCGTCGGCAAGGCCCACGGTATCGACCGCTCGCGGGAAGCCGCTGAACTCGATCTGTTTGGCCGGACCAAGCGGTGTTCCATCGGATTGAAGGCGCTGAGTCGTCAGTTTGCCATCGGCCGCCCACCACGTGCGCTTTTGCACGTAGGTCGCGCGCATTGTGCCATCCGGCAGGACGATGATCGGACTCTGAACGTAATGGGATTCGGAAGAGGCATCTCCGAAATTGAAAACCGGGACGCTCGTGCTGCCGGCTTCATCCACCACCAGGGCGAACCCGGAGCTTTCAGATGTGTTAGCGTATGGGCCGTTTTGTGCGTGCCATCTTACCGTTGCACCACCGGTCGGCGTCGACTCAACGATAAGATTCCTCATGTAGGTGAAGGCGCCGACGGTGCTTGAATCGGCCAGTACGATTGGGGCCGTAACCGGGCTTCCCTGGAAATCCAGCACGCGCATCATGATTCGCTCGGCCGCGCCGTCTATCCAGAATACCCCGACTCTGTTCTCTCCAAGACGCGTGGCCGACAGCCTTCCGCCTGCAATGCTGCCTGCGTCGTTTTCCACTCTGTTAATGGAGGGGGGGCTGAAGCCGACACCGTCTTGGACCGACACAGAGACAGTGGACCGTGTGACCGCAGTCCCGTCGCTGAATTCGAGTACGAAACTGTCATCGCCAACAAATTGGGAATTTGGCGTATAGGTGTAGGTTCCGTCAGCGGCGACCGTAACGGAACCGTGCGTCGCGTCCGCCGCCAGTGCGACCGATACAGGATCCCCATCGGGGTCCGTCACGTCCGGTAAGGCGGAAACCGCCGCGCCCTGCTGCAGGATGATTTTTCGATCCGTGAATACAGGCGCGTCGTTCGCATCCGTGACCGAAATCGTATGCGTCAGGGTATCTGAAAGTCCGCCGCTGTCGGTGGCCACAACCGTGATGGTATGGCTCCGGTCGGTTTCGAAGTCGAGGCCCGCCGCGACCGAAACCTCCCCCGTCACCCGGTCGATTGAAAACCGGCCATTTGCATCGTCGGAAAGGCTGAATGTCAGGCTCTGTCCGGAATCCGGGTCGTTTGCGATCACCGTGCCGATACTCGCACCGACTGCCAAATTCTCCGTGACCTCCGACTGCAGGTTTCCCAGGCTCAATTCCGGTGCTTCGTTGACATCGCTGATGGCGATGTTAAAGCCGTTTGTCAGGACCGTTCCGCCGGATCCTGTTGCGCTGACGGTGATGTTGGCGCTGCTCCGGGTTTCATGATCCAGCGACGTCGTGGTTGTGATGAGGCCAGAGCCGGCATCGATACTGAAAAGCGCCGCATCGATACCGGATAGCGTGAATTCGAACGTTTCACCCGCCGGTCCGAACAGGACGCCGACGGTCCCCACGGTGGCGCCGATGGGAAGGTTTTCAGCGACACTGCCCCCATCCAGGGAAAGGATCGGAACGGATATCGAGATGGTCTTGTCCAGGAACCTTGCGAATTCGACGTTCCTGAGGATATCGACTTCGGTGCCAAGGCCACCGGAAAAGGTGACGTGAAAGTCGCTGCCGACAGTCGAGAACGAATATCTGTCGGACGTGCTTGTGAAGGCAACCGTATCCTGGCCCGCACCGCCATCGATCAGATCGTTTCCGGTATCGCCGGCCAGATAGTCATCTCCGCTGCCGCCTTGCAGGGTATCGTGGCCCGATCCGCCGTAAAGCGTGTCTCTACCGTCTCCACCAAGCAGCGTGTCGTTTCCGGCGCCGCCGGAGACGTAGTCGTCGCCGGCGAGCGCGTCTATCCTGTTGTTGTACTCGTTCCCGGTAATACGGTTCGCGCCGGCGCCGCCGATAGCGTTTTCGATGACCGCTCCATAGGCGATGGCGATGTTGTTCGTGCCGCCAATCGAACTGAATGACCCGTCGTTCAAGTTAATATCGGCAGAGGGATCGACATTTCCGGCGGACAGCGTATCGACGCCGCCGGCATCCCAGATCGCCTTGATCTCGTTCAGGCGCGATACGGTATAGGTGTCGTTGCCCGTCCGGGTCGACATGTTTCTGCCGTAGAGATACTGCACCGCCTGAATGTCCAGCAGAAGGGGCGACACCGGGCTTTGCGAATGGTTCGGGTGACCGTGATAGGACATCACCGAATACTGATGATTGTCCTTGTAGCTCGGTAGATAAGGGCCGTCTGATCCGCCGCCGCCGGCATTGTAATTGCCGGGGTGTTTCAGGCCGAGCGCGTGGCCGATTTCATGGATGATGGTCAGGTAACCCCAACTTCCCTTCGCCGTGCCGGTGTTCGAGCGGGAAATCCAGACGTCGCCGCTAAGCGGTTGAACGTCCGATGGGAACCTGCGCTGCAAATTCGGATAGTAGGCATAAGCGCCGACCCCGCCACTCATTGAGTGGTTGCCGAATGTGAGAGTACCGACGCCCGAGGTTTCAATGAACCGGATGTTGGCGACGTCCGAGAACATGCGCAGGATTTCCCGCGTCGCACTGCGTTGAGCCGAACTGAAACTTGTAAAGCCGGTCGGGTAGTCGATCCCGTATCTTGAACGCAACGTGCTGTAGTAGGACGGCACGGAAGAGAGAAAGCTGTACGAAACCGTGGCTCCGCTGTTGAAGCTGGTGCTGCCCCATTTCAGCCCGTTGGTTTGCAACAGGGCGTCCACATCGGAATTGCCGGTATTGACGCCCGCGCCGAGGCCCCCGCTGCCGTTGCTCGCGGCGGCGCCGTCCCCATTGCTTGCTTCCACATGCCCGACACAGGCCGGGCATTGGCAACGCAGGGCGTCGAAGTTGATATGCGCGGGCGTCTGGGTCATTTGCGAACGCTCCCCGGCCCGGCCTGCGCCGCGGTCATGTCCGTAAGCATCGCCTCCAAAGTCGATTCCTCAACGCCGGTTCCGTCTGCCGTTGGCCGCATCGTTCGCACAGTCTTCCCGTCGAATGTCGTTTGCAGAAGATCCTGGATATGTTCGGTCACCGCGCCATAGGGGGCGCATAGCTCCACCAGCCAAAGCTCTTCGCCGCAATGCCATTCGTGCGGTTTCAGCCGGCCCGCGCCCTGTTTGAAACGCGCAGTCGCCTCATCATTAAGATACGCCCAAGTCGCGAAGGCTACGGGGACGCTTTGATGGTGGAAGACCCGGCACTGACCCAGACTGACCGCAGGCACCACCAGCCACTCCATTTCGGCCAAAAACACGTGCCGGTGCATGGGCGACGCAAGCAAAATCGACGTCACGGCGCCAAGCGTCGTCAAGGGCGCGAGCAATGCGGGACCTTCATCCGCTTTGGTCATGTCGATGTCAGCCATTCGAACTCATACTTTCACGCTATTGCCGCCATCGAAAAGGCCTCGTCGGGCCGCTGGTCTAACTGCAAACTTCGAAGCCCCTTTAGGGCAATCCAAACCCACACTTACGGTACCTTACGGAATACACCCTATTCTTCTCTCTAATACAACTCTTAATATAGATCGATTCAAGGCGGAAGATGGTGGATTTCACGGTGCTCAGATACGCTAATATGGCTTATTCGATGCCTTGGTGGTGTCTTGATACCGCATGATGCTTTAACCAAGGATAGCGGCGAAGGTGGCTAGGGCGAACCCTTGGCCCGCTGCGTGGACCGACAGGGGACTCGGAGCCAATTTTGACCCCGCGCCATGCACATGATTTTACGTAACTCACGACGAATAATCCGTCCGCGTCCTGGAATAAGGTTGAACGCGGATACAACCGAAACGCCCCGAGTGTATTTCTATTCCACACGCAATCCGCTAAGCCTGCTTCACGTTGTCCGCATAAGCTCTGCTCTCTGGATGATATTGGCGAATGAACACACTCTGTCGTTGATCCAAAGCGGGACCGGATTGGGCGGCGGTAATTGTCCAAGAATACGGTAAGTGTTTAGCTTACAGGATGAATTTCGGAAGGATTCGCCTTGACCGATACCGAGACCGGCAACTCTGTCGATCCACAACACACTGATGGAGACCCGCAGGCCGGCGTGCAAGATTCCGGTGCTGTCTGTCTTGTTCTGTTGCTGCGGTTCCTGGGCATGCCCGGCGAGCTTGAACAGGTGATGCATCAATACGGCGTTCCGGGTGGAACGATGGACGCGGAAACGGTGCTTAGGGCCGCCAAACGCCTGGGGTTGAAGGCCCGGCTGGTTTCCTCGAAATCTTCCAAACTCGCCAAGACGCCGCTGCCGGCGATCGCCGAGATTAAGGGCGGTCGTTTCGTGATTGTTGGGCAATGCCAGGGCGATGAACTGTTGATCCAGGATCCGGTTGTCGGGCGTCCTCAGAAAGTCAGCATTACGGCGTTTGAAGAGCATTGGACGGGCCGGCTGCTACTGGTTGCGAAGCGGGCCAAGCTGATCGGCAAGGGCGGGGAATTCGACGTCACTTGGTTCATTCCACCCGTCCTAAAGTATAAGAAGCTCTTCTCGGAAGTGCTGATCGCCTCTTTTTTCCTGCAGCTCTTTGCCCTGGTAACGCCGCTCTTCTTCCAGGTCGTGGTCGATAAAGTGCTGGTTCACCGCGGGTTGACCACCCTGGATGTCTTGATTTTCGGGTTGGTGGTGGTCTCGGTATTCGAGGTGATCCTGGGCGGCCTGCGAACCTTTGTATTCTCTCACACCACAAATCGGATCGACGTGGAACTGGGTGCGAAGCTGTTCGACCATCTGCTGTCCTTGCCGATGGGGTATTTTCAATCCCGCAGGGTCGGTGAAAGCGTCGCCCGGGTGCGGGAGCTGGAAAATATCCGAAATTTCCTCACCGGGTCGGCTCTTACACTGGTGATCGACATTGCCTTCACCTTCGTTTTCTTCATCGTGATGTGGCAATTCAGCCCGACGCTGACTTTGATCGTGCTTGCGTCGGTGCCGTTTTACATTCTATTGGCGGTTTTCGTGACGCCCGTGCTGCGGGCCCGGCTGGAGGAGAAGTTCCAGCGTGGCGCGGAGAACCAAGCCTTTCTGGTGGAGGCGGTGACCGGGGTCGAGACGCTGAAAGCGATGGCGGTGGAACCGCAATCCCAGCGCCGCTGGGAAGATCAACTGGCCGCGTATGTGCGGGCGAGTTTCCGAGCCGCGAATCTGGGGAACATCGCCGGGCAGGCGACCCAGGCCGTGAGTAAGATCACCATGGCGCTGACGCTCTATATCGGTGCGAAGGCCGTTCTGAATGGCGATTTAACAGTTGGCCAGTTGGTCGCGTTCAACATGCTTTCTGGGCGTGTTTCCGGCCCGATCCTGCGCCTCGCACAACTCTGGAACGACTTTCAGCAGGCGCGGATTTCGCTAAAGCGTCTGGGCGACATCCTGAATGCGCCGACCGAGCCCAGCTATAACGCGAACAGGTCGTCCCTGAAGTCGATCCAGGGCGCGGTGGAGTTCGATAACGTCACTTTCCGGTATCGGCCTGACGGTAAGGAGATTCTGCGCCGGGTGTCGCTTTCGGTGCCGGCGGGGCAGGTGCTGGGGATCGTCGGTCCGTCGGGATCCGGCAAAAGCACGCTGACCAAGCTGGTGCAGCGTATGTATGTGCCGGAAGCGGGCCGCGTCTTGGTCGATGGGGTCGACCTCACCATGGTGGATACCGCTTGGCTGCGCCATCAGGTCGGCGTGGTGTTGCAGGAAAATCTTCTGTTCAATCGAACCATTCGGGAGAATATCGCGCTTGCGGATCCGGGCTTGCCGATGGATCGGGTGATCGCGGCGGCCGAATTGGCGGGTGCACATGACTTCATCTTGGAGTTGCCGGAAGGGTACGACACGTTGGTGGAGGAGCGTGGCCATAACCTGTCGGGCGGACAGCGTCAGCGGATCGCCATCGCCCGCGCGCTTATCACCAATCCTCGTATTCTGATCCTGGACGAGGCGACAAGCGCGCTGGACTATGAATCGGAAAGCATCATTCAGCAGAACATGCGGCGTATCTGCCAGGGGCGGACGGTCATGATTATTGCCCACCGGCTTAGCACCGTGCGCGGCGCCGACCGGATCATCACCATCGATCATGGTGAGGTAGTAGAAGACGGTGGGCACGACGATCTGCTCAAGGCGGGCGGTCGCTATGCGACACTCTACCGGATGCAATCGGGGGAGGTGTCCGATGCCGCCGAATGACGCGCAACAGAGGTTCGAACCGCCGGTCGAACGCGCTGAGACCGATGCTCCGGCCACGGCCGGTTCACCGGGCGGGGACGGCGGTCCGGCGCGCACCTCGGTTCCGGAGAATGCGGCTTCGCCGCGGCATTCGATACCGGGCCGCGGCAAAGACGAGCGGGAATTCCTGCCCGCCGCACTCGAAGTGTTGGAAACCCCGGCCTCGCCCGCTGCGCGCTGGACGGCGATCACCCTGGCGGCCTTCTTCACCATCGCCATTGTTTGGTCGCTGATCGGCACAGTCGATGTGGTCGCTGTGGCGCAGGGAAGGATCGTGCCCGCCGGCGGTGTGAAGCAGATTCAGCCGCTGGAGATCGGTGTTGTCCGGGCGATCCATGTGCGGGACGGCATGGCTGTCAGGAAGGGTGATATTCTGGTCGAACTGGACCCGACGGACAGTGAGGTCGACAAAGGGCAGCTGCAGCAGGAATTGATGGCGGCCTCGGTGGAACTCGCCAGGCTGCACGCCATGACCAGACGGCTGGACGGGCACAGGGCCGTACTCCAAGCGCCGGACGGAGCGGACCCCATCCTGGTCACCATGCAGCGCCAGCGTCTGGAATCTGACATTGCTGCGCATGAGGCGGAGATGGCCTCCATGGATGCGCAACTAGACAGCCGGATTGCGGAACGCCGGTCCATCCAGGCGGAAATCGAAAAGCTGGAACAGACCCTTCCGCTTATCGCGGAACGGGAACAGAGCCTGGCCAGCCTTGTCGAGAAAGGAATAAGTCCGAAGCCGAATTGGCTGGAGGTGAAGACCCTGTTAATCGAAAGCCGCCAGAACATCGCTATCGAACGCCATCGAATGGTGGAGGCGGAAGCGGCGATGGCGGCCGCGGTGCGCGAAGCGAACCGTGTAAAGGCGGATGCCAAGCAACAGGCCTTCACGGAGATGCTGGAAGCCCGCAAGAGCTTCGATCAGGCAAGCCTCGCCCTGCGCAAGGCGCAATTGCGGGAAGAACTACAGACCTTGAGAGCGCCGGAAGACGGCGTAATTCAACAGATGCAGGTCCATACCGTGGGCGGCGTGGTGCAGCCGGCGGAGCCGCTGATGGTGCTGGTCCCCGCCGACGTGCCGCTGGAAATATCTGTCATGGTGTTGAACAAGGACAAGGGGTTTGTACGCGCCGGGCAAGAGGCGGCGGTTAAAGTAGAGAGCTTCCCCTTTACGAAATACGGTACGATCCCCGGTGAGGTGCGCCATCTGTCCGGCGATGCTATCCAGGACGAGAAGCAGGGCCTTGTTTACGAAACCCGTGTAAACCTGAAGCGGTCCAGCATCGTGGCGGACGGAGAAACCGTGCCGCTGGTGCCCGGAATGAATGTCACGGTGGAAGTAAAGACCGGTGATCGCAGATTGATTGAGTTCCTCATCTCACCGTTGCTCCGGTATCAGGATGAGGCTTTGAGGGAGAGGTAATCCAGCCCTCTATCCCGCTGCAACCTATGTCCTCGATCCATCGACGGGGCTATGGTGCGGTCGGTTTGCAACGCAGAAAATCTGAGGTGGGATTGCTGTGGCCGGGGTTGACGAGGACGCGAAGCGGGCACGCTTGGTCGGGGTCCTGGAGAATATGCGCGATACCGCCGCCCGCCGGGTCCACGGGAAGCCGGGAGAGGCGAGCGACCTGCGCCGGCATCGCTTTTTGCAAAAACTCATCCCAATCGCGTGGAAACTGGAGAGACTGTTCGATCTGAGGGCCGTTGACGCCCCCGGCCTATCGGTCGTCGGCGCAATCGCGAACCCTCTTCGCTTCGGCGCGGAAACGTCTGCCGCGATTGCGAGTGCGACCGGCAAAGGGCTGGATAGCCAAACCGCCATCCTGTCCTGCTTGGGGGAGGCGGTTGAATATCTCTCGCGGCATCCGATAGCGTCCAGTCGCGGCCCGGCGGTTCCGGCAGATGATCTGGAGACAATGACGGGCCTTTTGGCAATAGCCGGTTACGGCCCGGATCGACCCCGGAATACCGACTGGACGCCTGCGGAGAGGATGCACGATTCCCGATCGGTCGCTATTCCGGCAAATCTGTGTTTCGCGTCCGGGTTCGACCGCCCGACGCCGAAGCCGGTGGTTAAGCTCGGCACCGGAAGCGGCGTGGGGGCCACATTTCACGATGCTTGTTTGCACGGCATGCTCGAACTTATCGAACGGGATGCCGTCGCGCTGTGGTGGGGAGGGGGACGCATAGGCGGGAAGATCCCCACCGAGCGCCTGCAGGAAGCCAGTGTGGATAGACTGTTACAAACCTTGCGGCAGGGAAAGACGGGTCGGCGGACTTGGTTGATCGATATCACGACGGATTTGGATGTGCCGTGTGTCGCGGCGCTCTCTTGCGATCCGATGGGATATACGGTGACAGGTGGGTTCGCAGCCCGGCTTCGCATTCAGGATGCGATGCGCGCCGCCACGGTGGAACTGTGCCAAGCCGAACTCGCCATTCATATCGTCAGGTTGAAACTGGCGCAGAGCGGACCCGACTCCCTGAATGAGGACGATCTGCAGCATATACGGCGATGTCAGGACCTCTCTGTGGTAGACCACCAACCTTTGTTGGAAGGGGTATCCGCAGAACCGGCGGGCCGCGGACTTGGCGCGGCTGATCAAGCCCGCGGGCCGATTCAAGACGTGGACAATGCGGCGAAAATCCTTGCCGGAAAATTGTGGGAGAAGGGCGTGGATTTCTATGCGGCCGACGTCACACATCCGGATCTTCAGGTCCCGGCCTGCCGGATTGTGTCGGGGGTGCTGCAAGCTTGGCCTGCCACGACTGTCTCCCGCCGTTTGTCCTGCGTTGTGGAGAAAACGGGCGGCGGCCCGGGCCTGAATTCGGGTATCGATCTTGTTTGAGGAATGCGGCTGACGCGTGGTCACGATACGGGTCTTTCGCGCCATCTGAGTGGAAAATATTCCCAAATATCAGATTTCCGTGAGTTTATTGACTTTGTTTGCCGGTGGCCTAACGTTGCTGAGGGGAGTGACATGAGGGGTCTGGGTTTTGCAGGTCGATGCTACGGTGTCGCCACGTGAGGGGTCGGTATCGCCTAACCATCAACAGGGCGAACACGAAACGCTTACCGTTACGACCTTTGGCGGGCTATCGATTTCGGTAGGACGGCAGGAAGTCGCGTTTGCGAGCCGTAAGTCAAAGGCACTGATAGCGTATCTGGCGCTCGTTCCCAATTGTATGGCAACGCGCGAGCATATTGTCGGCCTTTTATGGAGCGAGTCGGACGAGGAAAAGGCGCGCGCCTCGTTGCGGCAAGTCGTGCGCACCTTGAAACCGCTTCTCCTGAATGCCGGTTATCACGGGCTGATCGTCGACAGGAATACAATCGGTCTGGACGCTCGGTCGATCAGGGTGGATGCAACGCAGGTTCTTAGAGCGCTGGAGGCCGGCGAACTGCTGCCGTCGCTTCTGAATACCAGAACGATCACCGACACGCTGCTGGCCGGTTTCGACGATCTGGACCCGTCCTTCAGGAATTGGCTGGTTGTCCAACGCGAAAACCTGACCCAGAGATTGGGTCGTGGGCTTGAATATCTGTTGGATGAGAAGCCGGACGCCGGTAGCGGGGGGGCCAGGCGAGCGGCGGCCCAGGCGCTTCTCCAACTCGATCAGACGCATGAGCGCGCCTGTCGGTGCCTTATTCAGATGCATGCCGAGCAAGGAGAAATCGGTGCGGCGATCGCCCTGTATAACCGGCTATGGGAGCTTCTCGATCAGGAGTACGATTCCGAACCGACAGAGCTTACTCAGAAGCTGATTGGCGACGTCAAACTGGGCAAATTCGAAACGCCCGCGGTCGACCCTTTCGCGTTGCCCGCACAACTAAGCGAGGGGCCCCAGTCGATATATGACTCGCCGCCGTCGCGCCAATTCGTGCTGTGTATCGGCCATTTCGACCTCGATGGAATTCAGGAGGATCAGCGTCATGTCTGTGTGGGGTTCAGATTCGAACTGATTTCGATGCTTGTGCGGTTCCGGGTCTGGTCGATTGTCGATGTCACAAGCTCTGCCAGCCTGGGCCTTGGGGAACCCGACAGCCCGAACCGGTATCTCGTGAACGGGCACCTTTACCAGAATGAGGGGGCCTTGTTTCTGACCATAGAACTTCAGGACCCGGTCAGTTGCGAGTTGATCTGGAGTGAACGGTATGTGCTCAACCTGGACCAGTTTTTCGCGTCCCAGCAGGATATCGTTCGCAAGATAGCCCACTCTCTCAACATCCATATCTCTCAGGCCCGTTTGCGGCAGGTGTCGGGACAATCCGATGTTTCCCTGGATATCTATGACCGTTGGCTGCGTGGGCATGCATTCGTCTTGAGTTGGGCGCCCGCCCTCCGCAAGCGCGCGACCGAAATCTTTCATTCGATTGTGCGCGACGCACCCGATTTCGCGCCCGCCTATAGCAGTTTGGTCGGAATCCTAAACAGCAATCACTTTGTCTTCCCGGGCGTTCTGCGTACCGCGCACGTGCAGGAAGAAGCGTTGAAACTGGCCCGGAAAGCGGTGGAACTCGATCCGTTGGACTCGCGCTCCCAACTTCATCTCGCCTGGTCGCAGGCGATGAATGGGGAGTATGATGTCGCGATACTGGGCTTCAAGCTGGCATGTCAGCTAAATGAGAACGACCCATGGACCACGTCGTCGGCTGCCGGAGGATTGGCTTATTGCGGAGAGCCGGCGGAAGGATTGAAGCTGTCGGAACGCGGCCTTGAACTGGCGATTGCGCCGACGCCGATGGTGTGGGCCTATACCGCCTGTGTGCGTTTCATAAATGGAGATTTTGCCGGTTGCAGCGACGCTTGCAGCCAGGCGGAAGACGAAGTTCTAGTCATGTCGGCGTGGAAAGCAGCCGCTCTGCAGCAATCCGGTCTCCACGATCCGGCGCAGGCCGCCGCGCGGAGATTTTTTGAAAAGGCGTCGGCGCTATGGTGCGGCGAGACACCCGCCACTATGGAAAACGCGGCGTACTGGGTGGCGCAGTGCTTCCCGATCCGCGATGAAACCGTCTTGGAGAGGTTCCGGAAAAACCTGCTGGCGGCAGCCGACCCGTAGAGTGGGTCCGCCGCCGCGAAGCCCCGGTCAGGTGCACAAGGAACAGGTATAGTCGCCTACCCGGAATTCGAACAATTCATGGTCGTCTTCCAGGTCGCCGTTTACCCGGTCGTAGTAGAACGGTTGAATATCGTATGGCGGATCGTTGGCGTCTATCCGGTTCCGCGTGTCCTGCAGCATGTCCGCCGGCGGGATCTTGATGGTCCAGATATCCTTGGTGGTCTTTATGAAATTCATGTCCTTGATATAGGACGGCAGCGGAAACTGGATAATACCGGTAAGTTGTTGTTCGGCTTCTTCCAGGTTTCCGGGGATCGGTGCGCCGTTCGCCCATTCCATTACTTTCTGTCCAAAGGCGCGCCGGTCGAGCACGACAATACGTTCAATGAAGTCAGGCATAAGACTCTCCTTTTTTACTGCCTTGTGGAGTTAACTGTTGATGATGATGGGGTTCGGTTTACCGCGCCGGTCAGGGAACAGGAAAGCCGAGTTGACCGTTGGATTGCAGGAACCGGATCAGTTTGGGCATCGTGTCGGGGACATCGGAACCGAAGGTGCTGTCCAGGATGTCCTGGATACGGGCGTCCTCTTCGATCACCGAATGCGTGCTTGCATAGGCGCCGAAAATGACCTCGGCCGTAATGGTGGACCCGAGAATGCCAAGGCGCGAGCCGCACTTGTCGTGAGCCGCCTCAAACAGTGTGAAGAAGTAGAGAGGCGGGTTTTCCGCAATGAACCCGGCCATCGCGTCGGAAGTGACGCCTGCCGATGTTTCCTTCAGCCACTTCAGGATCTTCGTCTTGCGGTCGTTCTCATTGTGCAGCAATTCCGAACGGTGAAGATCGCCGGAGGGCAGACGTGCGATCAGGTCCCGCACCGGTTCGACCTTGCTGCCGGCGCCGCGCAGAAGGTCGATGAAGTACAGGCCGCCTTTCCTGTTCTTACCGGGGCTTGGAAAATGACTGTCGGTCGCCAAGGTCCCGTGTCCGACGTCCGGCAAGAGGCGGCGACTCAGGTTCGGCTTGAACCCATCCTCCAGTTCGAAGAAGAACCGCCAGTCCACCAGCCAGTTGCGGGACAGGGGAACCAGATTCGGGCGCCTGGACGATGTCCGGTCCAGGACGTCGCGGATGGTAACGAAAATTTCTTTCCTTAGATCGTCATTAAGATCGTATCGTCCGCGCACCATCGCATGCAGGCTGCGGAATACGGCGTGCGGAAATTCCGGCGGCATGCGGTAGGGCGACAGAACCGTGCCTTGATGGTCCGGACAGACATGTGGGTCTGGTATATCGGTCCCAGCGTTCCGGTACCGGTCATAGATC
Source organism: Hwanghaeella sp. (assembly GCA_028282025.1). GTDB lineage: Bacteria > Pseudomonadota > Alphaproteobacteria > UBA8366 > Aestuariispiraceae > Hwanghaeella. The sequence goes on along the minus strand of JANQIT010000236.1, from coordinate 6,632 downwards.
TCTTTATCCAAGAGCCGGGACAGAAGATCGTTGACCACAATACGCCGATAGACTGCAGCGACGGCCTTGCGAACGACTACGAAGTGCCGGTAAAGCGCATGTTCCTCGTTCTCTGAAGAGGGGTGGCGTCGGCTTGGCACGCTTACCGCGGCCATGTGGTTATGCAGTTCCAGGAAGATCGTCGTTAGCTGCGAGACCAGTAGATTGTCATCGTTTCGCGGGTCCGTGAGCATCGTGTCGGTGAAGCCCCGGCGTGGGTTGTCGTTCAAAAACGGACAGGATGTCCTTGGAATATCCCTGGCCGGTCCGTCTTCCAGAATGCCGTCTTCGTGGGACCGGAGGTTCCGGCGTTCGGTCTCGTTCATGCCGACGCGTCCAAGGCGGAACAGAATGGCCTTCCCCCCTTCGACCTTTGCCACATGATACGGGGCGGGCGTGCTGAGCGGGCCGCCGCCGTACAGAGTATCCAGTATCAGGCGCTGAGCGCGGTTATCCCGGTGGGCGAATTCGGTTGGCTTTTCCAGTCGTGGGACCGGCGCGACGTTCGCCACAAGGTCATGGGCGACCAATTGGGCCAGATAGGTGTATCCGGCGGGAATATTGTCATTGTCCTCATACGCCGTCGGCCCGCAATAGTGCTGCCAGTAGCTCAACGACCGCGCGTTCATGCGTATGGCGAGCGCCTCAAGGACATCCGCCAGAACTCTACCGTCGATTTTTCCCGAAGGATCGGACAGCAGACGATTGATTTCCTCGCTGTCTAAGGTGTCCGCGTCCGCCTCGCCCGTGTGATTGCCCATAGACCCAAACGGCGATGATCCAAATCCTGTATGCACGACCGTGCCTCCCCTTCTTTAACCTGCCTTTGGCCAGATTAGGCCGCTAGCGTGATTCCACCGTGAGTCGTCGGTGCGATTTCCCGCTGGCGGATACTGAGCGAGGGCGCAGTCCAGGCGGCTCCGGTTATTCAAATCACGGAAGATTCACACTGGGTGCGATGTGTTGGTGCACGGGCGTTCCCCTGAACGCGGCCCTGCCGGCCGTTGCATGTGGAGACGCGCCCAGCAGAGGGGATATCAAATGATCAGTAACTTTCATTCGGCCCGCGGGAGACTACCCCTGGTAGGGGTTGTCCTCGTATCGACGCTCGTCCTGACCGGGTGCAGCGGGGCCCATCTCTATAATGCCGAGAAGGACGAGGCGGTCGGTGCAGCCTTGGCCGCAAGCAATGAGTTGTCGCTGCAGTCCGTCGTCACCCAGACGCGCCAGAACCAGGCAAAACTGTTGAACCATGAACTGGCCGTCGTGGCGGATTTCGCAAAGACCCGGCGCGACGTCGAAATGCAGCAGCTTCTTCTGGACCCTGTGCGTAGCGGTGCCGATGGCGGCAACAGGTGCAACAATCTCCCGTCGTTAAGCGGGCGGTTGGATAACTGCATCGGCAAGCGTCTGGACGCGGTATTCGGTACGCAGGATACGCTCCTTATCACAAACGCCGCCAATGAAATCCGCGGCGCCAGGGAAAATCTGCGGGGCGCGGCTCTCGACTTCAGATTGACGCTGGGGGTGTCTCCTCCGGCCTGTACGCATGCCTCTTACCGGCAAATGGAAGAGGATGCGTATCTCAAAGCCCTTACAAAACGCGCTCGGTTGGACGCAGCCCTCTCGGAAACGGGCCGTCGCAAACTGGTGGATTTCAACGTCACGTCGTTCCGCGGTAAATGTTTGGAGCTTTTGAACGCACAGATGCAGGTCGCCAAGGAAAGTAAGGACAAAAGTCTGGTGAAGCTCGCGGCGTTTGCGCTGGAGGCGGCGAAGGAAGAACAACAAGATCAGGTCGACGCCTATCAGCGGCTTAGCACAGATCTGGATAAGGAGATCGCGGCGTTAGGTAAGGCCCTGAAACCCGGTGATGGAGAGGATGAGGAAACGCATCGGGAAGGCCTCAATAGGACGCTTGAGGAAATCAAGAGGATCACCGATGCGATCAAGAAGATCCCGCATGGTGAGGAACAGCAGACCACGGACCGGATCGCGAAGATCGACGCTTTCCTTCAAGCGGCGGCGACGGGGAATACCGAGGGGGACGCCCCATCGAATGCGGAAATCATCGCAGCGCAGATCCCAGGTATTGTATCGCGGGTCGATACGATAAGGGATCTGTCCAAGCAACCGCCGGTCTTCTCCTTGGTTCTCCAGAAAGAGTTACTGCAGATCCAAAAACGGAAGGCCCAACGGGGCCTGCAAAGACAGAGCGCCAAGATCGCTCTTCTCGAAAAACGCTTTCACGGAACCGTTCAGGAGGGACTCGATCTTGTCTCTGCCCGGCAGCTTCTGACAGAAGCGCTCGCCCTCAACGGGAAACAACCCATTGAAACAGCCTTTCTATATCAGGCCGGGGACGGTGACGCGGAGGAAGAGGAAGACCGCATGCGCGCGCTTCTTCTTCAAAGCCTTGCGACCTATCTTTCGACATTCGAAGGGCCGCGCCGGCAGGTGCACGAAGACGCCTATCGTTTGATCGATATAGATCACGCGTCCGCGCTGGATGGTTCTCTAGCCGCGCTGGAAACCTGGGAAGTCTCGGTGAAACAGCCTGTCGCCGCTCTTGCCGCTTATCACGCAACGGGCCTCAAGACCGAGAACCTTGTCGAACTGCTGAAAGCTGTCGGCCTGTTTGCAATCGCAGTCGGGGAGAATGACTGATGCTGAATATCAAGAGAATGGCAGGACCGATCCTGCTGGCCGCCTGCACGGCTTGTTCGACGCCTCAGCCGGTCACCGATTTGACCAAATCCGCGGCGACGAACGTCTCGCTACTTCAATCGGAGTTGAACGGCTTCGTTAAGCCGCAAGCCGATTTCGCCGTGGCGCGGGCGGAGAACCTCTCCCGCTTGTCGGAGGTTGCCGAGGAGATGCAGGCGGAGTTCGACGTCTTCTATGAAAGCAGCCGGGCGGCCTCGGTCGTTGCCGGCGAGGAGAAAGGCCCAACTTTCTCCAAGCTGCTTGAGGAACTTCGCCGGGTATCCGAGACGATTACCCAAAGACAACGGGAGGTTCAGGAAAAGCGCGATCAAGCCAGGGCAGATGCGCTGGCGTCCCAGGAATCCGTGGATCTGCCAAAAAGCCAACTCAAGACCATATCGACACAGTTGGGAAGCTTGCTGAAATCCTCCGACCAGGACGCGAATGTCGCCTTCTTCAGGGCGTTCCTGTCTGAAGCGCTGACAGTGGTGAAAGAGATTCGTCAGAAGGCCGAGGAAGACGCAGCCGCCGGCGCGAATGCCGATCCGAATGCCGGCGCCCTTTAGGTAAACAAAAACCCGTTCAATTGCTTCGGGTCGTGTCAAATCAAAGGAGTAGGGCATCATGCCAAAGAAGAAGGATTTAAATGTCGACCAACGGATTGCATACCAGCAGGCTTATCTGCTGACCCGGGAAACACTCGTTGATTCCATTACCAAGCTTCGGTCCCGGAATTCTCATCCGGACACGGACTCTTCCGAACGCGCGGGCAACAATGCGGAAATCATGGATCTGGAAGCGGAGAAAGCGCTGCTGGATGCCAAACGTGTCGCGTATGAGGCAAATAAGCGGGAGGTGAACCCCCCCTCCGATGCGCAACTGGACAACCTTCGCAGTCTCGTCGAACAGGTCGAAGAGCTTACGACCGAACAGAAGATCCTGGACGAGGTCGTCGCACTGACAACGCAAAGTGTGAATGCATTCGCTCAAATTCAGGCCGGCTAGTTGCCGGATTCATGCGGGGTGGATGGTGACGTCTGCCTAAAGAAGAGGATTTGTACAGTTTAACTCCGATGTTTCTCCCTCCTGGGTGAAGGTCCGGTGCACCGGCCTCACCCAACTCACGGCGGTTCCATCCGGACCGCCGTTTTTTTGTCCACACCCAGAAATCACGAAGGAATCACGCACCCGGTGGCAATTTTCATTTCAGAATGGGCAAGGCGGCGCGGTGACGACGCAGGGGTGAAGTTCTGCACCATGCCGCCTCCATGGACGGGGAGGTTACCTGATGCTCGGATTGGACATCCATTCGCGTCGCCTGTGGTCGCAGCCGCCATGTGCCGCGTATTCGCTTCCCCATTTCAAATTATTCGATGGTTGCGGCGGTAAAGGACAGCGGGTTTTGCGCGCCAGCCTGCCTGGGAAGAAGATGACGGTACTCGGTTTTATGCCGGGGTCTTGTGTATTGGGTGCATTTCCGTCAACGGCGGCGGCGTCCGGTGGGTTCACGGCTCAGGATCTTCCTATGATTGGGTTGGTCGCGGTTACATCGATTGTATCCATTGTCTGGTGTTTGCGGGTCCTTCGCAGGCCCGATCTCTCGATTGAGCGTTATTGGGGGGGATTCGGCACGAACGTCACCGGCACGATTCTATCGCCGGCGGCGGGATGGATGGGTCTGACCTTGGCCTTGGCGGTCGCCACCTTTATCGCTTTGCATCTCGATACTCAGTCGAAAAGGCCACCTTCGCCGGATGCCGCGAAAATCGAGAAAACCGTTGCCGCCCTCGGCGAGAGTTGGAAATCGGTGGATGCCTATCTGAAGGAGCGAGAAGCGCACGCGAAAGGATCATTCGCGGAACAAAAAAAGGTCGTGGAGTTACGAATGACGATCGATGGGGCGAAGACCGCTCTGTCGGGCTTCTCGACGGACTCGGTATGGCCGGTAGCCGCAGACAAAGTGCTTCAGGATCTGCTGAGGAAAGTCATTGCCTCGGAGGAACGCATTCGTTTGCTTCCAACCCCCGTGCAGATTCCACCTGCAGATTTCTATGACCTCCGCAAGTTGTCCGGTGAATTAAGCCGGTCTGTCGCTTTGCTCGCCAAGGCGCCCAAAGCCGCGACACTGCTGGATAATCTAAGTGTTTTGACGAAGTTCCTTGGCGACCTGAATGCGGGCAGGCCGGTGGGGGACCCCCCGTTGGACATCATCACTAAGGTTCGGGGGGATCTTGTCGCCGTCATAGCGGCCGCGCATCACCTGAAGGTGCTGAAGGCTTATCCGAATCTGCTGCTTCGCGCCGAACAAGCGCTCGCACGTCTTCCGTCCCTGTTTGTCCTGACGAAGGAGCAGCAGGAACTCTTAAATGTCCTGCGGGCGAACGCGATGGATCTGACGAATCTGACGGATACCATTCTGACACTCCCCGAGCTTTCCGGCCATCTGGCGCAGTTGAACGTGCTGCTGGAAGGCGCGCCGCCTGCGGACGCGATTGCCGTCATGGAACCCAGCGATGCCGAGCAGGTCGAAGCGTTGCTCCGGGATGTCCGCCTTGCGCTGAGAGGTATAGAGACTTTCTTACCGAACCGCCCGGATGGGCCGGATTCCAGATCGCCTGGCCCGTCCGCATTGGCGTCGAACCCCGGAAAGGGGATGAGCGAATTGGTCGCGATGCAGCGGTTGATCGTCATGCTGTCCCTTGCAAGCAATTCGACACTATCCGCGACGTTGCCGGAGGTGGAACGGGCCAGCCTCACAGAATCAATCCGCAGCGAATTGTCGAAGATCTTGGAGGAGCCGAAAGTGGAGAAGCTAGGGTCGGTTGGAAATTTCTTTCTTAAGTTCGATCCCGGCAGGTCCGACTTTGCCGGGATGGAAGATAAAAGCCGGACGAGGTTCAAGGAACAGATCGGCCAATGGGAAAAACGACCCCCCTCTGTGTACAAGGTCGATTTGAAAGGGTTTGCCGACGGGCAAAGCGATGAGGAGAAGAATCAGCGGCTTTCAAGAGAACGCGTTGTGAATTTGTTCTACGAATTTTGTGAAATACGGAACCGGAAAGAGATCGCCGCGGAGTTTACCGGCTTGGCGGTTGGCGAGAAGGCCGCCGGTAGTGAACGCTCGGCCGATGAGCGAGGTGTCCATGTTTCAGTAATCGAGTCGAGTAAGCCAGGAATCGGAGAGGTGCAAGGCGCCGCCCGGCTGATCCTTCTCCCTGACACAGGCGGGTTGACGGAAGCCGGTCAAGGTTTCGCCACTCTCGATGTGGAGGTGTTTTTCTGTCCTGGAGACGTAACAACAAGCATGCCGCAAGGAGAGTAGGGGATGACCGAGGAAATCACGGCTTATCTATCCCATCCCGCTTCCTGGCTCGGGGTTCTTTGGGTCGTCCTCAGCTTTTGCTTTTTCATACGAGGAGCGTTTGTCAGCGAACCGGAGCAAAGCCGCAGCAGGCCGTGGCTTGAGCGGAATTGGGTCGGTATCGACGGTTCAGGCGGGGGTTGGCGGATTTCGGCGAAGGCATCGCTGTATATACAGGGCGGCGTTCTTCTGGGGTTTGGGATTCTCTTACTTGAAATCGTCAATTCGGGAGGGCGCTAACCATGGCCGTTACCCTGAAGTTTCCGCCGGAACCTCTGACGTTGAATGCCCAGCATCGCCCGGGTCAGCAGATGTTCACGGAGTCCAAGCAATCGGAGAGTTTGCTCAATATCCTGCGTCAGTATTGGCGTCTGGAGACTAAGGGACATACTATTCTGGTCGCGGGGCATCGCGGTGCGGGTAAAACGACCATGGTTCATTCGACCCTTGATCGCGCGCGGAACCGAGCGGGAAGGTGGTTGGAGGAACAGCGGGACGAGAACCAAAGCGGCGGCTATGCCGAACT
>JANQIT010000214.1 GCA_028282025.1 Hwanghaeella sp. | reverse complement strand
CTCACCGACAATGCGGGAATAGGTGGCGTCCGCGTCCCGAAGACGCGTGCGGCTTTCGGTCAGGGTCGCCTCGGCCGCCGCCAGACGCGAGCGCGCCTGCTGAATATCCGCCACCGTCGCGGCGCCGCCCTGCGCCTTGGCCTCGACCAGGGCGAGAGTTTCCGCATGAACATCGACATTATCGGCGGCCAACTGGGTCAGTTCGCGCTGCCGCAGCGCCTCCAGATAGGCTTCAACCGCATCCAGGGCGATGAATTCCGACGTTTCGCGCACCCGCCGCGATGCGGCGACCACACGGGATTTTTGCCGTTGGATTTCGTGCCAGGTCTCGTATCCGTCGAACAGGATTTGCGTCAGGGTCAGACTGGATTGAAACGTTCCGAGGAACTGTGTGGCGGAATTACCCGGCTGATCGCTGCGCCCGCGGGAGGCTCTGTCATTCGTAGCTTCCAAACCGTAGGCGGTGCGAAGATCGACCCGGGGGAGATAGCCGCCTTCCGCCTGGAGCAGTTCATAACCGATCGCCCGCTGACTTTCCGCCACGATTCCCACGTCCGGGTTCGTCTGAAGAGCCGCGCGGACGGCGTCCTCCAACGGCAAGGCTTGCGCCGGCCCAGCCGCCGACGATGCAAGCACCAGGGCGCATAACGGAGACAGCAGAACCCGCCGGTCCAGGATACCCAGCACCGAGCGGGGCCGCCCGTCCGGCCGACCCTGGCCAATTCCCTGCAACTCAACTCTCAAAGAGTCTCTCGCACCAAAATGTCTAACCGCCTCAGAAACCAAGAACCAAATATACACAAAATAATCGAACACAAAAACGACCTAATTCGACGAACAAAACCAAAAAACCTTCAGTCATGCAAAATATAACCGCCGTTAACCAAGTATTGGCATCAATGCTTGGCGGGCTGGCTGATCGCGCGGCGCTCCACCCGCCGCAAACGCACGCAACCGGGTTGGCTTAACCACCCCTGTTTCGGACGGCAACAAAAAACTGTTCCCCCACAAAGCGCTAATTCTAGGCGCTAAGCCGACTTGCAAGCGCCGCAATCAGCGCATACCGTCCTCTCCGATGCGCATGTTCCGCACGCTTGGGACAGGGGCATCGATGACAGGGCGATGGCGTCGGATAAACTGTGTCCACCAGAGACCGGATTCGGCCCGTGCGGAGATTATAGACAATGATGGTCGGTAGAGCATGACGGCGGCGGCGCTGGTCGTTGAGGATCTGCACAAGAGTTTCGGCGCCGTCGAGGTTCTGAAAGGCGTGTCGGTCACGGCGCGCAAGGGCGACGTGATATCGATGCTGGGGTCGTCCGGCTCCGGGAAAAGCACGTTTCTGCGCTGCATAAATCTTCTTGAAACGCCGAATGCCGGAACAGTGACGGTGGCCGGCGAGACGATTGGGATGACGACCGGGCGGACCGGCGCCGCCGTGCCGGCGGACATCAAACAGGTCGAACGTATCCGCTCGAAACTGGGCATGGTCTTCCAGGGCTTCAATCTATGGAGCCACATGACCGTGCTGGAGAATGTTATCGAAGCCCCGGTGCATGTCCTGGGGATCGGGAAACAGGAAGCGGTCGAGCGGGCGGAAGCGCTGCTCCGGAAGGTCGGCATCTACGACCGCCGGGAATACTATCCGGCCCACCTGTCCGGCGGACAGCAGCAGCGCGCGGCGATTGCGCGCGCCCTGGCCATGGAGCCGGAGGTCATGCTGTTCGACGAACCAACCTCTGCTTTGGACCCTGAATTGGTCGGCGAAGTCCTGCGCGTGATGCGCGATTTGGCCGAGGAGGGCCGAACCATGATCGTGGTGACCCACGAAATCGGGTTCGCCCGAGACGTTTCTTCTGACGTTATCTTCCTGCATCAGGGTAGAATTGAGGAGGAGGGTCCTCCCGGCGAGGTTTTCACCGCGCCGAAGTCCGAGAGGTTCAAACAGTTCCTGGCCAAGTCGCGGGATTAGTCCGGCACCGGTACCGCGGATAACAAAGAACGGAGTTCATTGCCGGAAAACCTGCCGGCCGGAGAGAACATGGCCGGCAGGCTTACAACATAAGGAGAGTCACGATGGGTCTTAGAAAACTTGCAATTACCGTCGCCGCCGGCGCCTTGGCGCTGGGTCTCGCCACGCAGGCGCAGGCGGAAGATGTTCTGCGGATCGGCGTGGAGGGCGCGTATCCTCCGTTCTCGTCCAAAACCGCTTCGGGCGAACTGGTCGGCTTCGACATCGAAATCGCGATGGCGCTTTGCGACCAGATGGGCCGCAAATGCGAGTTGGTGGAACAGGATTGGGACGGCATCATTCCGGCGCTGCTGGCCAAGAAATACGATGCGATCATTGCGTCCATGTCGATCACCGAAGAGCGTAAGAAACGCGTCGACTTCTCCGAAAAATACTACAACACGCCGGCGAAATTCGTCGCGCCTGAGAATTCGGGCCTGTCGGACACCAAGGAAAGCCTTGCCGGGAAGCGCGTCGGCGTGCAGCGCGGCACGGTTCACCAGTGCTATATGGAAAAGATTTTCCCCGACTCGGAATTGGTGCTGTACGGAACCCAGGAGGATGTGTTCCAGGATCTGTCCGCAGGCCGGATCGACGCGCAGCTTTCCGACTCCATTCAGGCGCTTGAAGGCTTCCTGGCGCAGGACGCGGGCAAAGGCTTCGCCTTCCTCGGCGGCGACCAGTACGATGCGGAATGCTACGGCGAAGGGGCCGGCATCGCCATCCGCAAGGGCGAGGACAAGCTCCGCGCCGCGTTCAACGACGCGATCAAGGCGATCCGGGATAACGGCACCTATGCCAAGATCAACGCGAAGTATTTCGACTTCGACATCTACGGCGCGCCCGCCGGGTCGTAAGGGTTCATCCGGGGAGGCGCTCGAGCCTCCCCGAATTCCCTTAACTCAGCGCAACGCAGCGGACATATCCCGATAGCGGCATGGACGTACTCTGGGAATATCGCGGACAATTGTGGGACGGCACGCTGGTCACCATACAGCTTGCCATCGGCTCCCTGCTGCTTGCCGTCGTGCTGGGGCTGACGGGCGCCTGGGCGAAACTGGGCGGCAATCCGTTCTGGCAAAAGACGGCGGACTCCTACACGACACTTGTCAGGGGCGTGCCCGATCTGGTCCTGATGCTGCTGCTGTTCTACGGCGGACAACAGGCGCTGGTCGATCTGGGCGAGGCCACCGGCCTGTGGGACTATATCGAAATCAATCAATTCATGGCCGGCGTATGCACCATCGGCTTTATCTTCGGCGCGTATATGACCGAGACGTTCCGGGGCGCCATCATGGCCATACCGAAAGGCCAGATCGAAGCCGCCGTCGCCTGCGGCATGAGCCGCGTTAAGATTTTCACCCGCGTTATCTGGCCGCAAATGGTGCGCTACGCCCTGCCCGGCTTCACCAACAACTGGCTGGTCCTGATCAAGACGACGGCCCTGGCGTCGGTCATCGGGAACCATGACCTGGTGTATAACGGATTCGCCGCCGGGCGGTCGGTCCGGCAGCTATTCACCTTCATGTTCGCCGTCCTGGTGATCTATCTGATTCTGACCGCGATCTCGGATGTCGGATTGCGATGGTTGGACCGCAAGTACAGCGTCGGCGTCCGGCGCGCGAACGAGGTCTAGGGCGATGGCGGACGAACCGGGCGATTTCATCGACATGATCCGCGCTTTCAGCGAGACGTCGGCGCCAATCGATTTCGTCCTGATATTCGACAATCTGGACCGGTTTATCTACGGCAGTCTGGTAACGCTGGAACTGACCGTCCTGGCCCTGATACTGGGCGGCATGCTGTCGGTACCCATGGCCTTGGCCCGCGCCTACCGGCACCCGCTGCTGAACGGGCCGATCTGGTGTTACACGTATTTCTTCCGCGCCACGCCGCTGCTGGTGCAGACCTATCTGATCTACTATGGCCTGGGTCAGTTCGAATTCGTTCGCGACAGTTTCCTCTGGGGGCCGATCCTGAGTCAGGCCTGGTGGTGCGCCCTGATCGCCTTCACCCTGAACACCGCCGCCTATACGACGGAGTTTCTGCGCGGCGCAATCGAGGCGACCCCGCACGGCGAAATCGAAGCGGCCAAGGCATCCGGCATGTCCGCGGTAACCCGCACACGGCGCGTGGTTCTTCCAAATGCGTTCCGCCGGGCGCTGCCCGCTTATTCCAACGAAGTCATCTTCATGCTGCACGGTTCGGTGGTCGCAAGCACCATCACCCTGCAAGACATTCTGGGCGTCGGACGTTGGCTGAACGGACGCTATTACCTCGCCTATGAAGGGTTCATCGCGGCCATGGTCTTCTACATGATCCTGGTGTTCTTCATCGCCAAGCTCTTCAAGTGGTGGGAGCGCCGCTGGCTCGCCCACCTGCGTCCCCGCGAGACAAGCACCGCCGACGCGAAACCCGCGCCGGCGGAGTAAGCCCGTGCCATTTCTGGAAGCCTAACCTGCTTTCAACATGGTCAGGAATTCTTCCGACTTTTCCTCAAGCATCGCGTTGGCCTGCTGAAGTTTAACGGCGACCGATCCGAGGGCGTCTGTCGCGGATTTATTTTCCTCCGATGCGCGTTCGACATCCTGAATCGTATCGGACCCCAGTTGCGTGCCGGCGGCCGCCTCCTGAATGTTCCGGGCGATCTCTGACGTCGCCGCCTGCTGCTCCTCGACCGCGGCGGCGATGCTGGCGAAGACCTCGTTGATCTTGGCGACAATGTCCGTGACCGAGGTGATGTCGACCGCAACATGTTCAATCAGCGACTGAACATCGGTAATTTCCGTCCGAACCACTTCGGTCGACCGCGCGGTCTGCGTGGCCAGAGACTTCACTTCGTTCGCCACCACCGCGAACCCCTTGCCGGCCTCGCCGGCGCGGGCCGCTTCGATGGTTGCGTTCAGGGCCAGCAGGTTGGTCTGTTCCGCAATGTCGGAAATGGCTGTCACCACCTCGGTGATGCGTTGGCTCGCCTTGGTCAGATTCGACGCCTTTTGTTGCGCGGAGACGCTCTCCTGATTGGCCGTCATCGCCATCCGCGTCGTCTCGGAAATCTGGTTGGAGATTTCCTGGATCGAGTTGGAAAGCTCTTCGGAGGCCGCCGCAACGGTTTGCACGTTGGAGCTGGCCTGGGTCACGGCGCCCGCCCCTTCGGTCGACCGCGAGCAAACCGTGTCGACATGTTCCTCCATGACCTGCAACTGCTCGGTCATGTCGGTGAAGCTGGTCTGAACCTGACCAATCGCGGACTTCACGTTGCTTTCGAACTCACCCGTCATACGCACCAGCTGGGTAACTTCGTTCCAGCCCAGCATGGCGCCGACATAGTCGCCTTTCTTGTCTTCCAGCACCGAAACTTTGATGTCGAAATACTTTTCATCCTCCAGGTTCAACCGGCCCGTCCAGGGCAGGTTCGAACGGTCCCGTATCAATCTACGCTGATGCTCCGGGTTCTTGTGGAAGATATCGATTGATTGACCTTCGATCTCCTCCACCTTGCAGGGCAGCAGATGTTCGACCTCGCGCAATGTCTCAACCGCGGCATTGTTGATGAAGTTGATTTTGAAGTCGTCCTTCGGATCGGCAACCAGCATCGCAAATTGAATCTGCTCCATCATCTGGGCCTTCATATAGGCGTCTTCCACGGCTTCCTTCAGCACAGACAAGGCGTCCCACATCTGTCCGACCTCGTCGGTACTGTTATCGCTCCGCACCGAGAAGGCCGTGTCGCCCGCCGCCACATCCTTCATGCAGTCGGTCAGCCGGCGGATCGGCCCGGTCGTGATGCGGGACAAAAGGATTGCGGCGAAAATCGAGATTACGATGGCGATCGCGGATGCAATCATCGTCATCGTCTGCGTTTGCTCGAGTCTGACAACCGAACTCGGCCCGATCTCGTTCTGGCGGCCGACGCGCGCTTCGATCAGCGCCTCCAGCTTTTCAAGGATCTGCGGACCGAGCCTGTCGAGTTGTCCGGTGAGGATCTCGTTCCGGCTTCCAATCGTCTGAACGACGTTGCCGAAGGCCTCCCCATAGGCCGATGCGTCCCTATCGATGGCCGCCAACAGGTCTTTCTGCCGCGTATCGCCCAACATCGGTGTCAACGAGACGACATCTTCCTTGATCAAGCTCAGCGCGTCTTGTCCGGCATTGGCGTGGTCCATAGCATTCTCAAGCAGGAAGCGTTGAACATGATACCGCGCCACCATCACATGTTCCTGCATTCTTCCGCTGACATAGAGTGCATTGGCATCGCCGGCCCCTCGGGCGGCTTCGACAATGGTTGCAACACGGTCGCTCAATTCAGGCCCGACTTCGTTCAAAGTACCGACAAAGGCGTTTCGGTCAGCCTGCAGCGCCACGGCATCCGAAAATCCCTGGCCATAATTGGTAACTGCTTCGAGAATACGATGGACGTCCTGAAGGACCGCGTCTTCGACGATCAATTCTTGGGCCTGCGCGCGGGCCTCCACCAAAAGATCGTCGATGTTGTCTCGGACCTCCGCGACTTCTTCCTGGCTTTCGGTTACGCGGAATTTCATGACAGCCAGCCGGGCTTCCAGCATGTCTTCCTGCATCTCGGCCAGCAGAAGGTTCTCACGCGCCGTCTGACGATACTCTGCGAACAGATCCGAAGATGTTCCGACCCCTCTGTAGCCGACTGCGGCGACAAGGATTGTCAGCACCACAACGGCGCCGAATCCGCCGGCAATTTTCAAAGAAAGGGGAAGATTGTTGAAACGCGAACGGCGATTTCCCTGGGTGGACATGTCCGTCTCCTTGGGTAGCAGTGACGCTTATCCAACGGATACCTATCGCGTGCCCAAGCCGGTTGTCCGTACTTCCCCCTTACGGAAATCCAACCCCATCAGTTTGCTGACACCATGGCACACGACGAGGTTTGAATGCCGCATAGATCAGCTATTAATGGTAGGCATAAAAGCATTTTCTTAATAAAAGGTTTACAAATATTCGCGCGGCGGCGCTCGCTCGGTTTCCAGAACCTTCAATCGGGTATCGGGTCAGTGACCGAAGAAGCTGGATTTCATTGGCTCGCCATGCAGCGACCAGAGTTCGCCCATCGCGATGACGCCGGCCAGCTCCCAGCTTTGATCGAACAGCAAAAGATCGCCGTCCACACCCGCTTTAACCACACCCTTGTTGGAGAGCCCCAGAATCCGGGCAGGCGTTGACGTCACCAAGGAAAACGCTTGCTCCGGCGTCAGGATCTTCTCGCGGATCATCTTCTGAACCGTACGCAGCAGCACCTTGGGCTTTGCGACTTCCGCACCCACGAACGCCCCCTTGTCATCGAACACCGGCAAGGTGCCGCCCGCATCCGACGACATCGTGATATGCTCCAAGGGTACGCCGGCCTGTAACAGGTCGGTCACGGCATCCCAGGCGTTCTGTTCGATAGACTCGTTCCTACCCTCCAGGCCGGCCCCGACGGTGATATCGACCGGCGCTTTTTTGCCGAACTCCCGGGCCTGCTCCAGGATACCGGAATTGCGGTTGATATGTGTGGGGTAGAATTTCGAAAGAGGCAGTTGGCTGTCCTCGGCAGCGTCATACAGCACGCGGAACGGGTCGGGACCATCGCCCATATGAACGTGCACAACACCGCGTTTACCGCTCAAAACCCCGCCGACATGAGCAGATTTCAGTAACTTCCTCAACTCCAGCGCGGTTGGGGAAGAAGAGCGGTGGTCAGCCACCGCGGTCTCGCCCACCCCCAAGACTTCATCGAGATAGCAGAGGTCCGTTTCAACCGCGCCGGTCAGCGTGGGGGGCGGCACCTGATAGGATCCCGTGTAGCAATAGGCGCTCAACCCTTCCGCCCGCAGCGATTTCGCCTTCATCACCACGCTGCCGACCGTCCGGGTAAACCCATCGGTGCCCAAACATCCGACGCAGGTGGTGGTTCCGGCTTCGATCAGGTCGCCGACCGCGATCTCGGGCGTTCGGCTTATCGGGCCGCCATCGCCGCCCGCCCCTGCGGTATGAACATGGGCGTCCAGAATGCCCGGCGTCGCAAACAGCCCCGCCGCATCGACAACCCTGCAATCGATACCACCCGGCGGATCGATAGCCTCCGCCACGCCCAGGATCTTGCCGCCGCCCAACAGGATATCGCGGCGGCCGAGGGGTTGCGGCGTCAAGATGTCCGCGTTTTTGACCAGCAGCAGCGGTCAGTCCTCCAACAAGGCGCCGGCCTTCCGGTAGGAAAGGCTTTCCGATCCGGCGATCTTCGCAATCCGGTCACCCGCCACCGCCAGCTTATCGCGGAACCGGGACAGCAAAATCCCATCGGTTCCCGCCTTAAGGTCCAAACGGGCCGCCACCGGATCGAGGGCTTCCGGGTCGTACAGAGTTGCAATGACCTCTCCCGTGCGGATCATGTCCCCGACTTCCTTGTGATAGCCAAGGATGCCGGCACGCGGCGTCGCGACAAGATCCATCGCGTCCAACGGCGACGGCGGGTTCGGAAGGTCGGGCAACGGACCCGGATCCCCGGCCACGATCCCCTGCCGTTGCAGGAACCGGAACAGCGCCTTGGCGTCCGCATCCGCATATGTCTCCAGCACATCGGACTGACCGCGCAATTCGACCGTCACGCCGAAACAGGCAGGCGGCAGGGCGACCGGCTCTTCAAGATGTTCCGGAATCTTCCACCACGGCAGGGCGTTCGACTCATCGAAGGCGCCGCCGCCCGCCTCCAGCTCCAGCAAGTTCACAGGCGATCCCAATTCCGCAGCCAGCGCCGCCAGCAGGTCGCGATGCCGGACGTTCGCATAGGTATGCAACAGCGCTTCGCTGTCGCAATGCACATCCAGAACGAAATCAGCATCGATCGACAGCCCCAGAATCACCGCCCGCAATTCCTGATTCGAGGTCCGGCGCGGCAAGTCCGCAGCCGCAGACCGCAAGGCGGCGCGCACGGCGGCGACGTCCTGCGCCGCATCCCCGGTCAAGGTCCCGGCCAGGCGTTCCGCCGCCGCGGCGGAGAGGTCCGGCCAATTCCGATTGAAATTCCCACTGCCGTCCAGATCGTAACGCCCGGGAACATGTCCGCCGATCCGCTGGGACAGGCCAATCGGATTCGCGAAGGGTACGACGACAACCTGCCCGCGGATACCGCCCTCGGCATCCGCTTCGTCCAGCATGGGGATCAATTTCTGCAGCACCAACAACCCCGGCCATTCATCCGCATGAAGCGCGGTTTGAATATAGGCCTTCGGGCGGGCCTCCGGGTCGCCATAGCGGTGCACCAGCAGATGCCGCCGCGTTCCCGGCGACGGTGACATCAAGGTAATTTCTTCAGACTGTCGAGCCACCGCTTTCCCCCAATCGTTACACGGTCTAATAAACCGGGATCGTCCGTCAACGGACCGTCCCTGACAAGCGCATCCTCTCTTAACCCGGTTCGCCGATAGGAACACCGGACTTTACCAGCCAGGCAGTTTTTTCGATCCAACCATGTTTACCCCGCCCGACGACATTCTGTTCTATCTGGCCGCCATCCCCGCGGTTCTGCTGTCCGGTATCGGGAAAGGCGGGTTCGGCGGCTCCATCGGCATGCTGGCCACGCCACTGATCGCGTTGACCACGTCCCCGTTGCAGGCCGCCGCCATCATGCTGCC
Organism: Hwanghaeella sp.; assembly: GCA_028282025.1. Lineage (GTDB taxonomy): Bacteria > Pseudomonadota > Alphaproteobacteria > UBA8366 > Aestuariispiraceae > Hwanghaeella. The sequence goes on along the minus strand of JANQIT010000214.1, from coordinate 9,748 downwards.
CATTCTGTGCATCATGGATGTGTTCGGATTGTTAGCTTACCGGACGCGCGCCAGTTGGCGCAATCTGGCGCTGATGGCCCCCGGCGCGGTGCTTGGAATCGCCGTCGGCGCCTTGACCTTCGATTACATGGACGAGGATGTCATCAGGATCATGCTCGGCGCAATCGCGATCCTCTTCACCCTGAAGAACATCCTGCCGGGCCGGACCGGCGCTGGGGCCGAAGGCCCCTCCGTCACCAAGGGGTCTTTCTGGTCCGGGATATCGGGCTTCACAAGTTTCGTCGCCCATGCGGGCGGGCCGCCCGTACAGATGTACCTGCTGCCGCAGCGGATGGACAAAACCCTATATGTCGGGACCACCGTCTGGTTCTTCTTCCTGATAAATTACGTTAAGCTGATCCCCTACGGCTATCTGGGGCAGTTTACGCCAGACAACCTGGCGACGTCGCTGGTCCTGGCCCCGCTCGCGCCGCTCGGCATCTGGCTGGGCGTGAAACTGCACAACCGCGTCAACGAGACCTGGTTCTACCGGGTCATTTACTTTTTCCTAATAATAGCGGGCGTAAAGCTGACGATTGACGGCGTGACCGGCTTGTTGGCAGCCTAGCAAGTCGACGCTTTTGAGCCGCCGGGATTTTGGGCGTACAGTATGTCAGTTGGTGCAAGGTGTTTGGGGAGAGCGAGGATGTCCGATACAGCCGCGGATGATGGCAAGTTCCGCCTGGTAACCCGGAGTGACTTCGACGGTCTGGTGTGCGCCGTCCTGCTGCGTGAACACGGTATCGTGGATCATGTTGCATTCGCCCATCCCAAGGACATGCAGGATGGCGTCGTTTCGATCACCAAGCAGGATATTACGACGAACCTGCCCTTTGTCCCCGGCTGTCATCTGGCGTTCGACCACCATGCGTCCGAAACCGTGCGGATCTCCGAACGCCCCAACCATATCATCGACGCCGAAGCCCCGTCGGCTGCCAGGGTGGTTTATGACTATTACGGCGGTAAGGAAGCATTCCCGACGGTCGGCGACGACCTGATGGAGGCCGTGGACAAATCCGACGCCGCCATGCTGGACCAGGCGGATGTCACGGACCCTGAAGGGTGGATCCTTCTGGGATTTCTGATGGACGCCCGCACCGGATTGGGACGGTTCCGCGATTTCCGGATATCGAACTTCGAACTGATGATGAAGCTGATCGATATGTGCCGGACCAAGACGATCTCGGAGATTCTGGAGGATCCGGACGTCAAGGAACGCGTCGAACTGATGGAGAAGTACAAAGAGCGGTTCCAAAAGCAATTGCAGGACTGCACCTCCGTGCATGACAACGTGGCCGTCCTGGACCTGCGCTGGGAAGACAACATCTGGCCCGGAAACCGTTTCCTGATCTATACGATGTTCCCGGACTGTAATGTCTCCATGCATGTGATGCGTGGGCGCGAGAACGTGAATACGGTCTTCGCCCTGGGCAAGTCGATTTTCAACCGTTCCTCCAACACGAATATCGGCGAATTGTGCCTGGCTTTCCGGGGCGGCGGCCACGAGGCGGCGGGCACCTGCCAGGTGGCCAACGGCAATGCCGAACATGTCAGGAACGCCCTGATCAAACGCATGAATATGGACGGATAGCGTCCCGAACCGGATTGACGTCCGAACCCTGCCAATTCCCGCTTGATCGCGCATTCGGCTTTCAGTACGCGTCGATAGAAACGTGCTGAACGGCGGGCGGCTTGTTATGGGCGGATTGCGACTTGGACTGGATACCGGCGGAACCTTTACGGACGCCGTCCTATGTTCGGAAGACGGCACGGTCGTGCGGGCGGCGAAGGCGCTGACCACCAAGCTCGATCTGTCTATCGGCATCGGGAATGCGATCCGCGCCATTCTGCAGCCGCAGGATGACGATCCTGTTCCGGCCCCCTCTGTCAGGCTCGTATCGATCTCGACCACGCTGGCCACGAACGCAGTGGTCGAATCCCATGGGCAGCCGGTATGCCTGGTCATGATCGGCGAGACCGAAGCGGCCCTGGACCGGGGCGGCCTGCGCCAGGCCCTGGGCGGCGACCCGGCGGTGTTCGTCGCCGGCGGCCACACTTCCGGCGGTGACGAACGCACCCCGCTGGACCTCGGCGCGATTGACGCCGCCCTGGCGAAGTGGGGCGGCAACGTTTCGGCGTTCGCCGTTTCGGCCCATTTCGGAACGCGCAATCCGGCGCATGAGAAACAGGTCCGCGACCTGATCCTGGACCGCACCGGCCTGCCGGTGACCTGCGGTCACGAACTGTCGGCCAATCTGGACATGCCGCGCCGGGCGCTGACGGCGGTGCTGAACGCGCGCCTGATCCCGCTGATCACCGCCCTGATCGAAGCCGTGGAATCCGAATTGGCGACGCTGGACATCGATGCGCCGCTAACGGTCGTGAAGGGGGACGGTTCCCTCATCTCGGCGGAAACGGCGCGCGTCCGCCCGGTGGAGACCGTCCTGTCCGGCCCGGCCGCCAGCGTGGTCGGGGCGCGACACCTAAGCGAAAGGGACGATCTGGTCGTCGTCGATATGGGGGGCACGACCACCGATATCGCGCTTTTAAAGGCGGGCCGGCCGCATCTGGACATGGACGGCGCGAATGTAAGCGGCTGGCGCACGATGGTAGAGGCCATCGCCGTGCATACGGTTGGCCTGGGCGGGGACAGCGAAATTCGCCTGGACGATGAAAAGAAACTGGTGGCCGGTCCGCGCCGCGCGGTGCCGCTCAGCCTGTTGGCGCATCAGTTCGACCATATCGAACCGGTTTTGAAAGCACAGGCGGAACGCGCCTACAGCAAGACCTATGACGGGCGCTTTGCGATCCGCCAGCGCGAACCGGCCCAGGGAGCGGCCAAATTCTCCGGCAGCGAACAACGGATCTGGGATCGGCTGGCGGACGGGCCCGTCGCTCTGGAAAGCCTGCTTGCCGACCGCGCGCCGGAACAGCCGCTGCGTCGGCTGGTCGACCGTGGGCTCGTTGCGCTCTGCGGCTTCACACCGTCCGACGCGGCCCATGTGCTGGGCTTGCACACGGCCTGGAACGCCAATGCCGCGTTGTACGGCGCGACCATGTGGGCGGCCACCGAGCGCCGCGCGAACATGCCGATTGCGGAAACGCCGCAGGCTTTCGCTCAGATCGTATTCGATCTTGTCGTGCGTCAGGCGGGGGAGGCCATCACGCTCGCCCTGCTGGACGCGGAAGGGCGCGCCCCGTCCGGCAAGCTTGGGCAGATGACACGGTACTTGCTGGACGCGGCCTTCTCTCCCGCCGGTGAAGACAGCGAAATCGAGCTGGCGCTGCGGTTCAAGACACCCATCGCCGGGATTGGCGCGCCGGCGGCGACCTATTACCCGGCGCTGGCGGAGCGGACCGGCAGCCAGGTCGTGCTGCCCCGGCATGGGGAAGTGTCGAACGCGGTCGGCGCCGTGGTCGGCGGCGTCATGCAAAGCGTGAAGATCCTGATCTCCGCGCCGGACGAGTACACCTTCCGCCTGCATCTACCGGACGGGCCGAAAGACATGCGTTCCTTCGACGATGCGGTCGCGTTCGGTGAGGAACAGGCCGCCATTTTGGCCCGCCAACAGGCCCTCTCGGCAGGTGCGGGCGCGGTTCATGTGGAATGTTCGCGCGACGACCGCGTCGTCCGGCATGCGGGCGGACCGGATTTGTTCGTCGAAAGCACGATTACCGCTGTCGCAACAGGCCGGCCTGCCTTAGGCTGAAACTATGGAAAAAGCAGTCCCCACCGTCCTGATCGACAATGAACGCACCATCGTGACCGAGTGGCGTTTCGCGCCCGGCGCGCATACCGGCTGGCACCGGCACGAATTCGACTATGTCGTCCTGCCCATGACCGACGGCAACCTGAAGATCGACACGGGCGGAGAGTTCGCGATCAGCGAACTGAAGAACGGAAAGCCCTATTTTCGGAACGCCGGCGTGGAACACGACGTCATCAACGACAACGACTATGAGTTCGTCTTCATCGAGACGGAGTTCAAGACGGCCGATTAAGGGTGAACGTGTTCTCGACCACCGTGTAATCCATGTAGCCGAGACGCGCCAAGGGCTTGATCTTCAGCACATCGATCAACCCCTGTTCATTGATCACATCGTCCCGAACATGGATGCCGACCACCTGCCCGATCACAAGGTTGTTCGGACTGCCGTCCCTGCTCGGCGGCAGATCCACGGTCTTTACGTGAACGCATTCGAAACTGGCGGCGGCGTCGCGCACGCGCAGCGGTTTCACTTTCTCGCATGGGGCGGCGGCCAGTCCCGCCAGCACCATCTCGTCCTCGCTGCGCGGGACCGGACCGGATGAGATATTCATCTCGTCCGTCATGTCATGCCCGACCATGTTGAACACGAACTCGCCCGTGTCGCGCACATTCTGCAAGGTATCCTTCGCGCCGCCTTCCACATGGCTGCCGTTCGGACAGAACTGAACCATCGGCGGATCGTCGGAAACGCCGTTGAAGAAACTGTAGGGAGCCAGATTGCCGACCCCATCCTTGCCGATCGTGCTGATCCACCCAATGGGACGCGGAACGATCAGCGATTTGAAGGGCGAATGGGCGAAAGGCGCTGGCCGCATGGAAACGGCGGGATCGAAATACATTGTCGATGTCCTTATTCGGGCGGGAAATTGACGTGCGTTCCGCCGGATATAAACACCCAGGAACCGCAAATCAATTTAGCGGCTTGGCGAAGCGAAGGTTCGGCGATGTTTCGCCAAGCAACAACGACGTCTTCACCGCTCCAGAAGGGGAGAATTACGAACTCCCACGGTCCGCGGCGCTTTCCAAGCGCCCGATAGAGACAAAGCCGTCGATACTCTCTGCGAAGGACATCATGCTTTGCCCCAACTCGACATTGGCTTCACCGTTTCCGGGCGTCGGCCAAGAGTCAAAGTTTATCGCCTTGGGATGGCTCGCCGGGTTACGGATCCTAAGCGTCATAAAAGATGCCGGAAGCAGGGCTGGACGCTACGGCCTTGCCTTGCAGCGGCAAACTCCAAGCGCACACGGTTCGTCGTCAAATCGGTTAAGGCATCATGATATTGGTATCGATCTGGTGTTGACGTCGGAGGTATGGCAGCGGTACGCCGTTCAGCAAGTTATTGTTTTCACAGCCAGTCTTTTCCGTAACGAGAGACATTCGAAGATCTAAATCGGCTGTGAGAACATATCGGCTGCGGAAGCTTTCTTCTTTTTCGGTGATGGGAAGCAATGAAACCCTTCAACTCATACGTGATCTGCACCAGCCCCCGCAGCGGCAGCACATTGTTATGCAGGCTCTTACGGGAAGCGGGCAATGCAGGTTTTCCGGAGTCTCATTTTCACGCGCCGTCAGTCAAAGAGTGGCTCGGATATTACGGGCTCCAAGCCGACGCATTCGCGACCAGACAAGATGCGCTGAAAGCAATTTTCAGTTCAGCATACGAACGTGGCAAAGGGGCGAGCGATATCTTCGGTCTACGTTTACAACGTCATAGCTTTGACTTTTTCTGTGAACAGCTCAGCTACCTGCATCCTGAATTGCCCAACGACGTTTCCCGGCTGGAAGCCGTTTTCGGCAAGCCCCTCTTCGTTCATCTGAAACGCGAAAGCAAACTGGACCAGGCGATATCCTACGTGAAGGCGGAGCAGTCGGGACTATGGCATATGGCGTCAGACGGTACAGAGTTGGAGCGCCTCTCCGAACCCAGAGAGCCAGTGTATGACGCGGAGGCAATTGCCGCCCAGATTACGCAATTTGAACACATGGACGCGGCGTGGGAGGCATGGTTTGAGGCGGAAAACGTCAAGCCGCTGCGCGTGACCTATGACGCCCTGTCCGCCGCCCCTTATGCGATGTTAAGGCGTCTTCTGATCGCACTCGGATTGGAATGTCCACCATTGGACGAAATCACACCGCCTGTCGCGAAGCTGGCGGATGCGACGAACCGGGAATGGGCTGAACGTTTTCAATCAGAATTCCGGGCTGGGTTTGGACCTTAGGCAGGTCGAAACATCGACGTCAGCGCATTTTCCTCTGTCCATTCGTCGATAACCCTGTTCACGATCTCGTCGGACAGATAGGTCCGCACCCGGTCGGCGACGTGGTCGATCAACGCCCGGTCGGTGTTTTCCGACGACCAGTCCTCCGTCGATTGGGCGCTGTGTTTGTCCATCACGACATCCGATTGCGATTCCACCGCCCACTTGGCGCACCAGGTGACCGACCAAAGCCACATGATCCGGCGCATCGGCAGAAGCCAGGGGCGGTAGACCCGCGCCATCTCTTCCGGAACCGCCGCCAGCCAGGTTTCATAAAAGCCGGCGACCTCGCCAGGCGTCAGTTCCGCATAGGTCGCAACATCCCAGGTCGTTGAGGTGTAGAGCGTCGCATGCGCCAGATCGAACCCGGCCCCGCCATACCGCCCCTTCTCCAAATCGACGAGCACGGCCCTGCCGGACGCCTCCCGAATGAAATTGCCGGGATGGGCGTCGAACGAAATCAATGTCTTGGGCGGCGGCGGAGTCCGTTCCACGAAGGTCTGCATCGCCGAGATTTCGGCCTCTATGGCGGCTCTGGCGGCGGACGAGACCGGCGTCGCAGGATCGCTCAGGCACCGGGCCTGCGCCTGTACTTCCCGCAATGTGTCCCGCACAGGATTAGACGGATCCTTTAGCGGCGACCGCTCTGTATCACCGGGCGGGTCCAGGGCGTGAAGGGACGCCAAAGCACCGGCAATGGCGCTCAAATCCTGTGGCAGGGAAGCCGGGTCGCCGACAATCTCCTCCACGATCAGCGCCCCCATCGGAAGATCCTCGGACGGTTCCATCGTACCGAACAGACACGGCGTGTGGCCGCTGGGCCCCATCCGCTCGAAACAGGCCGCCTGATAGGCCAGGTTCGCCTTGGCGTCCAAGGCGAGCTGGCTTTGCCGGGGTACGCGCAGCAGCCGCCCAAATCCGCGGCACCGTACATGATCGTGCGCAAGACCCGACGTCGGCAGGATTTCCAGATCCGAAACCCGCAGCGCCGCCATTCCAGGCAAGGCGGAGGCCGCCCGCGCCAGCGACGGCAATCGATCAATCAGTCGCACGGTCGCTATCCCTCCATCGCCGGTAATCTTCTTCGGTGTCCACATCGTCCAGCAGCGGGGCGAAAGCCACCCTGCCGCCGGACGGAAGGCTGGCCAGCGAGTCCGCCAGGGCGTGGTCCGTCGACCAGCGAACTTTATCCAGAAACCCGTAGGGAAGCGGGCGGCGTCCACTGACCCCGACCAGCCAATAGCCGCCGTCCCCGGACGGCCCGAACACCATGTCGTACCGGCCCAACAGACGAACCGCATGCGCGACCGCCGCCCGGTCGATCCCCGGGATATCCGTTCCGATCACGATGGCCGGTCCGGGAGAAGCACCGCGCAGCGCACGCACCATCCGTTGGCCGAGATGTCCCCGCCCCTGCGGCATGAGGCCGCCGACCCGGCCCCAGCGACCGCGCCGGGCCGCCCGGTCGGGGGTCACCGACCAGATCAGCCGCCAGCGCCGACCGCCGGACAGGCGCCTCTCCAGCCGGTCGAGCGACCCTCGGTAAAAGTTCAGCGCCGCCAGCGCGCCGATATCCCGCGCCAACCGCTTTTTCAGGCGTCCCAGCCGCGGCTGCCGGGCAAAAACGAAGACGGTGGCGCGCATGAGGTTAACCGTAAATCCGAGTGAGGGCGCGGGGCGGTACGCCCACGCCATAGAGAGACAAACAGAGCAGGTTGCGAGCGGAACGGGACAAGTAGCCGTCGCGCCGGTAGCGCACGGCGGAAGTTACCGCATCCGCGTCCAAAGGGCGCATGCGGCCGCGCCCGATCCGCCGGACAAGATCCACATCCTCCATCAGCGGCAAGGGCCTGAAGCCGCCGACCCGGTCGTAGAGTGTCCGGGAAAGCAGCAAGCCCTGATCGCCATAGGGCAAGCCGAAACGCCGGCAGCGCCACGCGACAATCCGTTCCAGGCGGCGCGCCGGCGGCGCGCAGTCATCCAGCACAAAACGGAAGAAACCCGCTTTGCCGCCAGCTCCAGGATCTTTCACAAAGGCGGCAACCGCCTGCCGCCAATCGCCGGACAGACGCGTGTCCGCATGCAGGAAAAGCAGGAAATCGCCGCGGGCGCGGAGGGCTCCCGCATGCAGTTGCAGGCCGCGGCCGCGATCTGAAGCGACGACGACAGCGCCATGGTCGCGGGCAATGTCCGGCGTGCCGTCTGTTGAGCCGCCATCGCTGACCACCATCTCCAGATCCAAAAGCCCGCCCCCCTCTGCGCCCAACGACCGCAACGCCGCCGGCAGTTGGGATGCCGCGTTCAAGGCCGGGATGACCACGCTCAAACGGGCCGTTTCTGGAACCTCCGCATTCATGGCTTCCGGGGGTACGGTATCCGGCGCGCAGGGACAAGCGCGGTTCACGGCATGTCACGACAAGCTTACTGGTGTATTGTCCGGTCCGCCCCATCTCTGCCGGAACGCTATGAAGGAGAAAGCCATGAAGACGATAGGCTTACTGGCGCGCGGCGCAGCCGTGGCCGCAGCCTTCCTGATGACGACCGGTTTCACGAACCTGGAAAAGGCTTTCGCGCCCAAATCCGATTTGTGGGATCGCTGGGAAGCGCACGACCCGGACGCCACGTCGGCGATCGATCATTCGGACTGGAGCCGGTTCCTGGCGAAATACGTCTATCCGGACCCGACGGGCGTTAACCTGGTATCCTATATCGACGTCACCGCAGAGGACCGGGCGGCGCTGCAATCCTATCTGAGTGATCTTCAGGCCATCCCGATCAGCACCTATAACCGCGCGGAGCAGGAAGCCTACTGGCTGAACCTTTATAACGCCGCCACGGTCGAGGTGGTCTTGGATCATTTCCCGGTGAAAGGTATCCGGGACATCGATATCTCGCCCGGCTTCTTCGCGGACGGCCCCTGGGGCAGGGATCTTGTCACGGTTGAGGGAGAGGACCTCTCCCTCAACGATATCGAACACCGCATTCTACGCCCGATCTGGCGCGATCCGCGGGTGCATTACGCGGTGAACTGCGCGTCTATCGGCTGTCCGAACCTGCTGCCGGTCGCCTTCACCGCGGATACGCTGGACACTATGAAAAGCGAAGCGGCGCGGGCTTACATCAACCACCCCCGCGGCGTTACAATCGAGGGGGAGACCGCCACGATTTCCAAGATTTACCTGTGGTTTTCAGCGGATTTCGGGGAAACCCCGGCCGCCATCAAGGCGCATCTGATGCTCTATGCGGATCCGGCCCTGGCGACCGCGCTTTCCGGGGTCAAGGAGTTTGAGTATGCGTACGACTGGGCGCTGAACGACGGTTCCGATCCGGACGCCGTTGCCGCGTTGAATCGTAAATCGACGCGAGGCGATCAGAACCCACTCCCAAACTGAACAGCAGATGAATCCAGACCCATCCGGCGACAATGTTCGCCGGATGCCGGTTTCGGAAACGCCGCGAGGACGTGACAAGCGCCGGTTCGTCTATACAGCAGATCGGACCCGCCGCCTTCATCCGGCGGACCAGATCGAAATCTTCCATCAAGGCGAGCGGCCGGACCCCCCCGATTGCGGTCAGGGTGTCCCGGCGAATGAAAATTCCGGAATCGCCATAGAATAAATTTCGCCGCCTTAAGAAGGCGTAGAACCCATTGAGCCATCGGCTGAACGGATCGCCGCCAT
>JANQIT010000184.1 GCA_028282025.1 Hwanghaeella sp. | reverse complement strand
TTCGGTCTGGCGGCGGCCTCGATCTTCCCGGCGCTGATGATGGGAATCTTCTCCAAGAAGATCAACAATCACGGCGCGGTCGCGGGAATGCTCGCCGGTCTGACCGTCACCCTGATCTACATCTTCCTGCACAAAGGCTGGTTCTTCATCCCGGGCACCAACATGTTCTCGGATGCGGACCCGCTGCTTGGCACGATCAAGTCCACCTCGTTCGGCGCGGTCGGTGCGGCGATCAACTTCGCGGTGGCCTATCTGGTCGCCAGCATGACGAAGGAAACGCCGCAGGAGATCAAGGATCTGGTGGAAAGCGTGCGGATTCCGCGCGGTGCCGGCGCCGCACAAGCGGGGCACTGACGCGCGCAGGCCCGGGCGCCCCTGTGCCCGGGCCTGTTGCCCGCCTGCGTTTCGTGCACACATCCGTTCCGTGCACTTCTATATTCCCAAGGGTCACAGTTTAGGGACTGACGGACCGAAGCAGATGCCCGACACCGAAAACCCCCTGCTCAACCGCCTGATGGCGTTCCCTCCCTTCGACATGCTTTCGGAAACGGAAGGTGCCGCGCTGGCCGGTGCGATCAACCAGGTCAGTGTCGATGCCGGCAGCCTGATTTTCGAGGAAGGCTCCCAACTGGCCGGCCTTTACGTCGTCGAAGCGGGCAGCGTGGAGGTTAAGACACGGGACGGCGACGTGGTATCCCATCGCGGCCCCGGCGATGTCATGGGCCAACGGGGACTACTGCGCGACGGCCGCGCCACGCTCGCCGCCCGCGCCATAGAGAATACGACCCTCCTTATCCTCGGACGAAAGCAATTCCGCAGCCTTGTCGAAAAAGCGCCCGAGATCCGGCGCTGGTTCGGCCGCTCCCTGCCGGAAACGTCGAACGACGGCGACGGCCCGTATGCGGTAGGGCTGACCGCCCTGCAGGTCGCGAACCTGATGGTGCGCACCCCGGTAACCTGTCCCGACGATACATCGGTGACCGAGGTCGCACGCACCATGCGCGACCGAAAGATCAGTTCGGTTCTCGCTACCCGCGACGGCGACCTTGCCGGGATCGTCACCGTGCACGATCTGACCAACAAGGTCTTGGCCGAGGGCCTGGACGGCAACCGGCCCGTGCGCGACGTTATGACCGAAGAACCGCTGACCATCGGTCCGGATGCGACCGGCCTCGACGCACTCGTCGAGATGGCGCGTCTGAACATCAACCAGATGCCCGTGGCCGACCCCGAAGGCCGGCTGATCGGGCTGATCGGCAGAACCGACCTGATCCGGCAGCAGGCCTCCACCGCCAGCCACATGGTCGCCGACATCGTCTCCGCCAACAGTGCGGATGCTATGAAGCCGGTGATGGCGCGCCTGCCGGAGCTTCTGACCCATCTGGTCGCGGCGGCGGCAAAGCCGACAGCCATCGGGCGGCGCATCACAGACCTGACGGACGCGGTCACACGGCGGCTGCTCGCCCTGGCGGAGGCCAAACTGGGACCGCCACCGGCGCCCTATTTGTGGGCCGCCTGCGGCAGCCAGGGGCGGCGCGAACAAAGCGGCGTCTCCGACCAGGACAACTGCCTTATTCTGGACGACGCCGCCACACCCGATCACGACGCGTACTTCGCCGCGCTGGCGCGTTTCGTTTCCGACGGGCTCAACGCCGTCGGCTTCGTCTACTGTCCTGGCGAGATGATGGCCACCAACCCCCGCTGGCGTCAGCCGCGCCGGGTCTGGCGGCAATACTTCTCGAACTGGGTCGCCGAACCGGATACCGAGGCCCAGATGCTGGCGTCGGTCATGTTCGACCTGCGGCCTATCGCCGGCGAAATGGAGCTGTTCAGCAACCTGCAGCGCGAGACGCTGGAGATGGCGCGGAAGAATTCGATCTTCATTTCGCATATGGTCGGCAACTCGCTGAAACACACGCCGCCGATCGGGCTGCTCCGCGGGTTCGCCCTGATCCGGTCCGGCGAACACAAGGACACGGTCGATCTGAAGATCGCCGGCGTCGTGCCAATCATCGACCTCGGGCGGCTCTACGCATTGTCAGGCGGTATCGAGACGGTGAATACTCGCGAACGGATACTGGCCGCCGGTCGGAAAGGCGTGATCTCGGAGAGCGGCGCGCGGGATCTGATCGATGCCTATGACCTGATTGCCGAACTGCGCCTCAGGCATCAGGCGGACCTCATCGCCGAGGGCAAGCGGCCTGACAATTTCCTCCGTCCGGCGCAACTCTCGGAACTCGAACGGAGCCACCTGCGCGATGCGTTTCTGGTGGTGAAGACCATGCAATCGGCCGTTGGCCAAGGCCGGATCGGACTCGTGTGACGCCATGTTTCTGGAATTGATCGCAACTTTCGCAGCAGGACTCGGCGCAGCCGGGGTCGTCCTGTTGCTCAACCGCGTCACGCGCGGCCGGCTCCCACGCTGGGCGATGCCGGTAGCGGCAGGGGTCGCAATGATCGGAACCGCGGTTTCGTCCGAGATGACCTGGGCGTCGCGCACCGCCGACGGTCTACCCCAAGGTGTCGCCGTGGCGGAAACCGTGACCGAAAGTGCGTGGTATCGGCCTTGGACCTATCTCTGGCCTCAAGGCACGCGGATGATGGCCGTGGATACAGCAACCGTGCGGCGAAACGAAGCAACGCCGGACACCCGCCTCGTGGATCTTTATCTGCTTGCCCGCTGGCAACCGACGCAACGGGTGCCGCAATTGATCGACTGCGTTGCAAAGACGCGCGCCGATGTCAGCGACGCAGCGCTGGCCGACCCGGCCGCCGCCGCTTGGCAACCTTTGTCGGACGAAAACACCCTCCTCGAACTGGTCTGTAAGGAATAGTGCGATGGGACTTGAGAAGAAAAAGATCCTGCTGGTCGAAGACGAAGATAATATCGCCCTCGCCCTGGGTTTCCTCATAAGCCGGCAGGGCTTCGATCTGAAGCGTGTCGCGACCGGGCCTGACGCGCTGACTTCGCTGGATGCAGAGTGTCCGGATCTTGTCGTGCTGGATGTCATGCTGCCCGGCTGCACCGGATACGAGATCATTCAGACCATGCGCGCCAGCGAGCGCCTGCACGATGTTAAGGTGCTGATGATGAGCGCTTCCGGCGGCGAAGTGGAACGGAAAAAGGGGCTCGCCCTCGGGGCTGACATTTTCCTGACCAAACCCTTTTCCACGGCGAAACTGACCGAGGAGATTTGCCACCTTCTCGGCGAACCGGTGCATGGCTAAGCGTCCGGGCCTGGGCCTGCGCCTTCGCTTCGCGCTGTTTTTCGGGGCGTTAGCGGTGGGCGGCACGGCCCTGGTCTGCCTTGGGTTGTGGCTTGGCCACAGCCGCAGCGGCGGCGCGGCCGAAGGTTATTTGATTGCGGCCCTGGTCGCCGGCTTCGGCCTGGCCGGGCTCGCCGCCTGGATCGGCTTTCTGTTCGACGAGAATGTCGCCAAGCCGATCCTCTCGCTGTCTGCCGAGTTGGTGACGCGCGCCAAGTCGAACGTCGCGACCGATGTCGACGCCGGATCGGCCCGGCATCTCGACGAACTGGCGGACGCCGCACAGACCGTTCACACAGCCATAACCGAGGCGCGCGCCTCCCTGGAACAGGCCCTCGCCGAGAAGACAGCGCAAATCGCCCGCGACAAGGCGCTTCTGGAAGCCTTGCTGCGCGAGTTGGCGGACGGCGTCGTCGTGGTTTCCTCCGACGGGCGCATCCTGCTCTATAACCGCGCCGCCGCGATCTCGCTGGGGTCGCTGGGTCTCGACAGGCCGCTCTCCCGTTATTTGCGCACCGACCCTGTGATGGCCGCTATCGACCGGCTGACGGCGCACGGGCGCGTCGGCGGATCGGCGACGTTTCTGACCTCGCCCACCAGCGGCAATCAGATCTTTACGGGTACGGTCTCCGCCGTAGAATTCGAAGGGGAACGCATCGGGCATGTCCTGCACTTCCGCGACATGACGGAAGATCTACGCGTCCATGGCGACCTGGAGCGGCTTCTGACCAGAACCATCGAAGGCGCGCGCCGACCGATCTCGGCCATCGGCGCGGTCCTCGATACGTTAGAAGTGGCGCAGGACCTGCCGCCGGAGGACCGCGCCCGATTCGAAGCATCGCTTCGGGAGGAGCGCGACAGGCTGGCCGACGTCCTAGCCAAAAGCGCCGCGGAAGAAGCCGCAATCAACGCCATGCATTGGCCGATCAGAGTACTGGACGTGCAGCAGATCTTCGACGCGCTGTATCAGCAGTTTCAGGCCAATGTCGCCATCCAGCCCACCGACGCGGTCGCGCGGTGCGACGGTTTTGCGGTAACCGAAATCCTGGCGCGTATTCTTCGGGAACTCTCGGAGCGGGCAGAGTGCCGCGGATTGACCCTGTCGGCGGAAGAAGGCGCCGGGGAAGTCCGCCTGCTTCTCGGTTGGCGCGGCGATACGTTGCCGCTCAGCGATTTGGAGTCCTGGTTGTCCGACCCGGTGGCCGTCGCCTACGGCGACTATACCGGGCGCGAAGCGCTTGCCGCCCATCGCAGCGACATCTGGGTGGAGCCCGCCGAATCCGGGGCGCGGATCGTCTTGCCCCTAAGGGCGGCGGCGGCCATGGAAGATCGGCGCGCAGCGGAACCGCTTGGCTTCTACGATTTCGATCTACCCTCTCACGCCGCTCCCAACCTGGGGGCCTATCCGCTCGCCGACCTTGCCTATACGGTCTTTGATACAGAGACCACCGGCCTGAACACGGACCGGGACGCGGTGGTTCAGATCGCCGGAGTCCGCATTGTCGGAAACAGATTGCGGCGCGAAGAGACCTTCGACCAATTGGTGAATCCGGGCCGCGCCATTCCGCTGGCGACGACCAAGATCCACGGGATCGACGATGCAATGGTCGCAGACGCGCCACTCTTCATCGACGTAGCGGGCGCATTTCTGGACTTCGCGGAGGAGTCGGTCCTGATCGCGCATCACGCCGCCTTCGACATGGCGTTCCTAAACCGCACCGCCCAGCAGGCCGGATTACCCCTGACCATCCCCGTGCTGTGCACTGCCCTGCTTTCTTCCCGGCTGTTCCCGCATAGCGGTGACCACACGCTGGACGGCCTGGCCGCGCGCTGCGGGATCGACATTGAGTCGGACCTGCGGCACACGGCGCTTGGCGATTCCATTGCAACGGCGGAAGTGTTCCTGAAACTGATCCCCCTGTTGGAGGCGGCCGGCGTCAAGACACTGGACGACGCCCTGTCATGGCAAAGCGGAGACGGCTGAAGAACCTTCCTACTCCGCCCTTTCCAAGACCCGCAGGCGGCTCCAGGCCTGATCGCAATCGACATAACAGCCTTCCAGTTTCCGGCGGCCGGAATTCGGATCGAAGGCGGCGCGACCGTGCAGGACGCGGCGGTTATGAAAACTCATGATCTCACCGGGCCGAAGTTTGAAACGGTATTCCTGTTCCGGCGCGCGCAACATTCGGACAAGCGCTTGCTTCGCCTTGATGAAGGGCTTCACCTTCTCGTTCGGAATATCCAACGGCGCTTCGAGCTGCCGGTTCACCCGCAATTCCTGCACCACGCCATTGTGGTCGACGGCGATGGTCGGCGCGCGGTGTCGGATGTCCCAGTCGTAATCGTGGAAGCGCGCCACGACCGGCGTCTGCGCAAGAAGGTCGAATGCATCGGGATCCATCCCGCGCAGTTTTTCGGAAGCCGCAAAACCATCGACCAGGATCGACTCGCCACCCGTTGCTTCGAACTCAATGCAATGCAGGAACTGAATTCCGGGGGGCGCTTCACAGTTGGACAGGTCGTTGTGGGTTTTCAGTTCGATGGCGGTGTAGGCCACATTCTCGGGATTAGGCTTGGATTCGACCGAATAGTCGGTGCCGAAATGCGTTTCCCGCAGAAAACCGATGCGACGGGCGGCCGCCGTCACCACGCCGCTGCGTTTCGGCGCATCGGTTACGATGCAGAAGCCGTAGGTCCTAAGCTTATAGATCCAGTCGCGCAGACCGTCCCGAGTCTGCATGACGGCGGTAAAATCCACTTCCGGACGTTCGCCCGCGATTGCGGCGTCCCACAAAACACGGTGTGGGCGGCGTTCCTCCAGCGCCCAATCGTCATAGCAGTTGCGCCGCAACCAGGGGCCGGGAAAGCGGCTTACATGGCCGTCGCTCGCCCAATGGATTTCAAGTTCCCCATCCGCTCCGAGAACAGCCGAAGCGGGTCTGTCTTCCGGATCGACCGCCAACAGATCCTGGATCTTCTCCCATGCTTCCGGGTGGTAGCAACTGGGGCTGAGGCAGTTATCCCGAAGCCAGAGCGGATGGAAATGCCCCACCCTTCCGTCCGCCCAGAAGATCTTTACGCAATCCTCGCGCACATCCACTCCGGTCATCGGCGCATGATCCTTACCCGGCCAAAAATCCGGATCCGCGTTCAACCGTACCCTTTTCTCAACAGCGGCCATTACCAACCTTTCTTTCACAATCCGGCGCTTTGCCGGTAATCAAACAAGGCCTGTACATAGGGCCTTCGACCGGCGCGGTCGTTTGGAAATATTTCACCTGTTGGTCAACTTGTTTCGACAGCCGCGGAATGGCCACCGCCTATGGCGCGGGTTAGGATAAGGCCTCTGCAATACGAAGGCGGACGCCGATGTACGAATTTCAACCGGGAGACAGCCCCCTTCTTGTCAGCATCCCGCATGCGGGCCTGGAAATACCGAGCGATATCGCAAACCGGATGACCGACAGGGCGCATCTGCTGGCGGATACGGATTGGCACATACCGCAGCTTTACAACTTCCTGGACGATCTTGGCGCGTCGGTTATCACCGCCTCGCAATCCCGCTATGTCGTGGACCTGAACCGGCCGCCCGGCGGCGAAAGCCTGTATCCGGGACAAGCCACGACCGGACTGACGCCAACCACCACTTTCGACGGCGACGCGCTGTATCGCGACGGATCGGAACCGGACAAGGAGGAAACGGACGCACGGGTCGAACGGTATTGGCGTCCCTATCACGACAGGATCGAAACGGCATTGCAGGACATTCGGCAGCGCTTCGGATATGCGCTGTTGTGGGATGCCCACTCGATCCGCTCGCACGTCCCCCGGCTTTTCAGCGGCCGTCTGCCCGACCTGAACTTCGGGACCAACGCCGGCCGGAGTTGCGACTCCAAACTCGTAAAACGCATCCTTGCCGTTGCCGAGGAGACCGACGCCTTCACACATGTTCTGAACGGACGTTTTAAGGGCGGCTACATCACCCGGCGTTACGGGTCTCCCGATAACGACATTCACGCGATCCAACTGGAACTTTCGCAAATAACCTACATGCAGGAGACCACGCCCTTCGCCTTCCTGGAAGATCGGGCGGAATCAATCAGGCCGGTCTTGCAGCGATTGATCGAAACCATGTTGGATTGGAAGCCCTCCGGTTAGGGGCCGCAGGGCTTAGTCCGCATTCGCAATGCCGTGAGCGCACTGTGACTAGTGAAGATTTCTTCGTTTTTCATCCCAACAATTAATCCATAGAAATTCAACAATCTCGCACCATCTGCAACGCCACGAAACCGTGTGCCCGCCGGGACAGGCCCGTAAAACGGCGAAATTTGGGCCGGCGCATTCTTGACATCGTAAGCAGCCAGCGTTACCTAAGCCCCGTCAGCGCCGATTTGAAACAGATTGCGGGCGCTTAAAAAATGCAGCTAAAGCGGTGACACCTGTCCGGCTTACGCTGCGGCAGGTTTTTTTTTGGCTTGGTCCACCTGGTACGGACCCGCGGGATTTGAAGGGCAGCTTGCATCCGCGTCAACACTGCTAAAGCGCCACGGATCGATCTCCGTGGGCCCAGGTACGATGGCTTGTTACGGAGGTTGAGATGACTCGGCGCTACTTTCCTATATTTTGGGATACTAATTCCGGAACCGCTTTGGTGGTCGGCGGCCAGGAAGATGCGGCGCGGAAGGTTCGCCTTCTTCTCGGCGCCGGCGCACGGGTGAAGGTCGTCGCACCCGATACGAATACCGAACTGGACGCGCTTGCCGCGGAAGACCGCATAGACATCGCCCGCCGCGCCGTGACCGAACAGGATATCGCGGGTGCGGCCCTCGTCATCTCCGCAACCGCGAACGATACCGTGGATGAGTTCGTCTCAACCGCCGCGCAGGTCCACGGGGTAAAGGTCAACGTGGTCGACCGGCCGGGCCTGTCCGATTTCACCGTGCCGTCCATTGTCGACCGTTCCCCCGTTCTGGTCGCCATTTCAACTGCCGGGGCCGCCCCCGTCCTGGGCCGTAAGATCCGCGCGCAGATTGAAGCCGTGCTCTCCCCCAATCTTGGGAAACTGGCGCAATTCGCACAGTCGCTGCGCCGGGAAGTTAAGAACAAGATTGCCGACGCAGCGAAGCGGCGCAGCTTCTGGGAAGGTTTCTTCGAAAGCAGCGCCGCGGAACAGGCGCTGTCCAGCGACCTGGAATCGGCGAGCAGAAGCGCAACGGTCTTGATCGACAAGGCCGCCGCCGGAAAACGCGAAGGGCGTGTGGTGATGGTAGGGGCCGGTCCCGGTGCGGCCGACCTGTTGACGCTTCGGGCGTTACGCGCCTTGCAGCAGGCCGACGTCATCGTCTACGACGCGCTTGTCGGGCCGGAGGTTCTGGACCTGGCCCGGCGCGATGCATTGCGGTTGTATGTCGGCAAGCAGAAGGGCCGCCACAGCTACAGCCAGGAACGCATCAACGGCATTCTGGTGGATGAGGCGCGGCGCGGCTCCACCGTCGTTCGATTGAAGGGCGGCGACCCGTTCGTGTTCGGTCGCGGCGGAGAGGAAATCCGCGCCCTGAAAGAAGCCGGCATTCCCGTGGATGTCGTTCCGGGCATCACGGCGGCCACCGGCGCTGCGGCCGCCCTGGGCCTGCCCTTGACGCACCGCGATCATGCGAATGTCGTCAGCTTCGCAACCGGGCATCCCGCCACAGGGAAATCCGACCCGGACTTCGCGGCGCTTTCCGACCCGAACCAGACAGCCGTCATCTATATGGGTAAATCGAAAGCCGCGGAGATCGCCGGCTCGCTCATCGCGCAAGGCCGCAGACCGGAAACCCCTGTCGCGGTTATTGAGAACGCGACACTTGAAACGCAGCGCACGCTGCTGGGAACGCTCAGCACGCTTCCGCTTCTTTCCCGCGTGGATGGATTGAGCGGCCCGGCTCTGATCGTCGTCGGCGACGTGGTGTCGGAAGTGAACGCGGAACCTTTGGAACAAATCGAAGAAGCGGCAACTCCCTGGCCGCTACAAACCGTCGCTTAAAGAAAGGATACGTCCTATGGCGAAACAACAAGACCTTCGGGAAATCGTGCTCGCGAACCGGCTGACGGACGGCGTCGTCATCTATCTGGGCCGGTCGGGCGGCTGGACCGAAAGCCTTAAAGACGCCGCGGTCACCCATGACGGGGCGTCCCGGGCGGAACTCGAAGTCAATGCAGAAGCGGGACAGAACAGCCAGCAGATCGCCGGATGGGAATTCGTCGAGGTGGTGCTGGAAAACGACGGCCCGCGCATCGTCAAAAACAAGCAGTTTATTCAGTCACAGGGCCCGACGGTACGCCGCGACCTGGGCAAGCAAGCCGACCTCGCGGCCTGAGAATTCAGTTAAAGGACCCCTCTCCATGTACCGTTACGACCAGTTCGACCACGATTTCGTCAACCAGCGGGTTGCTCAGTTCCGCGATCAGATCGCCCGCCGCCTGAACGGTGAGCTGACCGAAGACGAATTCAAGCCCCTGCGCCTTCAGAACGGGCTGTATTTGCAATTGCACGCCTACATGCTGCGCGTCGCCATTCCGTATGGAACGCTGTCATCCGATCAGTTGCGCAAACTGGCCTATATCGCGCGGCGTTACGACAAAGGGTACGGCCATTTCACGACGCGGCAGAATATCCAATACAATTGGCCGAAGCTGGTCGATGTCGCCGATATCCTGCAGGACCTTGCAGAGGTCGAGATGCACGCGATCCAGACCAGCGGGAACTGCATCCGCAACGTCACCGCGGATCACTTTGCCGGCGCAGCAGCGGAAGAGATCGAAGACCCGCGCATCTATGCGGAGATCATCCGGCAATGGTCCACGCTGCATCCGGAATTCGCGTTCCTGCCCCGCAAATTCAAGATCGCCGTGACCGGCGCCGCCGAGGACCGCGCAGCAATCCAAGTGCACGATATCGGCTTGGCCCTGGTGCGTACGGACGACGGCCGGGTCGGTTTCACCGTCTATGTCGGCGGTGGACAGGGGCGCACGCCGATGGTCGCCAAGAAGATCCGGGATTTCCTGCCGAAAGAACATCTTCTCAGCTATCTGGAAGCCATCCTGCGCGTCTATAACCAGTACGGTCGCCGGGACAATAAATATAAGGCGCGGATCAAGATTCTGGTGCATGAGACGGGCGCCGAGGAACTGACCCGGCAGATCGAAGCCGAGTGGGAGGATATCCGGGACTCCGTCTACACCCTGCCGCAGACAGAAGTCGACAAGATCACCGACTACTTTGCACCGCCGACTTTCG
Source organism: Hwanghaeella sp. (assembly GCA_028282025.1). Lineage (GTDB taxonomy): Bacteria > Pseudomonadota > Alphaproteobacteria > UBA8366 > Aestuariispiraceae > Hwanghaeella. Next base: position 5,022 of record JANQIT010000184.1, on the reverse strand, counting down.
AACTTCTACCGGAAACGTCGGTCACGCTGGATGTTCAGACGAGCGCAAATACGTCTTTCGCAACCTGGGTTCAGCGCAATGTGGACAACCACAAACAACCCGGATACGGCATCGTCACGATTTCGCTGAAGGGGATCGGCGAGGTTCCCGGCGACGCGACCGACAGTCAGATGGAAGCCATCGCCGACCTCGCCGACGACTACAGTCTCAGCGAGATCCGTGTTTCCCACGAGCAGAACCTGATCCTGCCCCATGTTCGTCTGGACGATCTTTACAGCGTCTGGGAGAAATTGAACGAAATCGGCCTCGGCACCCCCAACGCCGGGCTGATCACGGATATCATCGCATGCCCCGGCATGGACTATTGCGCCCTCGCGAATGCCCGGTCGATCCCCGTGGCGCAGGATATCAGCAATCGGTTCTCGGATCTGAAGCGCCAGAAGGACATCGGCGATCTGAAACTGAAAATCTCGGGCTGCATCAACGCGTGCGGACACCATCATGTCGGCCATATCGGCATCCTCGGCGTCGACCGGAAGAATGAGGAACTTTATCAGATCACCCTGGGCGGCAGCGCGGATGAAAACACGTCCATCGGCAAGATCGTCGGACAGGGTTTTTCAGCAGATCAAATTACCGATGCGGTGGAAAAAGTGGTCGACACCTACCTCGACGTCCGGGAAAGCCCGGCGGAGAGCTTTCTGGATACCTATCGCCGCGTCGGAGAAGCCCCCTTCAAGGAACGCCTGTACGGAGGGACCTGAACCATGGGACATCGCATCACCAAATTTCGTATCCCGCTTGCCGGTCCCCAGCCGTTGACGTCACGCCCCCTCACTGCCGAAAGGGAATCCAGGCCCTGCAGCAAGGCCGCGAACGACGACGGTCCGAAACGGGACCCGTCTGTAACAACGCGCACGCTGTCGGTGGAAACCTGGGACATTAACGGTGCCTTCTGACCTGACGGCGCTGATACGCGGCAGTAAGGTCACCGTCGGCAAGGCGACCCAGGTAGCCGTTCTGCAGAAAGCGTTCGGTGCGCTGGAGGCCGACGGTTACCCATCTATCGGCTGCGTGCCCTGCACCGACCGCACCCGTCCCGACGAGGACCCAAGAGCCGGGCGTTGGCGCGGCGTCGAAAAACTGGAATGCGGTATTCACACCGCAGCAACGATCACAGACGACGACACAGTCGCATTTGAAAAGGATACATCGATGGCTTTGTTCAAGAACGGACAGGAAACCAAGGACGATTGGCTGATCGTGGACGCGGATTTGCGCCCCTTGCCCCAACGCCCCCTGATCGTGCCGCTGGACCGTTGGAAGCAGGAACGGGAAACATTGCTCGCCCGCAGCGCGCCGGTCGGCGTGACGCTTGAAGCCAGGGAAAACGCGGCGGACCTTGCAGACGATCTTGAACAACTGCAGGTCATCCGGGTGACTTTCCCGTCCTTCACCGACGGACGCGCCTACACCACGGCCCGCACGCTGCGGGAGCGCTATCGCTTTGGCGGAGAAATCCGGGCCACGGGAGACGTTCTGCTGGATCAGATTCAGTTCATGCAGCGCTGCGGCATCGACGCATTCGAGGTGACGCATGAGCCGACCCTGCGGCGGCTGCGTAACGGCAAGGGCGCGGGCGTGGACCTGTTCTACCAGCCGACCGTGGACGGGCGCGCCACCATTTCCGATTTCCGGCGCGACGCGAAAGCCGAACCCCAACGGCTGGCGTCCTGAGTTACGTCTGAGAGGATGAGTAACATGCCTGTTCTGCAACCGGTCGATACCGTGACGGACTTCCCTCTGAAACCGGAGAGCGCTTCCCCTCCCGCCCCGGAAACGCATTGGCATCCCGACACCATCGGCGTGCATGGCGGCGTGCAGCGCAGCGGCTTCGATGAAACCGCAGAGGCGTTGTACCTGACCTCCGGCTATGTCTATGCCCGGGCCGAGGATGCCGAGGCCGCCTTCAAGGGCGACCTGCAACGCTATGTCTACAGCCGCTACGGCAATCCCACCGTCGACATGTTCCAGCAACGTCTGGCGCAGATCGAAGGTGCAGAACAGTGTTACGCCACGGCCAGCGGCATGTCGGCGGTGTTCACCGCCTTGATATCGCTGTTAAAGGCGGGCGACCGGCTGGTCGCAAGCCGCGCCTTGTTCGGGTCCTGCTACTACATCTGTAACGAGATCCTGCCGCGCTACGGGGTGACGACGGTTTTCGTCGATGGCGCCGATCTGAAGGAATGGCAGGCGGCGCTATGCGAGCCGACCGCCGTCGTGTTCCTGGAGACGCCGACAAACCCGGGGCTGGGGCTGACGGACCTTGCGGCCCTGACGGAACTGGCCCACGCAGCAGGCGCGCAAGCCGTCATCGACAATGTCTTCGCCACACCCTTGCTGCAGCGTCCGATAGAACTCGGCGCCGACGTCATCGTCTATTCCGCCACCAAGCATATCGACGGACAGGGGCGTTGTCTGGGCGGCGCGATCCTGGGCACCAAGGAATATTGTAAGGAGAAGCTTGAACCCTTCATCCGCCATACCGGCCCCAGCATGAGCCCGTTCAATGCGTGGGTATTGCTCAAAGGATTGGAAACCTTGTCGCTGCGGGTGGACAGGCAGTGCGGCAGCGCGCTCTCCATCGCCTCCTGGCTGGAAGAGGACCCTCGGGTTACGGCGGTTTCCTATCCCTTCCTTCCCTCCCACCCCCAGCATGAGCTGGCGCGGCGGCAGATGGATCAGGGCGGCACGGTCGTGACTTTCGAAATCGACGGTGGGCGGCCCGCCGCCTTCGATCTGCTGAACAAGCTTTCCCTGATCAGGATTTCCAACAATCTTGGCGACGCGAAAAGCCTGATCACCCATCCCGCCTCCACTACGCATTCGCGCCTGACGGAGGACGAACGTGCGGCGGTCGGCATCTCCGAGGGTATGATTCGGCTCTCCGTCGGGCTAGAACATCAAGGCGATCTGATCGCGGACCTGAATCAAGCCTTGGGAGCAATCGAATGACCGTCGGCGCAGGACCTGTCAAAGGGATCGATGTTCATGAATGCGCCCGTCTGATCGAAGCGGGCAAAGCCGTTCTGATCGACGTGCGGGAGGAAAACGAGTGGAACGCGGAGCGTATTCCGGGGGCTGTGCTTTTTCCGCTCAGCACCTTTCTAAGCAACGCACCCGCGCCGGAGCCCGGCAAGATCGGCATTTTCCATTGCCGCAGCGGACGACGCACCGCGGACCATTTCGACAAATTCGTCGCGGTCGGATTCGAGGACACGGTGCATATGGAAGGCGGCATTCTCGACTGGAAAGCGCAGGGCTACCGCACGACCTCGTAGAACATTCCAGCGCGGCGCGTCAGGGCAAATCCACCGCGACGCGGAATCCGACATCATAGGAAACCCGGTCCGTCAGGGCGCCGTAGCGGTATGTCGGCGTCGAGACATATCGGTTGAAATACCAGGACCCGCCACGCCGCACCCGCCGTGTGCAATCCGCCTCCCGGTCGGACTGGTAATCTTCCACCCAGCAGCTCGACGTCCATTCCATGACATTGCCCAGCATGTCGTACAGGCCGTAGCCGTTCGGCTCCAAGCTGGCGACAGGGAACGTCTTGTGCGCCCAAGCCTCTACGCAATCGTTGCAGTTCGCCCGATCCATGCCGTCCAATCGGGGGCGTTCCGGGCCGTTCAACCCGCCATGGGCGGCGAATTCCCATTCTTCCTCGCTCGGCAGTCTGTAGGCGCGGCCCGTTTTGGCGCTCAGCCAGGCGAGGTAATCCTCGACCTGCCGAAAATCGATATAGATGACCGGCCGTTTGCCCCCTCCCCAACCCCGGTCGTGGCGGGGCGGGGTGCAGGCGCCGTCCGCAACGCAGGCGTTCCATTGATCGTAGGTGGCCTCCGTCCGGGCAATCGCGAAGGGGCGCGCCAGGGTAACCATGCGCGCCGGACGTTCGGCGCTCTTCCCATGGTCGTAGCCCATCAGGAACGGCGCGGGGGTCAAGGGGACCATCACCGGGCAGTCCGGGCAATCCTGAAACGGTTCGGCGGCCTGGACCGCAGCCGTCACGCAGAAGAGGAAGAACAGAAGCCCGGCGGCCGCCCTAACCATGCGCCACTGTCTCGCCCGCGATCACCACTCGGGCGCAGGGATTGTCGCCGATCCGGTAGGACAGATCCGCCGGCGTCTCAATGTCCCATACCGCGAAGTCGGCGGCCTTGCCGGTCTCCAGAGTCCCATGGCTTTCCGCCATACCCAGGGCCGCGGCCGCGTGACGGGTGACGCCGGCCAGCGATTCCTCCGGCGTCATCCGGAATAGGGTGCAGGCCATGTTCAACATCAGCAGCAATGAATGCGCCGGGCTGGAACCCGGGTTGCTGTCGGACGCCAGCGCGATCCCGACACCCCTGTCCCGGAAGCTTTGGATCGGCGGCAGCTTGGTTTCGCGCAGGAAGTAGAAAGCGCCCGGCAGCAGCACGGCGACGCTGCCGGCCGCTGCCATCGCCGCCACACCGTCATCCGACGTGTATTCCAGGTGATCCGCAGAGAGCGCACCGTAGCGGGCGGCCAACGCCGCGCCGTCCAGGTCGGACAATTGATCCGCATGCAGTTTCACCGGCAGTCCCAACGCATGCGCCGCGTCGAAAACCCGCGCCGTCTGCTCCGGCGTAAATCCGATCCCTTCACAGAAGGCGTCCACTGCGTCAGCCAACCCCTCCTCCGCCACCGCCGGCAGCACTACATCGCAGACAAGGCCGATATAGGCATCGGGCCGGTCGGCGTATTCCGGCGGCAGGGCATGCGCGCCAAGGAAAGTTGTCCGCACGGTCAGCGGCAGTTCCCCGCCCAGCGCACGCGCCACACGAAGCATTTTCATCTCGGTTTCCAGATCCAGACCGTATCCCGACTTGATCTCCAGCACCGACACGCCTTCCAACAGCAATCGCCTGGCGCGCGGAAGCGCGGCCTTTAACAGGTCCGCCTCACTGGCCATCCGCGTGGCCTTGACGGTGGACA
>JANQIT010000172.1 GCA_028282025.1 Hwanghaeella sp. | reverse complement strand
GTCATCGTCGGCGGCGGCCGGCGCGGGGTCGTGGCGGCGGCCTGCTATGTGGCGCGGCTCTATGGCGTCCGTTCGGCAATGCCCATGTTCAAGGCGCTTCAGGCCTGTCCGGACGCCGTGGTGATCCGCCCGGACATGGCGAAGTACCGCGAGGCGGGGATGCAGATTCGCGAGTTGATGCGCAGCGTCACGCCGCTGGTTCAGCCGCTGTCGATCGTCGAGGCCTTCCTCGACCTGACCGGCACGGAGGCGCTGCACCAAGGCAGCCCCGCCCTGTCGCTGGCGCGGCTGGTCCTGCGGATCGAGGGCGAAGCCCACGTCACCGCCAGTATCGGTCTCAGTTACAACAAGTTCCTGGCGAAGATCGCCTCCGACCTGAACAAACCGAAGGGTTTCGCGGTTATCGGCCGCGCGCAGGCCCTGTCCTTCCTCGCCCCGCAACCGGTTGGCATCCTGTGGGGCGTGGGAAAGTCGCTGCAGTCGAAGCTGCGCCGGGACGGCATCACGACGATCGGCCAGCTCCAGCAGCGTGAGGAGGCAGACCTCGTGGCGCGTTACGGTTCCATCGGTAGCCGCCTATTCCACTTCGCGCGCGGCGAGGACGACCGTAAGGTCACGCCCAACGCGCCGACCAAGAGCATCTCGGCGGAAACAACGTTCGGGCTCGACATCGCGGAAGCCAGCGAGTTGGCAGAACGGGTTTGGCCCCTCTGCCAGAAGGTCGCCGACCGGCTGGTGGCAAAGCGCCTCGCCGGACAAACGGTGACGCTGAAACTGAAAAGCGCCGATTTCCAGATCATCACCCGAAGCCGGCGCATTCGCGAGCCGACCCAGCGGGCGGAAGCCCTGTATCAAACCGTCCTGCCCCTGATCGAGAAGGAGTCCGACGGGCGCCTCTTCCGCCTGATTGGCATCGGGGCCGCCGACCTCACCGACCCGCAGGAGGCCGACCTGCCGGACCTTTTCTCCACGGATACGCTGAGCGGCAACAAGGCCGAAAAAGCCCTCGACGCCGTGCAAGAGAAACTAGGGAAGGACGCCATCCGGCGGGGACGGCACGCGACCTAGGCCAGAACCCCTGCCACGGCCCCGGTTAACATTTGGCCTTCTTGAGCGGCTCGTAGAGTTTCAACCGCCCGCGAACGGTGAAATCGCCGTAGTTCATGGTCAGCTCCGGAACGACGCCGTTCTTCTGGAGATAGATCGACATCTCGAATTCCGGCATCGCCGCTTTCCCGTCTTGCGGGAAGACCGCGATACTGACCGGCCAGACCGGGATGGCTTCTGAAAGGACCTCCGATTTGCCGCCGGGCGGAACGGGCCGTTGCGGCAGGATGAAGGCGCTCATCGTCGACGGCCCTTTCACTTCCGCGCCGTCGAAGACAGGCCGCCGGTCGAACTTGTCGCCAGCCTGCGCCTTGCGCATCAGGTCCAGCGTATGGGCGGTGGGAAAGGATGTACCGGCCGGCAATTGGATCGTCTTCTTGCCGGGCTTCTGGAAGGTGGCGACACCGGGACCGCCGATCCGGTCCAACGTCGCCTTGCCCTCGACCTCGCCGTCTTCCTGCGCCTCGGCGCCGGCCGTCGACCGTTTGACGTAAAAACGGTACTTGAGACCATCCTTCGATTCCCAATTCGCATAGCTGGCGGAAATCTGCACCGGCGATCCATCGCCGCGGATGACCTGCATCACGTAGCGCTGCTCGATGATCCAGCCGTCGCAGCTGTCGGCCCAATCGTAGCTGAGCACCCCGGTCACATCGACCACGCCGCTGCCGGATCGCGCCTTGTCGAGCCGCAGCTCATACCCGGCGCGATGCGGAACGATATCGGCCAATGCATCGGCGGCCGCGGTCGTCGAGAACCACGACGCGGCACATGCCGTTGCCAACCCGGTCAAGCCGATCCGTCTTCCAACAGAAGTCATTCGCATGTTCAGCACAGTCTCATTAGCCTCCGTGACCAACTATATGGTGCCGATGCAGGCGTTCTACCACACTCGCCGTCGATCGCGGGCCATTCCCTGCCCGCTGACGACAATGTTACTGCGCTTTGTTTATTCTTTCTTTTCCGGCGGCAGGCTGACCCGGATGTGCAATTCCCGCAGCCGCTCGGCGTCCACGTCGTTCGGTGCGCCCATCATCAGGTCCTGTGCCTGCTGATTCATCGGAAATGCCACGACCTCGCGAAGGTTCGGTTCGTCCGCGATCAACATGACGATCCGGTCGATCCCCGGCGCGGACCCGCCATGCGGCGGCGCCCCGTATTTCAGCGCGTTGATCATGCCCCCGAACCGGGACTCCACCGCGTCCTTGTCGTAGCCGGCGATGTCGAACGCCTTGTACATGATCTCCGGCAGATGGTTCCGGATCGCGCCCGAGGACAACTCGACACCGTTGCAGACGATATCATATTGATATGCCTTGATTTCCAACGGGTCCATCGTCTCCAGCGCCTCGAGGCCGCCCTGCGGCATCGAAAACGGATTGTGGCTGAACTCGATGCGGCCCGTATCCTCATCCAATTCGAACATCGGATAATCGACGATCCAGCAGAACTTGAAGCAACCCTTCTCGATCAGGTCGAGGTCTTCGGCGACCTTGAGCCGCACGACACCGGCGAAGGATGCCGCGGCATTCGGCTTGTCGCAGGCGAAGAACACGGCGTCGCCGTCGCCGAGGCCCGTCGCTTCCTTGATGGCCGCGACCCGTTCGTCTTCCAGATTCCGCGCGATCGGCCCCTTGCCGCCGCCGTCCTCGAAGACGATGTATCCGAGCCCCGCAGCGCCCTGTTCGCGTGCCCAGTCGTTGAGCTTGTCGAAATAGCTGCGCGGCTGCCCGCCCGCACCCGGTGCGGGGACGGCGCGAACCACCGCCCCGCCCTCGACCGCCTTGGCGAAAATCCCGAAATTCGACCCGCGGAACGCCTCCGTCACGTCGCTGATCTCGAACGGAATACGCAAATCCGGCTTGTCGCTGCCGTATTTCATCATGGCTTCGTCGAAGGGAATGCGCGGGAACGGCGGCTTGGTGACGCTCCGCCCCTCGGAGAAT
>JANQIT010000139.1 GCA_028282025.1 Hwanghaeella sp. | reverse complement strand
GCTGGATTTCAACGTGCCCTATAGCGCCGCGGAAATCGATGCGGCCTGCGAAGCGGTGGTCAAAGCGAACGACATCGTCGACGGCTATGTCCGCCCCATCGCCTGGCGCGGTTCGGAAATGATGGGCGTGTCCGCCCAGACGACGCGGATCAACGTCGCCATCGCGGCCTGGGAATGGCCGTCCTACTTCTCGCCGGAAGCGCGTATGAAGGGTCTGCGGATGCAGATCTCCGACTGGAAGCGCCCCGCCCCGGACACCGCGCCGACCGCCAGCAAGGCCGCGGGTCTCTACATGATCTGCACGCTGTCGAAGCACAAGGCGGAAGCCGCCGGCTTCAACGACGCCCTGATGATGGATTACCGCGGTCTGGTCGCCGAAGCGACCGGCGCAAACATCTTCTTCCTGATGGACGGCAAGCTGCATACGCCGACCCCGGACTGCTTCCTGGTCGGCATCACCCGCCGCACTGTGATCGATCTGGCCCAGCGCGAGGGGATCGACGTCATCCAGCGCCACATCCAACCGGAAGAGATGGCGAATGCATCAGAAGCCTTCCTTACCGGCACTGCTGTGGAGGTGACGCCGATTTCCGAAATCGGTCCCTACAAGTTCACGCCGGGTCAGTTGAGCCAGACCCTGATGGGCGCCTATGACGAGGAAGTCCGCCGTACCGACGACCGGACGGCCCTGATCAGCACCAGCGCCGCCTGACCCGCCGGCAGCCATGCAGATCGCGGAGCGCTGGTACGATTTCCGGCGCATCGACGACGACATTACCCTGATCTGGGAACAGCATGTCATTCCCTTGATGCGCTGTAACATCTGGCACGTCCGGGGCCGGGACAGGGACATGATCGTCGATACCGGCATGGGCGTCGTTTCCCTGCGCGACGCGACCCGTCACCTGATCGACAAACCGGTGACGGCGGCCGCCACGCATGCGCATATCGACCATGTCGGATGCCATGGAGAGTTCGAGGAGTGTCTCGTTCATCCATTGGAAGCCGACGCTTTGCGGGCCGGAAAGCCGGACTACGGCCTTTACCTCAGCGATCCGGTTCTGTTGCAGGAACTGGCGCGCGCCGGATACCGCTGCAAGGCGAACCAATGCTTCATCACCGCCCTGCCGCATGAAGGGTACGACCCCGGGGCCTATTCACTTCACGGCAGCACCGCGACCCGTCTGGTGGAGGAAGGCGACATGATCGATCTCGGCGACCGCCGGTTTGAGATTCTGCACTTTCCCGGCCATTCGCCGGGCTCCATCGGACTGTGGGAAGAGGAAACAGGCACGCTGTTTTCCGGCGACTGTATCTATGACGGGGCGCTGCTGGACGGCTTTTCGGATTCCAATATCGCCGACTACTGCGCCAGTCTGAAGCGTCTGGGCGACCTGCCTGTTCGAACGGTTCATGGCGGCCATGAACCAAGCTTCGGGCGGGACCGGCTGCACGCGCTGATCGACGCCTATCTCGCCAGACGCGACCGATAAAGACCCGGGACGTCCGGCCGCCCCGGCAACCTTGTGAACAGACGCCGGTAAAAGGGCAGCGGTCTCTCAAATAGCTCCGCGAAAACGTAGCAGCCGGCGAACACGGTTGAGAGCAATGCCAGATCCCGCACCGGACCGGACAGACCGGCGGGAAGCACCGTATCGACCGCTTGCAGCAGAGGGTAGTGGACGAGATAGAGCGAGAATGTACCGCCCGCGAACCAGGTCACGACTTTGCTCATCAGGCGGCTACCCGATTGTTCGCGGCTTCCAGCCGCGCGCCGCGCCGACAGAACCGCGACCGCATAGAGATGAAGGGCGAACAGGCCGCCGATTAAGGCGTTCCACACAAACTCGTCGGAGAAGCGCAAGGCGCTCACGGCTCCTTCCCCCAGAACGGCCAGCGTCACCAGCTTCAACACACCGGGCGCATCCGCACCCAGCAGCAGCGCATAGACGAGCGGCGGCGCGCAGATTATCAGACGGACGGTTGTCACGCTCAGTCGCGCTGCGGTCTTCTGCGCATGATAGGCGAATACGCCGAACAGCCACGCCGGCAGGAGGATAAGGACATTCACGCCGAACAGCGGCGTCAGAAGCACTAGCAGGAGCCACTTCTTCAGCCCGTGGAGATACACTGCGACTCCGAAAAGGATGTAGTACGCCACCTCATAGCTTAGCGACCAGTAGGGGCCATTCGTCCCCAGGCGCACGCCGAACCCGGTCCATTCGGATGCGAAGCTCAACCCAAGCGCCATCGTCCAATCGGCCGGCAAGGGATTATACCACCAACCGTCATAGGCCAGAGGATCTAAGCTTGCCCCCAGCCTGTCGCACAGCATCGTCAGGATCAGCGCGGGGAACGCGACGGAATAGAGACGCGTCGCCCGCTTGAAGGCAAAGCTTCCCAACGACGCGTCCTTCACATCCGCCGTATAAGCGATCACGAAGCCGGAAAGGACGAAAAACAGCACCACGGCGTCACTGCCGAGATTCAAGTCCCGGATCGCGAGATACGCACCGCCGCTGAACCGCTCATAGGCGAAGTGGGACAGCAAGACCAGAAATGCGGCAAGAAACCGCAAACCGTCGAGATAACCGGAAAGGGCGCGGGTCATCCGCTCTCCCTCCCGTCGTCGGGGAGCCGCGCCCGGTCGGTCAAAGCCGTTAGCGCTATGCACCAGGATTGCCGGACCGGAAGGATCAAGGCGGATGTCAGCGTCGGATGCGGCTGTGCCGCTTCGGTGTCGAGCCCTTCGGAAATTCCGAAACGAAGTTGTTCCTCCGCCTGCGGGACATAGAGTGTGCCGAACATCCAATCCCAGATCGCCAGGATCTCTCCATAGTTCTTGTTGTGGTGGCGCGCCGCCCGGCTGTGATGAATCTGATGTTGCGCCGGAGAGATCAGAATTCTACTCAGGACCGGACCGTAGCCAAGCCATAGATGACTGTGGCGGAGGTTCGCGCCAAGCGCGTTGAAGAGGAAGTAACCGGCATTGACGCCGGCGATCAACGCAACCTCTATCTTGCCGACAAACAGGCCGAGCAACACGCCCTGCAAAGCTCCGAAAGCAGCGCCCCGCACCACGGCGGAAAGGAGATCGTACACCGGGTGTTTTCGATACACAGTCAGCGGTGTCAATACTTCAGCGCTGTGATGAACCGCATGAAACGGCCAGATCGCATCCCATTCATGATGCAGACGATGGATCCAATAAATGGAAAAATCGTTCACAAGCAGGATCAGCAGCGCGATAAGGGCGGGCGGCAAAAACCCTCCAGACATCTCCCCATCGCCAAGCCGCGCACCGATCCAGGCCGCCGTAGCCGTCGCGACAAAGGTGACGTTCAGAATCCCAAGGGCGGCGATCAAACGCCCGGCGAAGAACAGCTTGATGTCCAGCATATGCGATGGATGCATATAGATGGATCGGGGCATCAGCCAGCTCAGAAACCCGCCCTCCGGCCGGCGCAGCCGATAGATCGCATAGACGATGGGCAAGGTCGCCAGCAGGTAAACGGGCGATACGCGCAGTTCGGCGGTGGAAAACAGATCCGCCACCGCCCTCAACCCCGTATACAAGTCCGATATGTCCAAATCCGGTCCTCTCGCTTCGTTCGCGCACGGTACAGTGTTCCGGCAGCCAGCCGTCCGCACGTTCTTTCAATCGGTATTTATCGCGCATCACCGATACCGGCGCGCGTTGACGCCCTGAACGGCAGCTTCTAAGCAGGCGCAACCGCCTCTTTCTGAACCGGATCTTGTCTTGGAAAGCTATCTCGGTCTTTTTCTCAGCGCCTTTCTGGCGGCCACGCTTGTGCCCTTCTCGTCCGAGATCCTGCTGGGCGGCATGACCGCCTCCGGCCTGTTCTCGATCTGGGGTCTTCTGGCTGCGGCCAGCATCGGCAACACACTGGGCGCGGTCGTGAATTGGGGATTGGGGCGCTACTGCCTGCACTATCAGGACCGCCGCTGGTTTCCGGTCAAAGCGGATGCGTTGGAAAAGGCCGGCCGTTGGGTCAATCGCTATGGGCGGGCCGCCCTGCTGCTTTCCTGGGTTCCGCTGATCGGCGATCCGATCACCTTCGCCGCCGGCGTCCTGCGGATCCCGTTTGCGGTGTTCCTGCTGCTGGTCGCCGTCGCGAAGACGGGCCGCTATCTGGTAGTCCTGGGTTTGGTCGACAGGCTTGTTTCATAACGACCGCCCGTCGCTGCACAATGACCCTATATTTTGGAACCTATCACCGTTTCCAGCGCGCACGCGCGGCTGCATCGCTGTCGCGGCTGTCGACCCAGCGTTCGCCTTCGCCGGTATCTTCCACTTTCCAGAACGGCGCCTCGGTCTTGAGATAATCCATCATGAATTGACAGGCTTCAAAGGCGTTCCGGCGATGGCGGCTGGCCGCCGCGGTCAGAACGATGTTTTCTTCCGGATGCATGGTCCCGTAGCGGTGGACGATAAGGCTGGCTTCCAGCTCCCAACGCTGGTTCGCCTCCGCTTCGATCCGCTGCAGCATTTTCTCGGTCATGCCGGGATAATGTTCCAGGGTCAGGGTCGCAACCGCCTGCCCTTCGTTCAGGTCGCGCACCAAACCCGTGAAAGCACACAATCCCCCAACCTTGGGATTACCGGCGGTGAGGGCCTTCAGCTCCGCGCCGACATCGAAATTCTCTCGCTGAACACGGACCGCCATTGCGTTTCCTCAGCCGCCGGTCACGGGTGGGAAGAAGGCCACTTCGTCGCCGGGTTTGATGAAGGCGTCGTAGTCGGCGAATTCCTGATTGATCGCGACCTTGATCGCACCGATATCCGCAAACGCCTGCTCGTATCCGCCGCCCCGGGCGACCAGCCACGCGACCAACGCGCGTGGGCTGTTGACCTCGGCCGGGGGTTCGATGCGTTCCTCGCCGATCCCTATGCGCTGTCGCAGCCACGCAAAATACAAAACCTTCATATTCCTTCGCCTACCCGGTAATCCCGCTGAACGGAAGATAGGGGACGCTCATCCCCTTTTCCAGCCGCAGCAGATCCTCGTCCAATTCGGCGAAACCGTCCGCCCCCACCAGGGAGGAGAGGATCGCCGCGCCGCTTCGTCCGTACTTTTCCAGAATGGGACGCCCATCCTCGGACCAGCCGGCGACGCGCACCCGCACGAATTCCCGCCGGTCCTTTTTCTTCTTGTAGTCGAAACCGGCAATCGCCGGAAAGCGCGGCGGCGCGGCGGCGTCCTGGCCCGACAACCTCTGCAACAGCGGCCGTCCCAGCAGGCCGAAGGTGGTGAAGGCCGCGACGGGATTGCCCGGCAAACCGATCACCGGCACGCTGCGCCCGTCGCCGGCGGCCATCTGACCCAGACCGACGGGCCTTCCCGGCTTGATCGCCAGACGCCAG
>JANQIT010000130.1 GCA_028282025.1 Hwanghaeella sp. | reverse complement strand
ATCGGTGCCCGCCACGCTGTTCTGCGGCGACCTGAACTGGATGTACCATTCAATTGAAAACCGGACCGCGTTTCTGGACAGGCCGCTTGTCGAATTCATGCTCACCGTGCCGAGCGCACTTCTGATCCACAACGGCTACAGCAAATATCTTCTGCGCAAGGCGGCCGAAGGGTACGTCCCGGACGAGATCCTGTTTTCGCGCCAGAAGTTCGGCTTCAACGCGCCGATCACGTCGCTGCTGGACAGGCAGAATCCGGATGTCCGGGATTTCATCATGATGGACAGCCCGATTTTCGATCTGGTCCATCGCGACAAGATCGAACCGCTTCTGGACGCGGATCGGGACCTGACGGGGCTGGACAATTTCCTGTTTTGTTTTGCGTCCGCGAAAATGTTCTACGCCACGCAAGCGGGTTGGTAGGAAAGTCCGGCGCGCCGTCAGCCAATCGTCTTCCCATCGAACGGGTTCTTCCCATCGCGGGTTTCCACTTCGACAATCCAGACATCCGGATCGCGGGCCATGGTCCGCTCGACATAGGCGTCCGCCTTTTCGTCCGGCAACGGCTCGGGGCCGAGCGGAGGCAGCCAGGCAAGCCCGCCGTCCAAGTCGCGGGTCTCGCTTAACAGATGGCTCGTCCCGTTCAGCAGGTTCAGGCGGACGACCAGCACGCCGCTCTCGGGCTCTCCCTTGTTGACCACTGCGGCGAACCCGCCGGACGCGTTCAATTGCCGCAAGGTCGCGGAAACCCACAAGGCGCTTGGAAGTCGATCTCGCGGCACGTTCTTTAAGCCTCTTTGTCACAATCCGAATCTGGACTTGAGGGGCGTGACGCCCCCATGTTCAGATACGGTTTGAATAAGCCGGCAAAGTTGGAAAGTCACGACAGGACGCAGGGTATGAGCGAGGCCGTAACACCGGAACCCAATACTTTCTGGACCCGCACGGTAAACAGCGTGCAGCGGGTCTGGCACGATCTCTCGGCCAGTCTGGACGGGGACGCCGTATCCAACAGCCTGGAAGGGAAATCCGCGGACATTCTGTTGGAACGCATGCGCGCCTGTATTGAGGCCGAAGGCGGCGAAGTGTCCGCCAGGGCGCGCGCCGCGCAGTTGGGCGAAGACTATCTCGGACTGAACGAGCAGGGACGCCAGCGTTTCCTGGAATTGCTGGCGGAGAATTTCGCACCGGATCCTGCAAGGATCGAAAGCGCAATCGACGCCTACCGCGCCGGAACGTTCGAGGACGAATGGCGCACGCTTCAGGATCTGCAGGACGCGCTGGTTCCCCCCCGCCGCGCCTTGCTGACGCAATTCAACGCACTGCCGCAAGGGGTGAAATTCCTGGTCGACATGCGCGCCGACCTTCTGCCTTTCGCCAGGCGGTCGCCCGCCCTGACGGCGCTGGACCGCGAGATGGAACGGCTGCTGGCAAGCTGGTTCGATATCGGCTTCCTGGAGCTTCAACGCATCAGTTGGGATAGTCCCGCCGCGCTGCTCGAAAAACTGATCGCCTATGAAGCGGTCCATGAAATCCGGTCCTGGACGGATCTGCGTAACCGCCTGGATTCGGACCGCCGGCTGTTCGCCTTCTTTCATCCGCGTATGCCGTCGGAACCCTTGATCTTCGTCGAGGTGGCGCTGGTCAACGGAATCGCAGGCTCAATCCAGACGCTGCTGGACGAAGACGCACCGGCGATGGATCCGAACGCCGCTGACACCGCGATTTTTTATTCCATCTCCAATACGCAAGAGGGGCTGCGCGGCATCAGTTTCGGGAATTTCCTGATCAAGCGCGTGGTGGAGGAACTGAAATCGGAATTCCCGAACCTGAAGGCTTTCTCGACCCTGTCGCCGATCCCGCTGTTCCAAAAATGGCTGACCGACACCATCGCCGGCGGCGACCCGGAAATTCTGACGGCGGACGACCGTAAGCGGCTAAAGAAAACATCGGGCAACAAATTCGGCAAGGGCGACCTGGCGCGCCTGTTGGACGAAGGCGGCTGGCAAGGCGACGAGGATTTAGCCGAAGCCCTGAAACCGGCGCTGATGCGGTTGTGCGCGCGTTATCTGCTGTCGGAAAAGCGCCGGGATCGTCCGTTCGACCCGGTGGCGCGCTTCCATCTCAGCAACGGGGCGCAGTTGGAACGCATCAACTGGCTGGGCGACCGGTCGGACAAGGGGATGCGGGAATCCGCGGGCATGATGGTGAACTACCTCTATCGTATCGCGGATATCGACCGGAATCACGAACGCTATGCGAAGAACGGGTTCGTCACCGCGGCGACGGCCGTCAAAAGCTTGCTCTGAGAGGCCCCGCGCAAGGCGTCGGACGAACGGGTAAGACCGGACCGCGCACTGGACCCGAAGGCTCGCAGCGTGATCTCTTTACCTGTCCGGCGGTGCGATTGTTTCTCCAGGACATGGGTGCTTTTCCTGCGAGCCGTCTTGCCGCCTTGCACCTGACCTGTCAGAACGCCGCACACCTATAAAGAGCCAGAGGAAACGTCATGTTCACGACCCGTCCCGAAATTACCGGCACGTTCGGCGCCGCCGCGTCGACGCATTGGCTGGCCTCGCAATCGGCGATGCGGATTCTCGAACTGGGCGGCAACGCCTTCGACGCGGCCTTCACGGCGGGCATGGTCCTGCAGGTGGTGGAACCGCACATGAACGGCCCGGCCGGCGATGTGCCGATCATGTTTCACGACGCCAGCAGCGGCAGCACCCATGTGATTTGCGGCCAGGCGCCCTTCCCCGCCGCCGCCACGCCGCAAGCCTACCGCGACCTGGGTCTGGATCTTGTGCCCGGCACCGGCCTGCTGGCGGCGACCGTGCCCGGCGCGTTTGGCGCCTGGATGTTGATGCTGCGAGACCTCGGCACCCTGCCGCTTTCGACCCTGATGGAAGTGCCGATCCACTACGCGGAGAACGGCTATCCGATTACGCCCGCCGTCACCAACGTGATCGCCTCCATCGCGCCGATGTTCCGCGATCATTGGGCGGCTTCGGCGGCGATCTATCTGCCGGGCGGCGACGTGCCGGAACCGGGCAGCCTGTTCAAGAACGTCTCCCTGGCGAACACCTGGAAACGTCTTGTGAAGGACGCGGAAGCGGCAAGCAGCGACCGCGCCGAACAGATCGAAGCGGCCCAGAAAGCCTTCTATACCGGGTTCATCGCCGAGGAAATCGACCGCTTCTGCCGCGAAGAGCCGGCCATGGACGTCACCGGCCGGCCCAATCACGCGTTGCTGCGCGGCGCCGACATGGAATCCTGGCAGGCGACCTATGAAAAGCCGCTGACCTACGACTATCACGGCTACACGATCAACAAGTGCGGCCCCTGGAGCCAGGGCCCCGTCCTGTTGCAGAATCTGGCCCTGCTGAAGGGGATCGACATTGCCGGCATGGACCCGGTCGGACCGGAATTCGTCCACACCGTCACCGAGGCCATGAAGCTGAGCTATGCGGACCGCGAAATGTTCTACGGCGATCCGAACTTCGTCGACGTGCCGGTCGAAACGCTGTTGAGCGACGCCTACAATGACGAGCGCCGCGCCCTGATCGGCAGCGATGCGAACAACAGCTTCCGTCCCGGCCAGATCGACGGCTATGGCTGGAGCTTCAACTACGACG
>JANQIT010000079.1 GCA_028282025.1 Hwanghaeella sp. | reverse complement strand
ATCAGCCTGTTCTGTCTCGCGCTCGGCTCCCTTTGGGGCGGGATGGCGGGCAGCGGCCTGGAACTGATGCTGAGCCGGGGGTTGGAAAGCTTCGGCTTCATCGGCGTCGCCGTCTCTTCCCCGCGAATGATCGTCGGCGCGGTACTCGACCGGGACCGGGATCTGGCCTTTGGAATCTGGGGCGCCTACGTCCCCGCCGGCATGGCCATCGCCATCGCCCTGGCCCCGGCGCTGATGCCGATGATCGGTTGGCGCGGCGTCTGGCTGCTGAATGCCGGACTGGCGGCCGGTATGGCGGTGATCGTAACCTTGGCCACGCGTCCGGCCCGCTGGCAACCGCCCACCGGACACGCCGCTATCGGCGCCATCGAAGGATTGCGCCGCGTCGCCTCGGCAAAGGGCCCCTGGCTGCTTGCGCTGACATTCGGGGTTTATTCGATCCAGTTCCTGGCCGTGATGTCCTGGCTGCCGAGCTATCTGATCGACGAGATGGGCCTGCCGCCGACCGACGCCGCCTTGGCGACGGCCCTTGTCGTGGCCGCAAACATAATCGGGAACGTTGCCGCGGGCGCGCTGCTGGCCCGCGGCGCCGGGCGTGCGCCCCTGTTGATCGCCGCCTTCGCGGGCATGGCCTTTTGCGGGATCGGCATCTTCGGCGACTGGTTGCCGGTGGAAGGCCGGATCGCAGCCGCCTTCCTCTTCAGCGCCATCGGCGGCATGATCCCCGGCGGCCTTTTGGCCGGTACGGCGGTCCATGCCCCAAGTCCCATGCTGATCGGGGTGGTGAACGGTCTGATGATGCAGGGGTCCAACATGGGCAGCCTGACCGGCCCGCCGATCATGGCGCTGATCGTGTCCTATGCCGGGGGCTGGCACGGCGCAATCTGGCATTCGGCGCTGGCCTGTATGATCGGGGTCGCCGCCGCATTGGCGCTGGCGCGGACGGAAAAGCAAAAAGGGGCCTGAAGGCCCCTGAAACGCACGGATCCCAACGGGCCGTCGCTATTTGTGGCGGAAGGTAATCCGGCCCTTGGTCAGATCGTAGGGCGTCATTTCAACATCCACCCGGTCGCCGACCATGACCCGGATCCGGAACTTCCGCATCTTACCCGCCGTATGGGCAATGATTTCGTGGTCGTTTTCCAGCTTTACCCGAAACATTGCGTTCGGCAGCTTTTCCATGACCGTTCCGGAAAGCTCAATCAGGTCTTCTTTCGACATGCGGTGTCCAAGTCCGTTTCCACAATAGCAAATGGCCGGAAGCAGCCTCCCGACCAAATTCACAGGGTGTATGAGCCAAAAGAACCGAAGATGCAAGCAGCCTGCCGTGTAAACAGTCTTGACCGCGGGAAGACATGCCAAACCGTGCGGCCGCAGCTAAAAAACAGTCACGAACGTCGCAGGGAGATACAGATATGAAGCTCAAACCACTTGGAAATACAGGCGTCCAGGTCTCAGAACTTTGCTTTGGAACCATGTCTTTCGGCGGCGACGCGGATCAGGCGGAATCCGCCAGGATGTATGCGGCCTGCCGGGACAAGGGCGTCAATTTCTTCGATTGCGCCGACATGTATACGCGCGGCGCGGCCGAGACCATATTGGGCGACCTGATTAAGGAGGAACGGGACGAGCTTGTCATCACCTCCAAATGTTTCAATCAGATGAGCGACGATCCCAACAGCGGCGGCGGAAACCGGCGGCACATCCTGCGCGCCGTGGAGAACAGCCTCCAGCGGCTGCAGACAGACCGCATCGACGTGTTGTTCATGCATCGCTGGGACCCCGTTGTGCCGTTGGAGGAAACGCTGCGCGCGCTGGAAAAACTCGTCGCCGACGGCAAGGTGCTCTATCTCGGCTGCAGCAACTACGCCGCCTGGCAGGTGGCCAAGGGGTTGGGCCTCTCCGCTCAATACGGGTGGCCGCGCTTCGACGTGATCCAGCCGATGTATTCCCTGGTGAAACGGCAGGTGGAGGTGGAAATCCTGCCGCTGGCCGAAGCGGAAAACCTGGGCGTCATCACCTATTCCCCGGTTGGGGGCGGATTGTTGAGCGGCAAGTACGGCGTCGGCAAACGCCCCGACAGCGGCCGGATCATCACGAACAAAGACTATGCGGCGCGCTATGGCGAGGAATGGGTCTATGAAACGGCGGAGAAGTTTACCGCGCTCGCCGCGGAGAAGGGTCATCATCCGGTGACCCTGGCCGTTGCCTGGGCCGGTGAGAACCCCGCGG
>JANQIT010000075.1 GCA_028282025.1 Hwanghaeella sp. | reverse complement strand
CGCAGACCGTTGCGAACACGCTGACGGCCCCGGACGGCGCGGCGATAGAAATCGTGCCCCCGCAACCCGGCTACGCGGGGCCCGACGGCGAATCCACGTTCGTTCACACAAGGTTCGACGATGACGGCTGGGGCGTCGGGCGGGCGGGGATGCTGTACCGCGACCTGATTCCCGACCGTCAGGGCGGGCGCTTTATCGCCTCCCACATCCGAATTCCGAACGGCGGTCCCGTTCCGGATTATGTTCATTTTCATAAAGTCCGGTTCCAGATGATCTATTGCTACAAGGGCTGGGTCCGTCTGGTTTACGAGGATCAGGGCGAGCCCTTCATCCTGAATGCCGGCGACTGCGTCCTGCAGCCGCCGGAGATCCGCCACCGCGTGCTGGAATGTTCGGACGGCCTGGAAGTGGTGGAGATCGGCTGCCCGGCGGAACATCCGACCATGGTGGAACATCGCTTCGATCTGCCGACCGGCGTGCTGAACCCGGAACGGGACTTTTCCGGTCAGCGGTTTGTTCGTCACATCGCCGCCGAGGCGTCGTGGTCTCCCTGGCGGACGAACGGGTTTTCCTTCCGCGACCTTGGCATTGAACAGGCAACGGACGATCTGGCGGGGGCCCGGGTGGTGCGGGCCGACGCTCCGTCCGGCGACGGCGGGACGATGACCCACGCGGGCGAATTTCTGTTTTTCTTCGTGATGGCGGGCGAAGCGTCGCTGACCATGGACGGCGGTGGCCCCACCGCCCTTGCACCGTGCGACGCGCTGGTCGTTCCCGCCGGTCTGCCGCACGGTTTCAGCGGCGTGAGCGCGGATTTCGAGCTTTTGGAAGTCAGCCTGCCCGGAGCCTTGGCGCCGCGGTGAAGCGTGCCGAGCCGAGGCAGGCCGGGTCGCGTTGAGTTGAAGGACTGTTGACGGCCCCGCCCCTACCGCCCGGGCCCGCGCCGCCGTATGACTGACGGCAAGAAACGAACCAGCCGAAGGAAAAACCGATGAGCTTTCAAAAAGCCCTGGAGGAGAATACAGCCGCCCGCCGCGAGGTCATGGAGGAAGCGGACTGGAACACGCTGGATGGCAGCATTCAGGCGCTGAAGGCCACGGGTATCCAAAGCGCTGTCTTGAAGGCAGGGGACGCCGCGCCCGATTTCGAACTGCCGAACGCGCTTGGCCGCACGGTTTCTTCGAAAGATCTACGGCGGAAGGGGCCGTTGGTGGTCTCGTTCTACCGGGGAACCTGGTGTTCGTACTGCAATGTGGAAATTCGGGCGTTGCAGCAGAACCTGGCTGAGATCAGAGCGCTTGGCGCGGAGTTGGTGGCGATCACCCCGGAACTGCCGGACGAGACGGTCAGCATGTCGGAAAAGCACGGGCTGGAATTCGAGGTGTTGAGCGATGTGGGCAACACGGTCGCGCGCGCCTACGGCCTTGTCTGGACATTGCCGGACGCGGTTCGCGGCCTGTATGGGAAACTCGGCATCGATATTGAAAGGCTGAACGGCGACGATAGTTGGCAGCTTCCGATTCCCGGCACCTTTGTCGTGTCGCGGGACGGCGTACTGGTCGAGGCGTTCGCCGATCCCGACTACCGCAACCGGCTGGACCCGGCGGCGGTGATCGCGGCGCTGAAAGGCTGACCGGCCGTTCGGAACGGTCCTGGCGTTTCGGCACGGGCCGGCGGCGCGTGTCATTTTCCTTGACGCTGAAGGGGCTAAATCGTCAGATTTGAACCGAAGGTCCGGTTTTTCGGATACGAGTGTATGGATAGGTGAACATGATTAGCACACCGCTGGCGATGCGTGCGTTCTACAGAAAACACCGTCAGTCGGTCCTGTTCTGCGCCACCGGCGCGGCGCTTGGTGTCATCGTCGGTTGTGTAAACGCCGGATACCCGGCGGCCGATGCCCGTTTGGCGGCCGACAAGCTGCACCAGGAAATCATTGCGCTGCGGTCCGACGCCGCGCCGACCCGCGTTGTCGACCGCGATCTGCGTATTTTCGAACGCGTTTTCGACCGGGTGAAGGACGACTATGTCCATCCCGTCGACGACGCCACCCTGATCAAGGCCGCGACGGAAGGGCTGCGCGACGCCCTGGCGGAACAGGACGATCTTCCGGCGGACAAGCTGGTCGGCGCCGCGACCCATGCGATGCTGATTTCGCTCGACCCGTACAGCGATTATCTGGACCGCCCCGCCTTTCAGAATCTACAGGAAGAGACGCGCGGCCGGTTCGGCGGGCTGGGGGTGGAGATTACCAAGCGTGACGGTCCGTTGCGCGTGGTCAGCCCGATTGAAGGTACGCCCGCCGCGCGGGCCGGTCTGAAGCCCGGCGACGTCATCACGCATGCGGATGGTACGGCGCTGGAGCCTTTGAGCTTGCGGGAGGCGATCAACCTGCTGCGCGGCGAACCGGGCACCGATGTCTCTTTGCGGATCGCCCGCGCCGGATCGTCGGACCTGGAATTGACGGTCACCCGGGAAATCATCCGCGTCGCCTCGGTAAAAAGCAGGGTCGAAGGCGAAGTCGGATATCTCCGGGTCACCAGCTTCTCCAGCGGAACGGGCGCAAATCTGGCCGACGCCATTAACGAGTTGAACCGCCGGGACGAGGGGGGCGTTCAGGCTTTCGTCCTCGACTTGCGGAACAACCCGGGCGGCTTGCTGGACCAGTCGGTGCAGGTCGCGGACCTGTTCCTGGATTCCGGATTGGTTGTTTACACCAAGGGCCGCGACAGCGGGCAGGAATTCAGCGCCCATGACGGCGACCTGACCGGCGGGAAACCCCTGGTGGTGCTGATCAATCACGGCAGCGCCTCGGCATCGGAGATTGTGGCCGGCGCCATGCAGGACCGCCGCCGCGGTGTTTTGGTGGGGGAGAAGAGCTTCGGCAAAGGATCGGTGCAGACCATCTTCGATCTGCCCGACAATCGCGGCATGAAGCTGACCACGGCCCTTTATTTCACGCCGAACGGCCATTCGGTCGAAGGCGGGATCGTGCCGGATCTGGAGATATCCGACGATCCTGAAACCGAAGATGACGAACAGTTGCAGCGTGCGCTGAAATTGGCCATCGAACTGGCGGGCGGCCCCAGCGTGTTCTGGAACGCCGGCGTTGTGAACAACTGACGCGCGTTTCTCCGGCGTGTCCGCTCTGCAAATCCGTCTGTTAACCGCGGAAGACCTGCCCGCCCTGGCCGATGCAAGGCGGGAGATGCTGGCCTATTTCAACAAGGCGGAGACATTGTCGCCGGACGAGGCGCTTGAACGATTGCGCGCCGACGGTCCGGGCGGGGCTGGGCGTTTCATGGCTCTCGGTGCGTGGCGTGAAGGGGTGTTGGCCGGTTACGCGGCGTTCAGCACCGTCTATGCCTTCGATACCGGCGCGGGCGCGGTGTGCCTGTCCGACTGTTACGTTCGTCAGCCGTACCGCCGGCAAGGGATCGGCCGGAACCTGATGGCGGCGTTGGCCCGTTTATGCGTGGAGCGTGGATGGGGGCGAATCGAATGGCACGTTGATAGGCTCGATTTCGACGCGCGCACCTTTTTCGACATGCTGAACCCGGACGGTTTCAAACTCGACCGTCTTTCATACCTGATCGAGGGTGAAGAACTTTCATACCTGATCGAGGGTGAAGAAATAGCCGCCCTGGCTGGTAAAACCGACATCTGAGACCTGCAACTTTCGAGACGCAGATGTGTCATCTTTTCGGTGTTAGTCGCGGCTGCGATATGCCAAGCTTCGGGCAACCAACGACAAACTTTGCGGGATTTTCGCCATGACGGAACTGGGTAACTCCCCGGCCAGCCGGGATATCGCTTATGTAATGCACCCCTATACGAACCTGAAGAAACATCAGGATACCGGCCCGATCATCATCGAGCGCGGCGAAGGCGTGTATGTCTACGACGATGGCGGCAAGCAGTACATCGAAGCGATGGCGGGCCTGTGGTGCACGGCGCTAGGTTTCAACGAAGAACGCCTGGTTCAGGCCGCCGCCAAACAGATGCGCGAGCTGCCCTACTACCACATCTTCGCCAGCAAGACGACGATGCCGGTGATCGATCTGGCCGAGAAGCTGATCACCATGGCGCCCGCGCCGATGTCGAAGGTCTTCTTCGCCAATTCCGGTTCCGAAGCCAACGATACGGTCGTCAAGCTGGTCTGGTACTACAACAACGCCTTGGGGCGGCCGGAAAAGAAGAAAATCATCTCCCGCATCAAGGGATATCACGGCGTCACGGTGGCGTCGGCCAGCATGACCGGCCTGCCGGCGAACCATGCGGACTTCGATCTGCCGATTGCGAACATAAAGCACACGGACTGTCCGCATCACTGGCTGTTCGCGGAAGACGGCGAAACGGAAGCGGATTTCGCGACGCGCCTTGCCGCCAATCTGGAACAGATGATCCTGGACGAAGGCCCCGATACGGTAGCCGCGTTCATCGCCGAGCCGATCATGGGCGCGGGGGGCGTCATCCTGCCGCCGGAAACTTATTTCGAGAAAGTGCAGGCGGTTCTGAAGAAATACGACATTCTGATGATCGCCGACGAAGTGATCTGCGGGTTCGGCCGGACCGGCGAGCCCTGGGGGTGTCAGTCTTTCAACATCCAGCCCGATATCTTGAGCTGCGCGAAGGCGTTGTCTTCGGCCTATCTGCCGATTTCCGCCGTCATGGTGAATGAGAAAGTCGCAGAGGTCGTCAGCAACAATTCCGGCAAGATCGGCACCTTCGGGCACGGCTATACCTATACCGGCCATCCCGTATCGGCCGCCGTGGCGCTGGAAACCTTGAATATCTATGAGGAACGCAACCTGTTCGAACATGTGAAGAGCGTCGCCCACCATCTGCAGGACGGCCTGCGGCGGTTCGCAGATCACCCGATTGTCGGCGAGGTGCGCGGCACCGGACTGATCGCCGCGGTGCATCTGTCGCCGGACCGGGCGTCGCGCAAGATGTTCGATCCGTCGCTGGCGATTGCCCCGCACGTCTTCTCGCGCGCCCAGGATCACGGTGTGATCACACGGGCGATCGGGATGGATGTGGTTGCCTTCTCGCCGCCGCTGATCATCACGGGCGAGCAGTTGGATCAGGTCGTTGAACGGTTCGGCCGCGCCTTGGACGACACACATGCCTGGCTGAAACAAGAAGGGCATATGTAGGAGACGGTGCGGACGGCGGCCCGGATGGCGGTCAGGCGGCCGCCGTCCGGCACGCGATTGACCTAGGACAATGTGACAGTGGCCCAATGCCCTACTCTGTCGTAGAACACAGGGTACGCGGAGGGTTGAGCATCCGCGGCGGAAGCGCGAATGGGGTATTCGATGGAATTTGACGGCGATTACGGATCCTTCTTCAGGGCCGGTCTGGATCGGTTGAAGGACGAAGGCAATTATCGTTTCTTCGCCAACCTGGAGCGTCGCTCCGACGCCTTTCCGAATGCCCGGCGGCATACCGAACACGGGCCGCAGGACGTTCTGGTCTGGTGTTCGAACGACTATCTCGGCATGGGACAGGATCAGCGCGTTCGCCAGGCGATGATCGATGCGATTGACCAGCAGGGCGCCGGGGCCGGCGGAACGCGGAATATCTCGGGCACGAACCATCTGCATGGGGCGCTGGAACGGCGTCTGGCCGCGCTGCACCAAAAGGACGCCGCGCTTCTGTTCACATCCGGCTATGTGGCCAATCTGACGGCCTTGTCCACACTGGCGTCCAAGCTGCCGGGGTGCATCATTTACTCCGACGAATTGAACCACAATTCGATGATCGAGGGTATGCGCCAGTCGCGCGCGGACAAGCGTATCTTCCGGCACAACGACCCGGCCCATCTGGACGAACTGATGGCGGCTGACGACCCCGCCCGGCCGAAGCTGGTGGCGTTCGAAAGCGTCTATTCGATGGACGGGGATATCTCGCCGATTGCCGAGATTCTCGATGTTTGCGAAAAGCACAACGCGCTCTCCTTCCTGGACGAAGTGCATGCGGTCGGTATGTATGGCGAACACGGCGCCGGCGTTGCAGAACGAGACGGGGTGATGGATCGCGTCGACATCGTTCAAGGCACGATGGGCAAGGCTTTCGGCGTTATCGGCGGGTACATCGCGGCGAATGCCGATCTGGTCGATTTCGTGCGGTCGTTCGGTAATGCCTTCATCTTCACGACCGCCCTGCCGCCGGCCATTGCCGCTGGGGCGCTGAAATCGATAGAGATCCTGTACGATGCGCAGGACATGCGGGCGCGCCATCAAGAGCGGGCGGCGACCCTGAAGGCGCGCCTTACGGAGAAGGGGATCCCGTTCCTGCCGTCCGTTTGCCACATCGTGCCGGTGCTGGTGGGCGATGCGGAAAAATGCAAGGCGGCGTCCGACATGCTGCTGGAGAAGTTCGCGATTTACGTCCAACCGATCAATTACCCGACCGTGCCGCGTGGGACGGAACGGTTGCGCCTGACGCCCACGCCGCTGCATGACGATGCCAGCATGGACCGGCTGATCGACGCACTCGATCATGTGTGGGACGAACTCGGCCTGCAGCGATGTCCGGCGGGCGACACCGACAGCAAGATGCTGTACGCCGCCCAGTAGCCCGTCTGCGCTGTTACCTTGACGCCCTTTTGCCAGCCCTTGCGACATTGTTGCCGGGGGATGGCAGATTGCGCTTTTCTTTTCCCAAGCGGCTAGGCTAGGCTTTCATAAAGCCGTCATATAGAGCGGCGCGGTCGAGGTTGAAAACAACCCGGCGATAGATGAACAGGCGTATATGGGTCGGTGGCGTTGCGGGCGCTCAAACCGGCCGGGGCGAGAGGCAGATACATCGGGCATGACATCCGATTACATCGTTAATTTCGACAATGTCCAAAAAAGCTATGACGGCGAAATTCTGGTCGTCAAAGATCTAAACCTCGACGTTCACCGCGGTGAGTTCCTGACCATGTTGGGGCCCAGCGGATCGGGCAAGACGACGTGCCTGATGATGTTGGCGGGATTCGAAGTGCCGACCCATGGCGAGATCCGGCTGAACGGGACGCCGATCAACAACGTGCCGCCGCACAAGCGCGGGATCGGCATGGTATTCCAGAACTATGCGCTGTTTCCTCACATGACGGTGGCCGAGAACCTCGCCTTTCCGTTGGAAGTGCGCGGCCTTTCCAAAGCCGATGTCGAGGCGAAGGTAAATCGCGCGCTGGAGATGGTGCGCCTTCCCGAATTCGGCGGCCGGCGGCCGGCCCAATTGTCGGGCGGTCAGCAGCAGCGCGTGGCGGTCGCCCGCGCGCTTGTGTTCGAACCGGAACTGGTGCTGATGGATGAGCCGCTGGGCGCGCTGGACAAGAACCTGCGTGAGGAAATGCAATACGAGATCAAGCACATCCACGAAAATCTGGGTGTCTCGGTGGTTTACGTCACCCACGATCAGTCGGAAGCGCTCACCATGTCGAACCGAATCGCGGTGTTCGACGACGGGATAATTCAGCAACTGGCCCCGCCGAGCGTTCTGTATGAAGCGCCGGAGAATGCGTTCGTCGCGTCTTTCATCGGGGAGAACAACCGCCTGTACGGCCGGGTCGATGCTATCGACGGCAATGAATGCCAAGTGACCCTGGAAGGCGGCGGCGGAACCGTGCAAGCCCTTCGGATCAATGTTGCGGACGCCGGCCAGCGCACCACGCTGTCGCTGCGTCCCGAACGGGTGATGATCAATCCCGGCGAAGGCCAGTGCGACAACAGCAACGACGCCCGGGTCGAGGAACTGATCTATCTGGGCGACCACATCCGGACACGGCTGACGGTCTCCGGGAATTCGGAGTTCATCGTCAAGGTGCCGAACGCGCAGGGCCATGCCAGCCTGAAAGAGGGCGAACAGGTGCGTGTCGGTTGGGTAACGGAGGATTGCCGGGCGTTGGACGCGTAAGACGTCTATCCCGGCCATGCGGACCCGCCGCCGGTCCCTAAATCGCGGCATTGCAGGAAAACCGGTTTCGGTCTGGCGATGGGGAGGGCCGAGGGACGGGGTTCCGAGTTGGGTTGAGTTGAACTAGGGAGAACTGGGTAATGAAAATGGTGTTGAAGTCGACGGTTGCGGCCGTCGCAGCGTTGGGATTTGCGGGCCTTACGGCCGCGAATGCCGCCGATCTAACTGTCGTCTCGTGGGGCGGCGCCTATACCAAGAGCCAGGTGAAAGCGTATCACGAGCCCTTCACCGCCAAGACCGGCATCAACATCCGGTCGGAAGACTACAATGGCGGCCTGGCCGAGGTGAAAGCCCAGGTCGAAGCCGGGAACGTGATCTGGGATCTGGTCGACGTCGAACTGTCGGACGCGGTCCGCGGTTGCGACGAAGGCATCCTGGAGCCGATCGACCATTCGATCCTGCCGGCGGCGCCGGACGGCACCGCGGCTAAGAACGATTTCCTGCCCGGCACGCTGCATGAATGTGCGGTGGCGAACATCGTCTGGTCGACGATCTATGCCTATGACAGCGAAAAGATGGGCGGCAACGCGCCGGCCACCATGGCGGACTTCTTCGATACCAAGAATTTCCCGGGCAAGCGCGGCCTGCGGAAAGGGCCGAAAGCCAACCTGGAAATGGCGCTGATCGCCGACGGTGTGTCGAACGACCAGGTCTACGAACTGCTGCAGACGCCGGAAGGGGTCGACCGGGCTTTCGCCAAGCTGGATACCATCAAGGACGATGTGATCTGGTGGGAAGCCGGCGCACAACCGCCGCAGATGCTGGCGGACGGCGAAGTCGTCATGACGACCGCGTATAACGGCCGTATCTTCAACGCCATCGCGTCCGAGAATAAACCGTTCGAAATCGTCTGGGACGGTCAGGTCTACGACCTGGATCTGTGGGTGATTCCGAAGGGTGCGCCGAACAAGCAAAAAGCGCTCGATTTCGTGGCTTTCTCCACGGACACGCAGCGTCTGGCGGACCAGGCGGCCTGGATCTCCTACGGTCCGGCGCGGTCCTCGTCCGTGCCGCTGATCGGCAAGCATGCGGAAGCCGGCATCGACATGGCGCCGCATATGCCGACGGCACCGGCGAACTTCAAGACGGCCATCCAGAACGATTTCGCGTTCTGGGCCGACTATCAGGATGAGCTGAACGAGCGTTTCAACGCTTGGCTCGCCCAATAGGGTAGGGACAGGGGAGGGGGGGCCGCCGGCTTCTCTTCCCGTCCTTCCCAAGATCACTTCAAAAGCGAGGGCAGGA